>JBDSCZ010000292.1:0-3945 GCA_039920865.1 Burkholderiaceae bacterium
ATGTAGGCCAGGCCCGGCGGGTCATTGCCCTCGGTTACCATGACGACGGTGTACTCCATTGCCCCTTTCTGCTGCAAGGTGGAGACAACCTTTGCCACGGCGGCAGCGCGCTGGCCGATCGCGCAATACACGCACAAGACATTCTGGCCCTGCTGGTTGAGGATGGTATCGATCGCAATCGTGGTTTTGCCGGTCTGCCGGTCCCCCAGGATCAACTCGCGCTGGCCACGCCCGACTGGAATCAGCGCGTCGATGACTTACAGCCCGGTGTGCAGCGGCACGGTGACCGACGCGCGATCCATGATGGGCGCAGCAGGGCGTTCAATCGGCAAACGCTGGCTCGATGCCACCGGACCGTTGCCGTCGAGCGGCCGGCCGAGCGGGTCGATGACGCGCCCCAGCAAGCCATCCCCGACGGCCACGTCCATCACCCGGCCGGTGCGCTCGACTTCATCGCCGGCTTGCAGTTGCCAGTATTCGCCGAGCAGCACGACGCCGATTTCGTCCTCGTCTACATTGAACGCAATGCCGAACACACCTCCGGGGAATTTCACCAGTTCGTCAAAGCCCACGCCAGGAAGACCGGAGACCATGGCGATGCCAGTGGAGACACTGGTGATTGTGCCCACTTCGTGCGGCGTCAGTTGCGGCGTGAAGGATTCCCGGCCATGGCTTAGGCCAGCGAATGCGCGCTCAAAGGCGCTTTGCAATGTATCGGGCGGCGCACTCATTGGGCTTTCTCGGGATCTGCAGATTCCGTCACGGATTCCGGCTTGAGTTCAGGCTTGAATTCAGGCTTGGTCTGCGGTTTAGCCTGTTCTTTCAATAGTTCGGCGATGCTTTTTTCGAGTGCGCCGAGATAATTCCCGATACTCCAGGCGATTTTCTGTCCGTTTGCGATGAGCTCGATGCCGCTGATCAGGTCCGGCATAGTCTCGAAATTGACCTCGATTTCACCCGAACAGAGGTCATCGAGCGCTTGTTGAATCGCCGTTTTTTGCTGAGACGGCAGCTCGAAAGCGCTCCGTACGACGGCCGGGGCAGTCGAAGCTCTCACGACCTTGACGAGGTCTGACTTCTCCTTTTCGCCCAACCCCTGCAAGCGCCGCGCGAACGCTGCACTCATCTGATCTTCCAGCGTGGCATTGGCAAGATCGGTCAGCGTCTTGCGTGCGATAGCGAACACTTCCTCCTTTGTTCGACGACCGATTTCGTCGTTCAGGCTCTGTTGTTCGCTTCTCAGCGCATCCTGTCGTTTCGCGAGCAGGGCGACAGCCGCCTGCCGCGCTTCGTCGAGGAGGCGCCGACGTTCGGCGTTCGCCTCGGTCGTCGCCTGTGTCAGGAGTGTGGCACGCTGTTTATCGAATGTCTCGTTCTTGCGCTTGAACTCGTCACGCTCCTTTTGGGCTTCTGCTTCTTTTGCTTCGGCGCCTGCAAGTTTGCTGGCGATGCTGTCCTCTCGTACATCGATGGCGTCGAGAATCGGCTTGTACAGAAAACGCTTCAGCAACCACGCCAGAATGAGAAAGTTGAGCGCTTGCGCGCCGACGGTAAACCAATCAATGAGCATGGCTTATTTTCCGGCGGATTGGGCGATGGCGTGGTTCCAGAACGGATTGGCGAAGATAAGAATCATCGAGACCACGAAGCAATAGATGGCCGTGGATTCGATCATCGCCAGACCGACGAACAGGGTGCGGGTGATGGTCGCCGAGGCGTCGGGTTGCTGCGCCAACGAGGTCAGCGCAGTCGCGACCGCTCTCCCTTCCGCCAGCGCTGGCCCCAGGCAGCCAAAACCGGTGGTGATGCCGGCGATGACAATGGATGCCACCGCGATGATTGTCATGCTATCCATAGTATTTCCTTTTGTTATTTGTTCAGTTGTTTTATCGATCCGGCACGATGAAGCCTTGATTTCATCGTGCCCCGTTCTCACCCTCTCCCTTTGGGAGAGGGTCGGGGTGAGGGGCTCCGGTTCCAACATTATTCGTTCCGGATCTATAACGATGGACTGCGATTTCTGCCGGGTCGTCAGGTTTTGCTTCGGGTTCGGATTTGCGCTTGCGAACGCGCATGGCGGCAGCGATGTATACCGCGGCCAGAATGAAGAAAATGTAGGCTTGCACCATTCCGGTGAGCAAGCCGAGAGCAGTCATGACGATCGGAAACAGAAAGGGCGTGATGCTGACCAAAATGCCGATAATCATCGCCCCGCTCATCATGTTGCCGAACAGGCGGACCGCCAGCGCCAGCGTGCGTGAGATCTCGCTGATGATGTTAAATGGCAGCATGATGACGGTCGGCTCCATATAGGACTTGAGGTAGCCGCGCACGCCCTGGTCCTTGATTCCGAAAAACGGCACCGCTACAAACACGCATAGCGCCAATGCTGCAGTGGTCGACAGCGAGCCTGTCGGCGGTTCATAGCCGGGAATGACGGTGCACAGACTGGCGCTGGCTACAAACAAAAAGAGCGTACCCAGAAATCCTACATATTTCTCCGGATGGCGCAGGCCGATGTCTGCAATTTGATTCTGGATGGCGGTGACGATGATCTCCAGCATGTTTTGCCAGCGAGAACGCTTGATCCCGCTGGACAGCTTGCGGGTGATCAGTTTTGATCCGACTGCCAGCACGAACATCAGCGCCCAGGTGGTCGCAATGGTGGCGTTAAGCTTGATAAAGCCGAGTTGCCAGAAAATCAGTTGATCGGGACTAAGGCGCATGGCTGGCCGCCCGTGCCGGATGGGCCTTCGGATTCTCGACTGGCAATCGGGTCAGCCAGGTCACGGCCAGACGTGCGAAGAAAAAACCCAAGATACACGCGATCAACCGCTTCCATTGGCCACCTGAAACAAAATAAAATCCAGCCAGGGCAACGCTCATGCGCAATAACAGACTGCCGAACACCCATAGCGCCGGCTGCCCGGATGAGACGCTTTTGCGTACTGTCCACCAAAGACCGCCAAAGAAAATCGTGCCGAGCACGCTCCCTGCCATCCACGCCAGTACCAGCGTCAACGCTTCATTCATCACCATCCTCCTGTTCTTCTCGCATTGCCTTGTCTTCCTTTTCGACCCAATGCCAGGCATTGAAGCAGCCAAGCACGAGGCCGGCCACCAACAGCGCCAGTGTCCAGGAGCGGCCTCCCGGATAGCGCCCGTCGAGCCAGATTCCGAGAGCCGCGCCGAGCAGCGTCGGTACCACCACCGACCATCCGATCAGCCCCATCATGCCCAAACCGAACCAGACGCCCGCAACGTTGCGGCGCGCCTTGATCTTGCGCGCCGCCTTGGCGCCGACTTGCCCGGCGAAGTCCTCATCCTTCTTCGCTATTTTCCTTGGCTCGTTACTCATGTTGAAAGCGCGCAAAGCGGCGCAAAAATCCGGTCTCCAATTTTGCCATGACCGAGCGCACGCTTTGCTCGTGTTCATCCAGATGCAAAAATTCCTGTTCCACCGCA
Source organism: Burkholderiaceae bacterium (assembly GCA_039920865.1). Classification (GTDB taxonomy): domain Bacteria; phylum Pseudomonadota; class Gammaproteobacteria; order Burkholderiales; family Burkholderiaceae_D; genus AVCC01. Next base: position 3,466 of record JBDSCZ010000292.1, read on the forward strand.
TTGCGCAACTGGCCGAGGTCCGGTCCGATCATTGCCCGTCGCACCGAAACCAGTACGTTCGGCCCCGTCTTGACCAGCACGCCCTCATCCACGGCCACAAAAACTTCTCCGTCGGCGTCCGTTTCAAAAATCAGAATCCCCGGCGTCAGTGCTGCCACGCAATCGAGTCGGTGCGGCAACAGTCCAAACGAACCGGCGTGGGTGTCGGCTACGATGCGCGACACGCCTTTTTTCTCGGCGAATATCTGGAACGGCAGGAGAATTTTAAGATTCATGCGTGTCGGCCGCAGGTTCGGCTGCGGGCTGGCTGGCTTTCGCTTTCCCCTTCGCTTCATCAATCGCTCCGATCATGTAGAGCGCGCTCTCGGGGTAATCTTTAAATTCATCGCGCAGGATGCGCTCGCAGCCATCGAGCGCATCCTTGAGGCTGACGAGTTTTCCTTTGTGTCCGGTAAACTGCTCGGTCGTGAAAAACGGCTG
>JBDSCZ010000293.1:0-2870 GCA_039920865.1 Burkholderiaceae bacterium
TGAAGATGATGGTCGACGGCAAAGTGGTGGCGGCATTGCCGGTGCTGGCACTGGAGCAAGTCAATCAGGCCAGCATCTTCGGCCGCGCCTGGGATTCTTTGCGGCTGTGGCTGAAGTAATCCAAACAGAATGAAGTAATCCGGGGCGCAGTTATGCAAAATATACTACACCCTGTAAATATAAATGCCGCAACAAACATATGCGGTAAATGCGGTTTTTTAAAGCATACCCCGCATATTATCAATACACGCCGGCACAGCGCCGGAACCAGTCGGTCCGCGTTATGCGTTAATTGCATGACCTGCAGGCGCCTGTCGTGACAGAATTCCGAATCTCACCCTGACGGAAAAAACACTATGGACGACCCGCTGGTCTATCTCAACGGACAATTAACGCCGCTATCCGAAGCCAAGATCCCGGTGCTGGATCGCGGCTTCATCTTCGGCGACGGGATTTACGAAGTCATTCCGGTATACCAGCGCAGGATGTTTCGCTCTGAACAACATCTGGCGCGCCTGTTTCGCAGCCTGGGCGCGATCGGCATCGCCAATCCGCACACCAAACCGGAATGGCTGGCGCTGATCCAGACCATCATGGATGCGCACCCGGCGGCCGACCAGATGGTGTATCTGCAAATCACCCGCGGCGTGGCCAAACGCGCCCATGCATTCCCGGCCGACGCGACGCCGACCGTCTTCATCATGAGCAACCCGATCGTGCTGCCGAGCGACGCGGTGCGCGCCAAGGGCGTGGCTTGCGTATCGCTGGAAGACAAGCGCTGGCTGCGCTGCGAAATCAAGTCGATCTCGCTGCTGGGCAACGTGCTGGCCGCGCAATACGCGACCGAACACGACGCCGCCGAAGCGATCCAGTTCCGCGACGGCTTCCTGACGGAAGCGTCATCCTCCAACGCCTGGATCGTCAAGGACGGCAAATTGATGGGTCCGCCGAAGACCAACCTGATTCTGGAAGGCATCCGTTACGCGCTGCTCGAAGAACTCTGCGCGGCCAACGGGATCGTCTTTGAAGCGCGCAACATCGCCCGCGCCGAAGTCTTCGGCGCCGACGAAGTGCTGCTGTCGTCAGCCACCAAGGAAGTACTGCCGGTGACGTCAATCGACGGCCAGCCGATCGGTGCCGGCAACCCGGGCCCGGTGTACCGAAAACTGTACGGCGCGTATCAAGCGGCGAAGGCTGCCTGACAGCCTGCGTGCGACCGCTTCTGCGGCCGCGCTTGCCTTTTCGGATTTTGGCCTAAAATAAGCGCTCTACGCCGGACCTCCCGGTCCGGCATTTTCAGACCGAAATTAGACCGAAATCAGACCGAAATCAGACCCAAGCCATGGCAACCACTCCCGACACACTGATTGAATACCCCTGCGATTTTCCGATCAAGATCATGGGCGCAATGCACGACGATTTCGCCCAGATCATGGTCGAACTGGTGATCCAGCACGACCCCGGTTTCGATGCCGGCAAACTGGAAATGCGGCCCTCGTCCAAAGGCAGCTACCTCGGCCTGACCGTCACCGTGCGCGCCACCAGCCGCGAGCAACTCGACAACCTGTACCGCGCGCTGTCGTCGCATCCGATGGTCAAGGTAGTGATGTAGATCACCTTTGTCCGGCGGCGGCGAACTCGACTTCCCGCCGGCTTGGGCTGGATTTATCATTTGACTCTTCGGCCGCGCCGATTTATCCATTGACGGAAAAAAACCATGGAACGGATTGATTGCGTCGTGATTGGCGCCGGCGTGGTGGGACTCGCCATCGCCAGCCGGCTTGCGCAAGCCGGGCGCGAGGTTATCGTCCTTGAGTCCGGCAGTGCAATCGGTACGGGCACCAGCTCGCGGAATAGCGAAGTGATCCACGCGGGAATTTATTACGCGCAAAATTCGTTGAAGGCACGTTTATGCGTGCATGGAAAAGAAGCACTGTATGCGTATTGCGATAGTCGCTCGATTCCATACCGCCGCTGCGGAAAACTGATCGTTGCGACCGATGCAAGCCAAATAACAGGCCTGCACGGATTGCAAGAAAAGGCAGGCAAAAACGGCATTTTCGACCTGCAATTGCTGGATGCTGCGCAGGTGCGGGAAATCGAACCCGAGATTCATTGTGCCGCAGCCTTGCTCTCGCCGAGCACCGGCATTATCGACAGCCACGCACTCATGCTGTCGCTGCAAGGAGATGCCGAGAATGCCGGAGCGATGTTTGCCTTTCAGTCCGCTCTGGTCGGCGGCGAGGTTACGCCGGATGGCACTGTGTTGCGTGTGCATGGCGCCGACGACGAATGGATTGCCAGCACTGTCATCAATAGCGCCGGCCTGCAGGCGCAGAACGTCGCATCGCGGTTGTCGGGTTTGCCACGACAGACTATCCCGCCCGCGTTTTATGCGAAAGGCAATTACTTTGCATATAGCGGCCGTGCCAATTTTTCGCATCTTGTGTATCCGATACCCGACGCCGCCGGGCTCGGCGTGCATCTCACGTTGGATCTTGCGGGCAGGCCGAGATTCGGCCCCGATGTGGAATGGGTATCGACGCTTGCATATGAAATTGATCCCGGGCAAGCGGCCTCTTTCCATGCCGAAATCCGCAAATACTGGCCGGCCATCGATGATCGCGCGCTGCATCCGGACTATGCCGGAATCCGGCCGAAACTGGTGCCGTGCGGTGCGCCGGCAGCGGATTTCAGAATCGACGATCACACCCGGCACGGCATCCCGGGCTTGATCAATTTGTATGGGATCGAATCTCCCGGATTGACCGCCGCGCTGGCGATTGCAGAGTACGTCGAGCAACGCCTGACGGCATGACAGCTTGTTGATTCGGCCCGATGAAGTCTTGGCTTCATCGGGCCCCGTGGGC
>JBDSCZ010000294.1:0-3469 GCA_039920865.1 Burkholderiaceae bacterium
ATTTAGCGCATATAAAATATGCGTAGTATTTATATACTGCCAAATATTGTAAATTTTTGAGAAATTCGGCAAGATATCGACACCGGGCGCATCAGTGCCCCAGCGCCGCCAGTTCTGGCTCGCTAAACCCCGCCGCACGCCGCGCTTCCAGGTTGAACGGGCCGCGTTGCAGCGGCGCCGCATATTCCTGCGCCAGCCGGGCATAGGTCGCCACCGGCTCCAGGTCGCGCTGCCGGCACAGCCAGTCATACCAGCGATTGCCGATGCCGACATGGCCGATTTCATCGCGCAAGATGATGTCGAGGATCCCAGCCGCGGCCATGTCGCCGGCCTGCGCCAGCTTGGCGCGCACCGGCGGCGCTGCATCCAGCCCGCGTGCTTCCATGGTGCGCGGCACCAGCGCGATGCGCGCTAGAACGTCATGCGCGGTCTTGGCCGCCATCTCCCACAAGCTGTTGTGTGCCGGAAAATCGCCGTAAGCGTAACCCAGAGTGTGCAAATGCCCGGCCAGCAGCGAAAAATGCAGCGCCTCTTCGCCCGCCACCTGCAGCCAGTCGGCGTAATACGCGACTGGCATGTCCGGAAAACGCCAGATCACATCCAGCGCCAGGTTGATCGCATTGAATTCGATGTGCGCCAGCGCGTGGATCAGGATCGCACGACCTTCCGGCGTCTGCATCGTGCGCCGCTTCACATCCCGAGGCGCAACCAGTTCCGGCCGCGCCGGCTGGCCCGGAATGGTGCGCTCGGTCGTTAGCGTCGTCAGGGTTGCTGGCGCATCGAGCGTGATTGCGCCAGCCTGCCAGGCCAGCGCCAGCGAAGTAACGCCTGCGACCTTGCAGGCCGGATCGGGTTCGCACAGCCAGTACAAGGCCGCAGCGCGCAGCTCCGTTAATGTTGGCGCTGCTGAAAATTCGGACGAAGAAGATGGATTCATGTGGCAGCGTTAAAATAACGCCATTAAAAAATTCAATCTTTCATTTTACGGAACAACATGGCCATTTACCAATTGGGCGAACACGCGCCCCGGATCGATCCCTCCGCCTTCATCGCCGACAGTGCCAACCTAATCGGCAAAGTCGACATCGCAGCCAATGCCAGCATCTGGTTCGAGGTCACGATGCGCGGCGACAATGAACTTATCAGCATCGGCCAAAACAGCAACGTGCAGGAATCCTGCGTGCTGCATACCGACCCCGGCTATCCGCTTTCGATCGGCGCGCATGTCACGATTGGCCATCAAGCGATGCTGCACGGCTGCACCATCGGTGACGGTTCGCTGATCGGCATTCAGGCGGTGATCCTGAACGGCGCAAAAATCGGCAAGAATTGTCTGGTCGGCGCCGGTGCGCTGGTCACCGAAGGCAAGGAATTTCCCGACAACTGCCTGATCATCGGCGCCCCGGCGAAGGCCGTGCGCAGCTTGAGCGAGCAGGATGTGGCGCAACTGCAGGCCAGCGCCGCCAGCTATGTGGCGCGCGGCCAATTGTTCAAAACAGCATGCAAACGGATCGGATGATGGCAAATATGACAGATACAGTAGATTCAGCAGATACGCTGCAAAAATTCCTGTTCGAAAATGCCGCGGTACGCGGCGAACTGGTGGAACTGTCCGGCACCTGGCAGCAGATTCTGGTGCACCGCGATTACCCGCCAGCGGTCAAGACGCTGCTGGGCGAAATGCTGGCGGCGGCGGCGCTGCTGTCGGCCAACCTCAAGTTCAATGGCGCCATCGTCATGCAGATCCACGGCGATGGCCCGGTCCGGCTGCTGGTAGTCGAGTGCGACGCCGCGCTGCAACTGCGCGCCACCGCCAAACTGGCGCCGGACGCCATCATCGACGACGCTGACGGCTTGCAGCAACTGGTGCATGCGCATGGCAAAGGCCGCTTTGCGATCACACTCGACCCGCACGACAAAATGCCGGGCCAGCAAGCCTATCAGGGCATCGTGCCGCTGGACGGCGAAACGATTGCGACCGTGATCGAGAATTACATGCTGCGCTCCGAACAGCTCGACACCAAGCTTTGGCTGGCCGCCGACGGCACGATTGCGCGCGGCATGCTGCTGCAGAAATTGCCGCGCGAAGGCGGCATCGACGCGCCGGTCGAGGACGACCTGGAAACCTGGCACCGCACGGTAGCGCTAGGGACCACGCTGCAGCGCGACGAGTTGCTTTCGACCGAGATCAGCACCCTGATGCACCGGCTGTTCTGGGAAGAAACCATCCGCGTCTTCACGCCCAGGCAGCCGCGTTTTCATTGCACCTGTAGCCGGGAAAAAGTCGGCAACATGCTGAAGATGCTGGGTCAGGACGAAATTGCCGATGCGCTGCAGGAACAAGGCACGCTGACAATCAATTGCGATTTTTGCGGTCAGCCCTATGCGTTCGACAAAGTCGATTGCGCACAGTTGTTTGTCACCGACATGCCGGTCGAACACTTGCTGGCTGCCGCAACTTTCAAGCATTGAGCGCAGTTATTGCAAATCAATATACTATGTTATGTATTTTACATGTGCGCAGGAAATATATGCGTAAAGTCATGTTTTTTTACACATACCCTACATTAAATTGAAATTTACCGCATGTTTTTACAAATGCAGAACTGCCGTTTCCAGCTTAAAAAGGCATCATGAAAATACGCAATGCGATCCAAACTGCGCAAGCGCTGCCGTATGCCAAACTGGTGCCTGCCATCGAACAGGCGATGCGCGAATTGGCCGAGGGGAAAATCCGTGCGCCCGAGCGCCAGGTGGTGCCGATCGATGCTGCCAGCGTCTTGCTGAGCATGCCAGCCATCGGCAGCGACATCAGCGTGACCAAATTGATTACCGTGCACGCCGACAACGCCCGGCACGGGTTGCCGGCGATCCAGGGCGAACTAATTGTTTTTGAAACCGCCACCGGACGCAGGCTGGCGTTATTGGATGGCCCGACCGTGACCGCGCGCCGCACTGCAGCCGTCACGCTGCTCGGGATCCAGACGCTGCTGCCGCGAGCACCCGAATCGGCACTGATCATCGGCACCGGAACCCAGGCCGTGGCACATGCCGATGCGCTGGTGAATTTTTTTGGCGTATCGCAGTTCTGGATTGCCGCGACTGCGCGCCACAAGGCTGAAGCCTTTTGCGCTGGATTGCGACAGCGTCATCCGCAGATTTCCGTTCTGCCCATGGATGCAGCGCAACTGCAAACCGAGTTGCCCGTCACCGATGTCTTGATTGCCTTGACCACGTCCAGAACCCCGGTCATTCCGACGCATGTTGCTGCCACCACGCTGGCGATTGGGGTCGGCGCTTTCAAGCCCGACATGGCTGAATTTCCGCCGCAGTTACTGCTTGAGCGAAAAATAATAGTGGACGATCTGGATGGTGCCCGGCACGAGGCCGGCGATCTGCTGCAGGCTAAAGTCGATTGGAGCCAAGTATCTACGCTATCTCAGGTCCTTGATGACAAGGTCAGCTTATC
>JBDSCZ010000295.1:0-7703 GCA_039920865.1 Burkholderiaceae bacterium
TCCGGATTGGATTTATCAAACAGCACGTCGATGATGTGGTGCATGTCGCGCCAGCCGACGATGAATTCGGCAACATAATCGAGGCCGTATTTGGCCAGGATGCGCTTGGCCATTTCCATCTGTTTCAAGGTTTCGCTGCCCATCGCCTGCGACACCGGAGCGAACCACATCGAGCCACCGCCGCCACGCCAGTTATACAAGCCAAACTCGGTCAGGTTGGGTTTGCCGCGCATCAGGTCGGAGCGGTACTGGAATACCGGATTGTTGCCCTCTTCCTCTGCGGTGACGATACGGCACTTCGGATGTTTCTTGAAAAAGTGCTGGATGATCTGCCAGTTGACTTCGATTTGTTCGGGTGAGCCGTATAGCGCTGCGTAGACATTCCAGGCGCCGACGTTGTTTTTCTTCGCAACCTCTTTCAATACCTCGTCCGGGATCTGCCCCTGGCCCTGATACACGCTGCTGCGTTTGACCGTGACAGCCGCTTCCCAGATGGTGTTGGCAATCACGATCGCGTTCGGGATGATCATCGAAATGCGCAGCGGACGGATGGTCTCGACGATATCGACAATGTCGGTTTCATCCGGAAAACGGATACAGAATGGCTTGTAGGCTGGTGGCTCAGGCATCAGCCAGATGCCGAGCTTGGTCACAATGCCGTAGTTCGATTGGGTGAAGATACCGTCCAGCGATGGGCCGTAGCCCCATTTGAAGACTTGCCATGTATTCGAGTTAGGCATCCCGCCCATTCCTGTGCGCAGCACCTCGCCAGTGGCGAGGATCACCTCCATGCCGCAGGAAAACAAAAAATGTTCGCCATACGGGGTATAGCCGACGCCGCGATCGACGGTGTTGCCCAGCGGCCCGGCAATCGCCGATGGCGCCGGACACGACATCCAGAGCGGCAGCTTGTGTTCCTGAAGGTAATCGTACAGTTGCTGGTAGGTCACGCCCGGCTCCACCAGTGCATAGCCGAGTTCGGCATTGACCTCGATGATCTTGTTCATGCGCTTCAGGTCCAGCACCACCTGTCCGCGCTCGCCCGGCGCGACCGAACCATAGCCCAGGTTCTTGCCGGTGGAAATGGTCCATACCGGCACCTTGTATTTATTGCAGACCGTCAGGATTTGCTGGATATGCTCGACCGAGTGGGCGACGACGGCGGCCGACGGCGCATGACTATCATCGGCCACTGCCATCATGGTCTTGCGATAGGGCGTGAGTTGGCTGGCGCTGGTGAGCACATTGTCGGCTCCCAGGATGCGCTGGAAAGCGGCGATGGCCTTGTCGAAGGTGGCTTCGGACACGCCTTTGGGCAGTGCGATGTATTTGGACATGGAATTCCCCAGAAATCGTTTAGTACGCAAGTACCGCAGTACGTTTGGTACGGCAACGCCTTGCAGCGCTGTTCTCGTTGTCAATGCGGATTGGCATTACGCTTCCATCACAAACGAAACGTAGCTGTCGTGTACCGCGCCATTCTCATGCGGCAGTAACTGATGGATGAAAGCCTGTTTGACGCAGGGCGCACTGTTGCTGACACTGCCTGCAGCCAACACAGCCAGCGTCTGCCCCAGCGTCTGCTCCCAGCCTTGGCTGGCAACACTGGGCGGTGCAATAGGGGGCGGTTTCGCACTGCGCCAGCAACGCAAGGATTCGGCCTGACTGGCATTTACGCCGAGCGCATCGCAACCTTGTTCGATACCGAGCCCGGACAAATGCAGCCAGATTGCATCCTGCGACGACGCACCCGATACCCGATATGACGCAAACCCGAGTGACGACCAGTCAACGCCGCGTAACGCACGGCCACTGCCGCCCAGCGGCACTTCGGTAATGGCGAAAGCGGCGTTGCCCTGCACCAGTGCGGCAGCCAGCGTTTGTGCCGCGCCATGAAAGCCCGGCACCGAATGCAGGGCATGCCGGGCGCTGCTGCCGTCAGCGGCAATCATGTGACGCCCCTCGAACATCTGGGCTACGCCTGCATCGCGCGCCAACTCGGAAAACAGCACATAGGCGGCATCCGACATCAGTCCTACCAAGCGCTTGCCGCGCACTTTGGAAAACAAGCGATGCAGCGCGCCGGCATCGGGCAGGCCAGATCCGAACGCGACGCTGCCGGCTGCCGGTATTCCCACCCCGAACCGGGCTGCGGTAGCGGCCATGCCGGCCGTAAGCACCATGATTTCGCGCGGTGCAATCGGGGCTGCGGTAGCTGCTAAGGAAAACCGGGGCAAGCCATAAGCCGCCAGTGCGCTGCCGGCCATCATGCCTTTGAGGATGCCGCGACGAGTAATGTGCATGGCGCCTTCCCTCACTGGATGTACTTGATTATTTTGGCTAGCGTCGCGTCGTCTATCTCGCTTTGACGGAACGGCGGCATCGCCCGATTGCCCGAACGTACCACCAGTTGGATCAGGTCGGGACTCTTGCCCAAACCCTTGATGACCGGGCCAATGCCACGATCGTGGCAAAAACTGCAAACCTTGCTGTAAGCCTCTTGACCGCTCAGCCACTGACCGTTGCCATCCGCCATGGCAGCACTGGCAAGCAGCATGACCGGCATGCCGATGCAGAGCCGGAAAAACGTCTTTTGTCTCATGTACCTCTCCTCTGGTTGAATACCTTGCAAGCACGCTTGCCGGTATCGTTCTCTCGTAGTCGTGCAAGAATCTGTAGCAGGACCCGTGCCAGAAGCTAAGTACTTGAAACCATGGGTTTATATTTTGATGCGTTGCAACATATTGATTTATAAGGGTTTATCAAATGATTAAAAAATAGTGCTATTGATTATTTGGTAAATAAATCGATGGCGTAGCTTCCGTCAAACGCCGATACGTGTTTCTTCGGGTTACGGCGGGTGCTTGAACCTGGAAATGGCAGCGGGTTGTTTCACAGCTTCGATAAGGGAATGATTACTTCGCGTGTTGCACGGATAAGACCCATTGGCCTGGATGCAAGTCAGACAATGTGGCGCTAAACCCGCTGGGTATCGATGACGCGCTTTGATTGCTTCGAATTATTGGCTTGGCGCGGTTGGTACGGGCGGATGGTAGCCGGGGTAGTAGCCGCCCTGGCAGGCACCGGCGCGGATCGCAGCGATAAAGCTGGCCATGTCGGTGACCGGTTGCAGGAATTCGGTGGCGCAGCGCCCGACCGCGGAGGCCTTATGGCAGTCGCTACCGCCGAGGCTGGGCAAGTGCATGTGGCGGGCGGCCTGGATCGCCAGATCATTATCTGTTTCGTAATTGGAACCGTTATGGGTTTCGACTGCGGCGATTCCCTGCAGGTCGAGGATGTCTTCCAGCAGGCTGCAGACGCCGACTTCGCGAAACGGATGCGCGGGCACGCAGATCGCGCCCAGTTCGATGATGCGTTCGATCACTGCCGGCAGCGGCAGCCAGCTATCGCGGCCCCAGATATTCCAGCCATCGTCCTCGACGCCGTAGGCGAGCATATGGCCCTTGTCGGTCGCAATCTCGACCCCGCGCAGCAGCAGCAAGCCCTCGTCGCGCGCGATCGCTTCAATCGGTTTTGATGCTTCGTACGAGTAGTGTTCGGTGATCACGATCCCGTCCAGCCCGAGCGCCTTGGCGCGCCGGATCAGGTCGAGCGGTTCGAGCCAGTTATCGTACGAATGCTTGGTGTGGCAATGGGTGTCGATCCACATGGGTGGCGGGGTTTGAAAAGCTTTAAAAGGAACTCCTCTTGCGTTTGCGGAAGAGGAGTTGCAGAGTGCGTTAGCCGGCTTTGATAATTCGAATTATTCAATGGGTATAGTGAAAAAATATGCCTATACCGCTTATTCTTATTGCCGCTAAAAATATACGGTACGCAGTATATTTTTAGCGCTGCAGCCGGCCAGCGCCTTCAAAAAATGCATCAGGGTAATTGCAGCTCGAGGTTGATGCGTTTGGATGGCTGGAACTTGTGATTCGCAAAAAAGCGTTCGAGCGAGAAGTCGTTCCAGTTCACCAGCGTGTAAATCCTTTTGACGCCTATCCCTTTCATGTTGGTCAGGAACTGGTCCATCAGGTCATGCGCGACGCCGCGGTTCTGGAATTCCGGATGGACCCCGACGGTATCGATCGTGGCGCTGGTTTCGGGAATGCCGAATTCGCCGAAATAGACGTCGCCCATGATGAAGCCGGTTACCTTGCCTTCCACCTCCGCCACTAGCGAGGTGTTGATATTGTTCGGGTTATTGACCACGGCTTCGATCTTGCGTTCGTAATACTCGCGCCGCTGCTGCTTGGATACCAGCGCATCGATTGCCACCACCGCATCAATATCGTCGCGCCGCATGACGCGCATCTTCGGTTCCTGGAGTGCCATTTATATCTCCTGTATGTGAAATGATTTGCCGGGAAGTTCCGGCGGTTTTCAAACATTCGTCAAACGATGCTAAAACAATTCGTCGCTGACCATCGACCTGGAATTGGCATCGGTACCCTTGCGGATATACAGATCACCGGCAATTTGTCCATCGTCGGGACCAGCGCTAAAGCATGTGTTGCAACTGTCGTCCGTTGCTTCGACCGGATGTTGGACGATAGTCACTTCGTAACCAAGCTGGCGGTAGTTCTCAGCTATCTCCGACAGGCGTGGTTCGCCAATTGTGGTTTGCTTGGTCCATCCTTGCGCCAGCAGGTCGCCTTCCTTGCCACCCTTTACCAGTTTTAACGGGATCCGGATCATGTCGTTTCTTCCTTGTGAGGACTGCTGCAAATCGCAGGCAGCAGGGTGCGTAGTGCCTCCCCCTGCAATTCCCTGAATCGCGCACAGCCCCTGGTGATGCGCATTACCAGGAGTGCTTGATCGCACCCGGTGTGCAGGCGCTGCTGCACGGCAGGCTGGTGTAGCCGCTGGACGGCTTGCAGTCGGCACAATCGAAGCCAAGCGTGCGCCGAAACGATTGCTTGACTGCCACAACTTCATCGTCGTAATCGTCGGTCATGACTTCAAACATCTGCTTCGGGCAGGCGGTCAGGCAGGCGCGCCCGGCGCTGCAATCAATGCAGTTGTCGGTATCGATGCTGATGTAATACTCGCCCGATCCATCCTTGTATCCATAATTGGCGATCATGGAGCGTTCTCCTCGGCGCACAAGCGCCATTGTCGGTTCGGCCCGAATCCGGTGGCAGCAATTCGGGATTACTTCCAGCCCTGTCCCGGCGGGACAGGGCTGGGTTTCTGCTAGGCCGCAACCTTGGCTGCTGTCGCGCCCTGTTTTTGCATCAGCGTGTAGCCGAACAGCGCCGCACCGAGCGCGCCGGCGATCTGGCTGTCGATCTTGGTCTCTATTGCCTTGGTGCCCAGCAGTTTTTCAATCCGCTTGACCACACCCGGGTTCTTCGCGATGCCGCCAGTGATGAAGAAACCATCTTCAACACCGATCCGCGAGATCAGCGACACCACCCGTTCCGCCATTGCCTGGCAGTAGGCGGCGATCACTTTATTCTTGGTGTAGCCGGACTTGAGCAAGCCCAGTGCCTCCGACTTGGCGAACACGACGCAAGTCGACGACACTGCTGGCGGCTCGACATCGACGTCGAACGAGCGCGGGCCGAGTTCTGCAATCGGAATCTGCATCAGGTCCGCAATCACTTCCATGCCGCGACCGGTGCCAGCTGCGCACTTGTCGTTCATCAGGAAGTTCGTAACCTTGCCTTTTTCATCGCAGTGGATCGCCTTGCAATCCTGGCCGCCCATGTCGAGGATGGTGCGTACGGACGGCCCACCCATGTAATTGGCGCCGCGTGCATGGCAGGCGATCTCGGTGATCGCCTTGTGCGCAAACGGTACGTTGACGCGGCCATAGCCGGTGCCGATCACGTAGGTCACGTCCGACAGCTTCATGCCGGCCTTGTCGAGAATGCCGTTGATCGCATTGGTGGCCGAATCCGGGCTGTTGTTGCCGGTACGCATGCTGTTGTAGCCGAACAACTCGCCGTCGACACAGATCACCGCCTGTGAGCTTACCGAACCGACATCGATGCCGGCGGTGATGATCTTGGCGCTACGCCAGTCTTTCGACTCGTCGAGCCAACAGTTTTCCTGCCAGCGCCAGTACTCTTTTTTTTCTGCAGTTGCCATGATATTTCCTTTCCGATTTATCTCTGTTCCGAGGGATTACGCACAGTCTTCGGTTGCAATGAGTGCTGCACCGAGTGCGCTGATGTATTCCGGCATATCCGGCAGGTTGACGTGGTCGACGCCGAGCGCATCCTTGAGCGAACGCACGAAGCCCAGGTTGTTGACCATGCCACCGATCAAGATCACTTCGCCCTCGATGCCGACCCGACGCACCATTGCGCAAACCCGACTGGCGACTGCATCAAGCACCGACTTGGCGATGTCTTCCTTCGGCGTCGCCGAGTGGATCAGCGACACCACTTCGGATTCTGCGAACACCGTGCACTGCGCATTCATCGGGATGCTGCGCTCGGATTTCAGGCTGGCTTCGCCGAAATCCTTGAGCGATAATTGCAGAGCCCGCGCCATCGACTCGGCGAAGGCGCCGGCACCGGCCGCGCATTTCTCGTTACCGGCGAAATCGACCACCTTGCCTTCACTGTTGGACTTGATGCCGCGTCCTTCCTCGGCGCCGACGTCGACTACGGTCTGCGCTGCCGGACACATGTAGACTGCGCCGCGCGCGCCGGCCGACACTTCGGTGACGTCGCTGTCGGCGAAGCGGACTTGTTTGCGACCGGCACCGGTCGAGACGATCCGGGTAACCTGCTCGCGTGTGATGCCGGCTTCGGCCATACCATCGGCCAGCGCCTTGTCGGCGGCAACATCCATGTCCAGTTCATCCGGGAACATCATGTGCTTGCCCTTGACGCCCCATTTCAACTGCGGCGCATCCTTTATGTTGAGTTGCTCGAGAAACACCACCTTGACGGTGCGGGAACCCATATCGATACCAGCGGTAATCATTGTTAATCCTCCTTAGTGTGTTCAGGCGTGGATGAAATCGCGCTTGATGTTGAGCGTTTCCATGAACGAATCGACCCGGTTCTGGGTGCGGCCCATATCGAATTCGCGATCGTCGCCCATGTTGCCTTCATACGTCATTACTGGGATGCCGGCCGCAGCCAGGCCGAGACGGTTTTCCATGATGCCGAGCGACAGTCCTTCGCAGCCGCGGTTCAGATGCAGCATTACACCGTCGACGCCCCATTCCTTGACGATAGTCTTCATCATTTCGGTTTTCAGGCGCGGATCGTAGAAATGCTGCCATTGCGGTTTCGATAGGTTCCAGTCGCAATACAGCCGCATTGCCTGCTCGCGGGTGGTGATCTCGATACCCTGTTGCATCGGTGTCGTGCGCGGGCCCCAGCTGCCGTCCGGCTTGGTTTCCCAGATGCCTTCCAGTCCGAAGGTGTACAGCGAGCCGATCGAGACGGCACCGAACTCTTCGAGGTAACGGAACACCTTCAGGAAGGCCCATGGCGGTTGCGTATCCGACATCACGCGGGCGCGCTCATTCGGTACTGCAGCGATACCGCGTGCGACCCGGTCCTTGACTTCGTCGCGGCATTCTTCGTAGAAGTCTGCGCACCATTTGGAGGATTTCGACAGCGTTGCCAGCACGTACAGCGAATACATCGTCTTTTCGTCGAGCGGCGCCGGCTTGGCCTTGTTCAGGCAGCAGATCTCGGCCCATAGTGAGGTCGATCGCATCTCATTCTTGACCG
>JBDSCZ010000296.1:0-9192 GCA_039920865.1 Burkholderiaceae bacterium
TCGCCGATCTGCTCGCAGATCGCGACCGATTCGCCCTGCTTGATGAGTTTGGCCAGATACTGGTCGGCAGCATGAAACGGAATGCCGGCCATTTTGATCGGATTGCCGCCTGATGCGCCGCGCTGGGTTAACGTAATGCCCAATAAACGCGACGCTTTCTCCGCATCTTCGAAAAACAGCTCATAAAAATCGCCCATCCGGTAAAACACCAAAGTGGAAGGATGGTCCGCCTTGATGCCCAAGTACTGCTGCATCATCGGCGTATGCTTTTCTAGTCCGGCGGGAATGATAGGTTTATCCATATATTTCAATAACTTAACTTGCTTAACTTAATTTCATTCGATTGAAGCCTACTGTCAAATTTACCGTTTGCTATAGCCAAAAAAGCAAATGATTCAAAGCAGCGATGCCAGATTGGTCACGTCAAGACCTGCCATGTCCTGATCCGTTTTGCCGACAAAGGCGGCGCGGCTAGGCGTCGTATTGCACAGCCATTTTTTGGCCGCCGCCTTCAAATCCGCAGCGGAACAACGCAGCACATTCTGCCGATACTGCACCCGCATCGCGTCCGTGATACCGATCTGCTTGCGCGACCAGCTATTGATCGCTTCCCTATACGGTGATTGCGGTTTGTCCATCCCCTGCAACACGCAGATGATCGCTTCTTCAATGCTTTCGGCGCTCAACTCGGACTCCAGCACCCAGGCAATGGCCTGTCCGAAATCGGCATACGTGGCTGATAGCCGCGGATCGCGATACGACATCATCTCGAACTTGCCAGTGCCGGCGGCATGCGAGGCCTGCCCGCCGTACGCGCCGCCTTCTTCGCGGATCGACCGATGCAGCACCTCATTGGTCAGCAGTTCTGCCAGCACCGAAACAAATGCTGCATCCGGCTCCGCAATCGTCGGCCCCGACCACACCGCGAAACAGTGATTGACCTGCGCCGACGCATGCAATGCGGCATTGGCCAGCGCTAAGGGGGCTGGTTTTGTAACGATACCAAACGGTCTTGTATCTGCGGGCAAGGCTGTCGCCAATGCATTGCCGAGCGCTGATGCCGCCTCAGGTTCGGCTGCCACAATCACCGTGACCGGGCTGCTGATGATTTTTTGATGCAGCGCTGTGAGTCGAGCGGCAATCGCCTGGACACCTTTCTCGCTCTGGAGCTGTCCGTGCAGTTGACGATAAAAGGGCAGACCGCTGGCGCCAAACACCATTTCCTCGAACTGGTTAAAGCGAGATTTCGGTGCGGACGCGGCAAGAGCAGCGTAGCGTTTGCCGTCTTCGGCCAGGTCGTTTTGCACGTCCTGCACCATGCTGTCAATCAGAAACACGATGCGCGCCAGCTCGTCAAAGCGGGCGCCGGCAATCGTGCCCAGCAGTACTTCCTGGATATTTTCCTGCTCTTCTTTCAATCCCTTGGCACTGAACTCGACCGAGATCTGCAGCGGCTGACTGGTATCCAGCGCCTGATGCACATCCAGACTCACCTCAAAATCGGGCACCAAATCCTGCCGCCATGCGCTCGCCGCTTCGTAGGTTTTGTTGCCGACACCCAGATCGGGCAGCAAGCCCGCATACAAATTCAGCCAGCACCATTCGTCAACTGAAAAGTCCGATACATCCAACAGAACCGATGCATAACTGATGCCGTTGGATGCGATCGGCAAGATGATTGCCCGCTGTTCGGGTTCCGGTACCGGGAAACTGGGCCTCGGTAACGGCGATACATCGGCCGGCCGTATCCGCGGCAGAACATCCTTGTTCATCGCCTGCCGCTGCCGGCGCAGCAATTCTGCCGATTCATCCACAATCCGTGCACGATCTTCGTCGCTCAGATTTTCTGCAATCCGCGCCAAGCTGGCCGCTTCTTGCTTGATTCGCTCGGCGTCGTAGCTGGCATCGGCAAAAACCGTCGATTCCAGCCGGGTCGGGTTATCCAGCAAGGACCGGACCAGACCTTTGAAGAACGCCGGGTCTTTGATCTCCTCGTCAAGTTGCTGCAATACCGGTTCCGCATCGAAAGCCTGCATGATGTCGCCGCCATTCATTTCAAACGGCAGCGCGTTCAATAGCAGGAGCAGGCCGTAAGGCAAGCCGCCGCTGGTGATTTCGCGCTGCTGAAAGCGCATGTCGCGCAAACTGGCCTGCAGCGTCGAATACGGTACGCCGTCGATAGCCGTTTTTTCCAGCGCATCCCAGATGCGCTTTTTGGCCTTGCCGACCTGCGCTTTCTTCAATCCTTCCATGCCGGCATGAAACGTCATCTGACGCGAACTGGTTTCCACATGATTCAAGGCGGAAGGACGGCCGAACCCGGCCGACTCCATCGCCAGCGACAACGGTGACGATGCGTCTCCCAGCAAACCGGCTTCGAGCAGCTTGGCGCGCAAATGCGCGACAGGATCGGATGATTCGCCCAGCAGCCAGCTGATCTGGAAGCCGTATTCGTTGCTCCTTCCTTCCTGTGCGGGAATGGCGATGGTGGTAGTTCTGGGCGCATCCCATGCCGCGGCCAGTTGCGGCAGCATGCGTGTTGCCCGGCCCGGTAGTTTGGCCAGTACGCGCTCGGCAATCATCGCCTGTACTGCCGCGACATCCACATTGCCGGCAGTCATGAATACCGCCTGCGAAGGATGATAGTGCCTGGCGTGGAAGTCCTTCAGTGCGGCGTGCGTCAGAGCCGGTATTTCCAGCGGATCGCCACCGGATTCCACCTCGTAGGTCGTGTTCTGGAACAGCTGCTGGTTGATGCCGTGGTCCAGCGCGCGAATCGGATCTGAAAACGCGCCTTTCATTTCATTCAATACGATGCCCTGATACGCCAGCTTGCCATCGTCGAACGCAAGACGCCATCCTTCCTGCAGGAAGTCGTAATAGTCCAGCGTCGGGAAGAAGGCTGCATCCAGGTACACGTCGAGCAAATTGAAGAAGTCTGTCCTATCCGTCGTGCCAAATGGATACACGGTTTTGTCGGGCATCGTCAGCGCATTCATCCACCCCAGCGAGCGCCGCGTCATCGAGAAGAACGGGTCGCGCACAGGGAAGCGCTCAGAACCGCACAAGGACAGATGCTCCAGAATATGGGCACGACCGTCGCTGGTCTCGGGAATAGTCGGGAACGCGACCAGGAAAACCATTTCCTGATCGTCGCTGCGTAAGTGAATGTGGCGGGTGCCGAAAGTCGAGTCTTCATACTCTTCTACAACAGCACGAAGGGCAGGAACAGGATGGCTGCGGGTTTTTTTGAAGGTCATGTAATCTATTTGGTTACTGCATTAGTTGAATTTGCGGATGCGGATTAAGCATTTGGACATTTATCAAGTGCACGGTGGGTTCAGTGCCGTTTGGCCGATTTCAAGCATAGCACCGCAATGAACGGTCACGATACAGTACGGTCCCAAAGAAATACATTGTGGCTTGTTTGACATAATCGCGGATGTTATGCATTTTTCCACGAAGGGTGCGTAAAGCACGAGCCAGATTCATCAATCAACGATTTTCTCTGAAGCAAGGAGTATCGTAATTTTAATGGCATTTTACGCATATATTAATTGCGTATGTTAAATATACTCTAGCATTTTGTGCTATGTCAGCGATAGCGTGCGTTGATATTCCCTGCGGCAAGAAATCGGGTTATGGAATGAAGACGTTAATCTGGAATTTACAAAAGTGGATATCGTTTCCGGTATTTTTCGCGGGCAGTGTTTTCATCCAGATGAAGATGGGTAATATCAAATGATCATAACAAGCGAGGTAAACAAATGGCTGGGATCGATGATTTTGTAAAAAAACAAAAGGACGGCGCGACATTTGTCATTAGCGCACAAATGTTGCGGATGAAACCACAAGACTTTCACGCATTGGCACAAGCTTGGTTTGATGAAGGCGGTCCGGGTTTCAATGTGGTCGGATTGCCGCATCGAACAGTGATAGATGCTGATTTTCTCATTAGCCGCGTAACGGTCATAAAGACAGTCTCGGCGGCAACAGACACGAATTACTTCGTTGATAAAAATTAAGGAGGCAACGCGTCCGCACCGAGCCAGGTTACAGAGGCAAGAAACAGGTAGCCCGCTCCGTACACTGTCTTGATGAATGCCTGGCTGCCGGCATCCGGTTCAAGCTTTCGACGCAAACGAGAGATGCTGACGTCGATGCTGCGATCGGAGGGAGATAGATCGCGGCTACCCAGCAGCTGTTCGCGTTGCAGGATGCGGTTAGGGTTGTTGACAAACACCTTCAGCAAATTTGCTTCCGAGGTGCTGAGTACATTCCTTTCTCCATTCGGCGCTTGCAGCGTGTTATTGCCAATATAAAAGTGCCAACCGGAGAACGCAGCGATCTGCCGTTGGGCCAAAACACCACACCCATCAGGAGCAGTTTCAAGGCGGCGCAGGATGCTGCGCACACGGGCAACCAGCTCCCTGGGCTCAAATGGTTTCAACATATAGTCATCGGCACCCAGTTCGAGTCCCATGACTCGGTCGCTGACGTAGGCGCGGCCAGTGAGAATCAGAATGCCGCAGGCCGACAGGGTGCGCACGCGCTGCATCAGCTCGATGCCATCCATGTCCGGCAGGCCAAGGTCGATGATGCACAGGTCGGGGGCGAGGGACCGTAGGCGGTGCAACAAGTCTGCGGCGTTGCGGCACCAGGCGGTGTGGAAAGAAAAATCATCGAGCACTTGTCCGATGATGCGGGCGACATCGGCATCATCCTCGACAATGACGATGCGTTTCTGGGACTCGCGTTCGTCGCCTGTTTTCATGCTTTGCCTTGATTGCTGACCAGCAGCGCACGCGCGAGATCTTGCTGAATAAAGGGTTTGGTGAGCAAGGGTGGATCCGTCGGCAAATTTTCGGTAAAACTCTTGGTGTAACCGCTCATGAGCAAGATGCGTATCTCCGGGTGACTGGCTGTGATCTGCTTCCCCAGCTGGCGGCCATCGATACCACCGGACAGGACGACATCACTGAGCACAATGGCAATATCTGGAATTTGCGCAATCATTTCCAACGCTTGTGCAGCATTTTCAGCCTCAATCACTGGGTAGCCCAGATCAATCAGTTGCTGGCGCACGACGCGGCGTACATGCAGCTCGTCTTCAACCAACAGAACCAGTTCCGCTGCGTGGGGTAACGCGACACTGTCATGATGGTTGTCAATCTCGGCCTCCGGCCCAGTGAGCGGCAGCACCAGCAGCACCGTCGTGCCATGCCCGATCTGACTTTGCATGATCATGCCGCCGCCTGACTCTTTGACCAGGCTGTGGGCCATCGACAGCCCGAGCCCGGTGCCCAGGCCGAAACGCTTGGTGGTGAAAAAAGGCTCATGTGCACGCGCAAGAGTGGCAGCATCCATGCCGCAACCGTTATCAGCCATTTCTATCATTGCGTAGTCGCCAGGCGGCACGTCGAAGACGGCAGCGTCAGTCGTCAGCTCGATGGATCTGGCAGAAATTTGCAGGCACCCACCTTCAGACATGGCGTCGCGCGCATTCAAGGCAAAATTAAGCAGTGCGCTTTCCAGCTGCCCGGGATCGACCTGGCAATGTATGGCGGCATTGGACAGATCGGTGGATACCGTAATCGATTCCGGCAGCGAACGGCGCACCAGTTTGCATATGTCACTGATCAGCATGCCGATGTCGACCGACGCTGGCTCCAGCGGTTGTTGCCGTGAAAAAGTGAGCAGGCGCTTGATCAGTTGCACGCCGCGGCGTGCCGATTGCAGCGCCGGCTCAATATATTCATCGACCTCGTCAGCATTCGGCCGATGTTCCTTCAATGCTACAAGGGTGCCAATGATGACGGTAAGCAGGTTATTAAAATCGTGGGCGAGTCCGCCGGTCAATTGGCCGATGGCCTCCATTTTCTGCGCCTGGACGAGGGCTGCCTGCATCTGCTTTTGCTTGGTAATGTCCTGAGACAAGACGAAGAATCCTAGAACTTCACTTTCGGGTGAGATTTCCGGAACCATCGTGCTGCGGCCAAAGACGGTCTTGCCCTGGCGTTGCATCTGATACTCGTAGCTGAGGCGCTTCCCGCCCAGAGCCTGCTGGATATGATCCTTGACCTGCGCATAAACCGCGTCTCCGACAATTTTAGGAACGTCGCGGCCTATCACTTCGTCGGCCGGGACGTCAAACCAGTCCGAATAACCCTTGTTGGCGTATTGATAGGTTTCATGCTTGTCGACGTAGCCTATCAGGACCGGCATATTGTCGTTAATCATGCGTAGCCGTGCTTCGCTGCGGCCCAGTGCCGCAGCGATCTGGGTATTTTCGTTGTTGGCGCGCGACAGGTTGGCATTGGCTTTTTCCAGTTCAGCCGTGCGCAGCAGAACACGTTTTTCGAGTTCGACATTCTGATGCTGGATCAGCCCTTCGATGTAACGCTGTTCCGTGATGTCGGTGTATAGAGTGACAAATCCCTTGTGCGGAATGGGCTCTCCGCGCACCAGCAAAACGCGCCCGTTCGGACGCGTCCGTTCGGTCGTGTGCGGCGAAAAATTGGCAGCCGCCGTTACCCGTTCGCTGACCTGGCTGTCGACATCGCCCGGGCCATATTCACCAAGTTCAGCGTTATGTCGAATAAAACTCTCGAAAGGTGCTCCCACATATGCCATTTCAACAGGAAATTCGAGCAGGCGTAAAAAAGGTGCATTCCATGCCACCAGGCAAAGATCAGCGTCGAATACCGTCAAGCCCTGGTCGAGCAGATCGAGTCCGGCCTGCAGCATTCCAAAGCGCTCACGGCCTTCATTTGGGATGTTGGTGTTTGTCATTTATCAATCTCATTGCAATAAAAATCAAATATCGGCACTTGTAATCATTTGTAATATTTCAGTAATAGTTCTGCAAGAGTCTTCTGCGATAGTCGCTCAAAATAAAAATAGCATCGGCAAAAAACAGCATTTTTCTAGTCGTATCGTGAGGAGACATTTGTGGCAACTACCAATCCGTATGCCTTTGGGCTTGAACGTAATTTTGTACATGACGTTCCACTTTTGCTGCTGAGTATTCTCAAATGCACAGCAAATGGTTGTCCGAAGCGCATCTGCGCCATTTCGGGTGATAAGCAATATACACGCAAGGAAAGCGACAACTGCGGCATCGGCAACGCTCGCGATCTGTTGTTCTGGAATTTTGCAAGAAAATATTTTAATCAATAAGAATACTGCATCGCAGTAACTGCCAAGGCAGCTTCGCGTGCTGCCGGTCCGACGCCACAAATTAACAACATCAGGAGAAAATTCATGCAAACCGCATTCCCAACCCCGGTTACCGAAACCAAAATCATCATGTCTGACCCGACCGCGCTTGGGGTGTTCGGCTTGGCGATGGTCACCTTCGTGGCGGCTTCTTCAAAATTGGGCTGGACCACCGGCACTGTTTATATTATTCCGTGGGCGCTGTTCCTCGGTTCGATCGCGCAGGTTTGGGCTTCCAGCATCGATTTTAAAAAGAATAACTATTTCGGCGCGATTGTGCTTGGTGCGTATGGCTTGTTCTGGATCGCGGTAGCGATGCACTGGGCCATCAGCCTGGGTTGGCTGGGTTCGGTCGGCGACAAGGCAGACCCCCGGCAACTCGGGGTGGCGTGTATCGGCTATTTCATTTTCTCGCTATTCATCATGGTTGCCGCATTCGAAGCGAACAAGGTGTTTGCCGCGATCCTGGTGATGATCAATATTTTGTTGCCGTCACTGGCACTGAGCATTTTCGGCATTAATGCGCCTTTCTTCGGCAAGCTTGCCGCCTATTCTGAACTGGCAATTTCACTGCTCGGATTTTACTGTGCGGGGGCGGTATTCCTGAACAGCTATTTCGGCCGCACGCTACTGCCTCTGGGTAAGCCGTTTGGCTTCATCCGCAAGGGACCAGTGCGAACTGTCAAAGAAATACATTTGATCGAGCCGAACACTACTGCAGCAAAAAAATAAGCAGCCGCAGATCAATCGCATAAGCAGTTATCACTAGCCATAACCGTAATCCATTGAGAGAAGGATATTCATTGTGCCGCAAAACATCATGACCAAATCTGCCAGTCCGTACAGTGTCGGCCTGGAAAAGACGCCTGCCAACTTCGCCGCGCTGTCGCCGCTGAGTTTTCTGGCGAAAGCGGCCGCTGTCTATCCCGAGCGGACTGCGCTGATCCACGGCCAGCGGCGCATCAGCTGGGCCGAAACGTATGCCCGTTGCCGCAGCCTGGCCAGTGCGCTGCAGCGGCGCGGCATAGTCGCCGGCGATACGGTGGCGGTAATGGCACCCAACATTCCGGCAACTTACGAAGCCAGTTTCGGCGTGCCGATGATCGGCGCGGTGCTTAATACGCTGAATATCCGGCTCGATGCCGAAGCGATTGCTTTCCAGTTGGGGCACAGCGAAGCCAAAGTCTTGCTCACTGACCGCGAGTTCAGCGGCACGATTGCGAGCGCGCTGGCACTGATGGAGAATCCGCCGCTGGTGATCGATATCGACGATGCGCTGTACCAAGGCGGGGAACTGCTGGGCCAGACCGAGTATGAAGCGCTGCTGCTGGAGGGTGACCCTGAATTTGCCTGGAATTTGCCAGCCGATGAGTGGGATGCAATTACGCTGAACTACACCTCGGGCACCACCGGCAATCCGAAAGGCGTGGTCTACCACCACCGCGGCGCCTACCTGAACGCGGTTTCGAATATCGTTTCCTGGGGCATGCCGCAACATGCTGTTTATTTGTGGACGTTGCCTATGTTCCACTGCAACGGCTGGTGCTTCCCGTGGACCATGGCGGCCAATGCCGGCACCAATGTCTGCCTGCGGCGGGTTGATGCCGGGCTGATTTTCGACGCGATCCGTACCCATCGCGTCACCCACATGTGCGCTGCGCCGATTGTCTACAACATGATGATCAACACGCCGCCAGCTTTGGGCGAGGGCATTGCGCACCAGGTTAGCGGCTTCATCGCCGGCTCGGCGCCGCCGGCGTCCACCATCGAAGGAATGGAACGCCTTGGTTTCGATATCACGCACGTCTACGGATTGACCGAAACCTACGGCCCGGCCTCGGTCTGTGCCAAGCATGAAAGTTGGACCGAACTGCCGTTGTCCGAGCGCGCCCGACTGAACGCGCGGCAAGGGGTTGCCACCCCGATGCAGGAAACCATGACGGTGCTCGATCCGATCACGATGCAGCCAGTGCC
>JBDSCZ010000297.1:0-10337 GCA_039920865.1 Burkholderiaceae bacterium
GGATCACAATGCAGTTTCGGCAATGCCGGCGCAATCGCGGCGGGCGCAGTCGCACCGCTGTCCATGCCCGGCTCCCTACGTTCGGCGCTTGGCATGTTATTGGATCCAACAGGCCCGCTGCACCTCCCTCTTAGTTATCTGCCTGAAGCGGCACCTTGGCTGCTTAAATTTGTCGCCGCATCCAAGCCGCAACGGGTGGTCGAAATTGCCGCGGCATTGCATGGCTTACTCAAGGATTCCATGCAAATGCACCAGGAATTAGCGCTGGAAATCGGATGCTCTCAACTACTTCAAAGTAATGGTCAGTTGCATTTGTATCCAAACCAAGCCGCACTACAAAAAGACGTGGCGATCTGGGATCTCAAGCGCGCATACGGCTTGGAGACGCTTGAGATTGGCGGCTCTGAAATACGCAAGATGGAGCCTGCCGTCAGCGACCAATATGACTTCGGCTACTTTCTGCCAGACCAGGGTTGGGTCACTGAACCATTTTTGTATACTCGCGCCATTACCGATTCACTGCGCAAAAATGGCGTCGAGTTTATGCAAAAGAAGGTAGTTCGGCTGGCATCTGGAGGCGATGGAAAATGGACAATTAATACCGACAGTGGCCTGCATTCAGCCTGTCACGTAGTCGTCGCTGCAGGTGCGTGGTCCGCACAGTTGTTACGCCCGCTCGGAATCAAAATACCTCTGGAAAGCCAGCGCGGATACCATGTCCAGTTCAGCAATCCAAACGTCAATATTTCAAGGACGGTTGTTCTTGCGGATCGCAAGGTGTTCATCACGCCAATGGAATCCGGGCTGCGCGCGGCCGGAACAGTCGAATTTGGCGGCTTGCGTCGGCCACCAAATGCGCAGCGCGCCAGCTTGCTCGCCAAGCATGTAAAAGCCGGATTGCCGGCGCTTGACATCAGCACGCCCACAACTTGGATGGGACACCGTCCATGCCTGCCGGATTCGATGCCAGTAATCGGCCAGGCGCCAGGCCATGCCGGTTTATGGTGTGCATTTGGTCATGGCCATCTTGGCATGACCAGCTGCGTGCACACCGGACGACTTATCGCAGATGCACTAGGCGGACAGGCCGATACCGGATTGCTCGATGCGTTTTCGGTATCCCGCTTTCTCTGATCAAAGCACTTTTTTATCCCGCTTTTACGGAAACGACATGGTCAATTCAATAGTCCGGCACGAAACCTCAGCGCGCATGAGCAGGATCGTGCTCCATCATGGAACCGCATATCTGGCCGGCGTAGTCGCCACCAATCGCGACGCTGACGCATTGGCGCAGACGCAGGATGTGTTAGCACTTATAGATCAGCATCTGGCTTCAGTAGGCAGCGACAAGTCGCGCATACTGACCGCGCAGATATGGCTCAAGAACATCGAGCGCGACTTTCAGGCGATGAACCTGGCATGGGAGGCATGGATGCCACTCGGCGCTGCACCGGCGCGCGCGACCTGTGAAGCGCGACTGGCTGCGCCTGAACTGCTGATCGAAATCATCGTCACCGCAGCTGTCTGACAATCACTTTTTACCCCACGACTCAAACCAACAAGGAGACTGCATCATGAAATCATCACTCTTGAAAATCCTCGTCTGCACGGCACTTGCATTGCCTGCGCTGAGCAGCCTCGCTCAGTCAAACAAGGTATTGAATGTCGGAGCAACGCCGACTGCAGTTCCGTTCAACTTTCTTGATCTCAAAACAAACTCGTTGCAAGGGGTCATGATCGACATCACCAATGCGCTTGGAAAGGAGCTTGGCTTCACCCCCGTGTTGCAGCCGATCCCGTTCAACTCATTGATTCCATCGCTGCAAACCAAGAAAATAGACATGATTAGCTCCGCCTTTGCGATAAATGCAAAACGTGCCGAGGTAGTCGATTTCTCGGACATGCTTTTTAGCTACGGTGAAGTAATCGTCGTTAATGCCAAAGACAACACCGAATACAAAAGCACGAGCGACTTCAAAGGCAAAGTGGTCGGCGTACAAACTGGCACTGTCACGGTAGAGCCGATGAAGAATGTCGCTGGCATCAAGGAACTGAAGATGTACGACACCATGCCCGACATGATCAGGGAAGCTAGCATAGGGCGCATCGACGTCGCGGTCGGCGACGGTCCGGTAATGCTCTACAACATTGCAAACTCCGGTGTCAAAAACGTGCGCGTGGCAAATACTTACCAGAAGCAGATGCAGATCGATATCGCCATCGCAGTGCGCAAAGGTGACAAGGAATTGCTGGATAACGTCAACCAGGGCATCGCTAAAATCAAGGCTGATGGAACGCTGGACGCGATTTTGAAAAAGTGGAAGATCACTTAAAGAGACCGCTCATCAACCGGCTTCGCTGATGCGCTTTACCCAGTGAAGCCGGAAACTTTGCAAAGGGAATAATTTATGTTTGAAGGTTTTTTCTCTGATGCGGCAACCTTCCTGCCGATTCTGCTGGAAGGGGTCTGGATGACCATTGCCATTAGCATCAGCGCTTTAATTATCGCATCCTTGCTCGGACTGTTCTGGGCCATGTTGCGCGTTTCCGGCATTCCATGGCTAGCCAACGGCACCAGAATTATCACCAATGTAATTCGTGGCATCCCGATTATCGTCCTGCTGTTCTATATGTACTTCGTGATGCCTGAAATGGGCATCCAGATGACGGCATTCCAGGCTGGCGCATTCGGTCTTGGCATCGCCTATTCGGCCTACATGGCAGAAGTATTCCGCTCCGGCATCGAGGCAATCGACGTCGGCCAGGTTGAGGCAGCCAATTCGCTGGGCATGAGCCGCATGTCGATGATGAAGAGGGTAATCCTGCCGCAAGCGTTCAAGATCGCCCTGCCTCCTTATAGCAACAATATGGTCATGCTGTTAAAGGATTCGTCGCAGGCTTCTGTCATTACTGTAGTCGAACTGTCGATGCAGGCCAAGCTGGTGGCCTCGTCGTCATTCAAGAATGCAACCGTATTTACGCTGGTTGCTTTGATGTACTTGTGCCTGAGCCTGCCTTTGATGGCATTGGCAGGATGGCTGGAGCGTAAATACAACAAGGCAAAAAGATGATCAAAATCGATAACATCACCAAGTCGTTCGGCAGCAATCTGGTATTGCCTGGTGTTACCGCCGAAATAAAACAAGGCGAAGTGGTTTGTCTGATCGGACCTTCCGGCTCGGGAAAATCTACCGTCCTGCGATGCATCAATGGACTTGAAGCGTATGACGGCGGCTCCATCACCGTCGATGGCATCAAGGTTGATAGCAAGGCTGCCAGCATCCACGACATCCGGCGCCGCGTCAGCATGGTATTCCAGCGATTTAATTTATTCCCGCACAGAACCGCTCTCGAGAATGTTGTCGAAGGTCCGATCTTTGTCAAGCGCATCGCGCCCGATCGCGCGCGCATCTATGGCAGGGAGTTGCTCGACCGCGTTGGCCTGGCCGATAAACACAACGCCTATCCAGCGCAGTTGTCGGGTGGCCAGCAGCAGCGTGTAGCTATTGCCCGCGCACTGGCCATGGAGCCAGAAGCAATTTTGTTTGACGAACCAACCTCGGCGCTCGATCCGGAACTGGTGGGAGAAGTCCTGGATGTGATTAGGTCCCTGGCGCAGGATGGCATGACCATGGTCATCGTTACGCATGAAATGGCGTTTGCCAAAGCGGTATCGGACCGCACCCTATTCCTGGAAAAAGGACGCATCCTGGAACAGGGACCATCGCGGGAAATCCTGAGCAATCCAAGCAACGAACGGATGCAGGATTTCTTGCGCCGGGTGGAACATAACTAGCTGCACTTGTCAGTTGCAACGACGCACAGTCCAGTAATCAGCAAGCAAATAGTCCGCTGCGGTGTTTACTGCAACGGTTACATGAAGGCTGCAATCGATACAGCCGAGTCACGCATTTTTCATGCATAAGGAGCACTGTCATGATACTAGAAGGCGGATACAACACGTATGGCATCCCGATCGGGGTGCTGGGGCTTGAATCCTATTTTGCAAAGCCGCCCGGGCATATCAAGAACCCGAGCAGCTTTCGCTTCCCGATCTTATACAAGTCGGTCAAAGGCGTTACCGTCAAGAAGCTGCTGCGCGAACCGAGCGCCGCGCAGCTGGAGCTCTTCATCGCCGCGGCGCGCGAACTGGAAGCGGAAGGTGTGCGCGCGATCACCGGCAGTTGTGGTTTTCTTGCATTGTTTCAACGGGAATTGGCTGACGCGGTGAACGTGCCGGTCTTCATGTCCAGCCTGTTGCAGGTGCCGCTGGTATATCAGATGCTGCGGCCGCAACAAAAGGTAGGGGTGATCACCGCCCACAAGGAAAGCCTGACGCCGGCACATCTGCAAGCGGTAGGAGCCGACCATACGCCAATATGCATCGTGGGGATGGATTCGCAGCCGGAATTCGTCGACGTCATTATCGAAGGGCGACGCAATGCACTCGACTTGGACAAGCTTGAAGGGGAGGTGGTTGCTGTGGCGGTGGCACTTGCGCAGGACAACCCGGACGTCGGAGCTATCGTTCTGGAGTGCACTGACATGCCGCCGTTTGCACACCGGATTCAGGAAAAAACCGGGTTGCCGGTGTTCGATCTAACCACCCTCACCAACATGGTCGGCGAGGCGGTCAACCGCCAGCCGTATCGGGGCATCATGCCCCGCTGAGCAAATTTCGCGGCAAGGATAGCAAATTTAAAAGAAATTGCGGAATAGCCACCGCTGATGCAGGCCACTTTTACTTTGCGCCCCACACCTCCGCCACGCGGTTATCGCGGCCGCAGGTCAGGCGATAGTAGTTATACCGAACCGGATTCTTCTTGTAATAATCCTGATGGTATTCCTCGGCCAGATAGAACCGGCCTGCCGGCGTTATTTCCGTATAAATCTGGGGCAGACGACCTGATTTTTCGAGCGCGGCCTTGCTTGCCTGTGCCGCGCGATGCTGGGCTTCGTCCTGATAAAAAATCGCAGTCCGGTATTGCGCGCCGACATCGCAGAACTGGCGATCCTTGACGGTCGGATCGACATGGTGCCAGAAGTAATCCAGCAATTGCGGGTAACTGACCTTGGACGGATCGTAGGTGATGCGCGCTGCTTCGGCGTGGCCGGTGCCGCCGGAACTCACCTGTTCATAGCTTGGATTCTCAACGCGCCCACCGGTATAGCCGGATTCGGCCTTGATGACACCGGGTAGTTTTTCAAAATCCGCTTCGACGCACCAGAAGCAGCCGCCGGCAAAAATCGCGGTGGCGGACGCTGGCGGCTGCGCTGACTGTGCGTCGGCATGCGACGCGAAAAATGCCAAATTCAACAGTATCGAGATGGCTGCAAACAGGGTTTTCATGTCCTTAGCTCCGGCAATTTTTCATTTTTTGGAATGAAGCGCAACGCCACTCCATTGTTGCAATAGCGCAAGCCTGTCGGTTTCGGGCCATCCTTGAATATGTGGCCCTGATGACCGCCGCAACGCGTGCAATGGTATTCGGTGCGCGGCCAGATCAGCTTGAAATCCAACTTTGTTGTCAGCGCGCCGGGGATGAAATTATAAAAGCTCGGCCAGCCGGTGCCGCTTTCATATTTCGTTGCACTGTCAAACAACGGCAGATGGCAGGCAGCGCAGACAAAGGTACCGGGACGCTTTTCAGCATTGAGCTGACTCGAATGCGCAGCTTCGGTGCCGTCTTTGAACATGACCTGGTAGCTGCCAGGCGGCAACAAGTCTTTCCATTCGGAGTTGGATTTTACGAGTGGAGTCACGGCAGATACCTCCTTGGAAAAAGCGGGTAATAAGCTGCTGGCGACAACGCCGGATGCAGCAATTAATAACTGGCGACGGTTCATCTTGAACTCCTTTGCAATGTGCAAGGCGCGGGCGCGCCGGGTTTTTATTCAGGAAAATATCGTGTGCCATTGTTAGTCGTAGCTTTAGTAGTAAATCTTACATCCGAGGGCAAGATTGCTGCATCTGTTCATCCTCCACTTGTAAGCAAGCATATTTAATTTCAATCTCCACAATACTTAGGACTTACGCAAAATTGTTCCAGCAAGGCGCAACGACGAAGACAGTACGAATAGTACGGCGAGGAGTTGCAACGCCGCTGGGGCGGTTTTGCGTAAGTCCTAATACTACTGTTATTTGAGAAATGTCATGCACGCCTGCCGTGTGCTGCTCCGCGTTGCCAGTTTGTTGTCAAGTCTGCACCCAATCAGATACGCGAAACATATGGGGCATGTAATAACAGCAAGGGCTATTGCGTTGCAGCATTGCCACACATCGCGAAACTGCAGCTTTTGATACGACTTGCGCCGGGCTGGCATGTACCATACGGACTTGCCATCGCACAATAACCGTCACAAAAATTTAGATTCAACCATGCATATGCGGCAAAAAAAATCATTGTATTTCTGGTTCAAGATAGCTTTGACAACAATACTGTTGTCGGCCATCGTAATCGCTGGGTTGCTGGTCGCGCAGGAAATGCGCACATCTGCCTATCAGGCGCGGTTTTTTACCAAGCTGGCCAGCCAGATGACGTATGCGGTCGAACCCGGCCCCAGTGCGTTGATCCGATTTCCGCAGACCACGCCGTATGACCAGCGTCTCGGCTATTCCACCTTGCCGGGTTTTATCGGCAAACTGCAAAAGCATGATTTTGAAGTAGCGCAGCAGGCGCGCATATCGCCGCGCATGGCGCAGTGGGTCGATGACGGTTATTTCCCGCCGTATCCGGAGAAAATCCAGGGTGGCCTGACGATTCTCGATTGCCATGACGAGCGCTTGTTTGCCGAGCGCTATCCGCAGCGGGTTTTCAAAAATTTTGACGATCTGGCGCCGACTCTGATCGATAGCCTGCTGTTTATCGAGAACCGCGAACTGCTCGATCCGCATTATCAGAAGCGCAACCCTGCGGTGGAATGGGACCGGCTGGCAATGGCGGCGCTCAAC
This sequence comes from Burkholderiaceae bacterium, assembly GCA_039920865.1. Lineage (GTDB taxonomy): Bacteria > Pseudomonadota > Gammaproteobacteria > Burkholderiales > Burkholderiaceae_D > AVCC01. Next base: position 6,953 of record JBDSCZ010000297.1, read on the forward strand.
CAGGGACTGCAAAAGGTCGGCGTTAACGGCAGAGCTGCCGGCGGCAGCACGCTGGCGACCCAGATTGAAAAATACCGCCACTCACCCGATGGACGCACCGCCTCGATACAGGACAAGCTGCACCAGATGGTGTCGGCCTCGTTGCGCGCCTATTTGCAGGGCGAGGACACCAGCGCGGCGCGGCGCCAGATCGTGGTCAATTACATGAACACCATGCCGCTGTCGGCCCGGCCCGGCTTCGGCGAGGTGCACGGCATCGGCGACGGCCTGTGGGTCTGGTACGGGCGCGATTTTGCCGACGTGCAGCGGATCCTGAAAGCAGGCCCGAACGGCAATTTGGCCGAGCAGGCATTGCTGTACAAGCAGGCGCTGAGTCTGCTGATCTCGCAACGCCGGCCTTCGTATTATTTCAGCGGCAAGGAGGCCGAACTGGAGCAGTTGACCAATAGTTACCTGCGCTTGCTGCGCAATGCCGGCGTGATCACGCCGATGCTGCAGGATGCGGCGCTGCCGGCAAAACTGAACCGGCATGCGATCCGCGCCGAAACACCGGCGCTATCCTTCATTGCGCGCAAGGCTGCCAACTCGGTGCGCACGCATCTGGCCGGCTTGCTCGACAGCAGCCTGTATGACCTGGACCGGCTCGATGTCAGCGCGGCCAGCACGCTCGATGCGCCAGTGCAGGCAGCGGTCACTGACCTGCTGCGCGGCCTGCGGCTGCCGGCCAACGCGGCAGCGGCCGGGCTCAACAGCAAGCAACTGCTGGGGCGCGGCGATCCGGCCAACGTGGTGTACAGCTTCACCCTGTACGAGCGCAGCTTGAACGCCAATCTGCTGCGGGTCCAGACCGATAATTTCGACCAGCCGCTGAATATCAACGAAGGCACCAAGCTCGACCTCGGCTCGACCGCCAAGCTGCGCACGCTGCTGACCTATCTCGACATCATCGCCAATCTGCAACAGCGCCTGGCGCCGCTCGACAACGCGCAATTGCGCGCGCAGGAAGTCGACCAGAAAGACGTTCTGACGCGCTGGGCGGTCGATTATCTGAGCAGCGCACAAGACAAGAGCCTGAGCCCGATGCTGGCTGCAGCGCTGGAACGGCGCTATTCGGCCAGCCCGGCGGAAGGGTTTTATACCGGCGGCGGTCTGCACCATTTCGACAACTTCCAGCACTCCGACGACAGCAAAATACTGTCGGTGCGCGACGGCTTGCGCAATTCGGTCAACCTGGTGTTCATCCGTCTGATGCGCGACGTGGTGCATCACTACATGTTCCAGATCCCCGGCTCCACCGCCAAGCTGCTGCACGATGCCGACGATCCGCGCCGCGCCGAGTATCTGGCCCGCTTCGCCGACCGCGAAGGACAGGTTTTCATGCGCCGCTTCCTGGTCAAGTATCAAGGCAAGACCGCGCAGCAGGCCGAGGATGTGCTGCTGGAAAACGTGCGTCCCGCCGTGTCGCGGCTGGCCGCAATCTTCCGCACCATTTTGCCGGATGCAACGCTCGAGCAGTTTGCCGCCTTCCTGAAAAGCCAGTTGCCGCCCGGAACCGAGCCGAGCGAACAAAAATTCGCTGCGCTCTATCAGCAATACGCGCCGCAGAACATGTCGCTGGCCGATCGCGGCTATCTGGCCGGGATTCACCCGCTGGAACTATGGCTGGTCGGCTATCTGCGCAACCACCCGGGCGCGACCCAGACCCAGGTCATGCAAGCCAGCGTGGAGCAGCGCCAGGAAGTGTATGCGTGGCTGTTCAAAACCCGGCGCAAAAATAAGCAGGACACGCGGATCTTGAACCTGCTCGAAGGCGAAGGGTTTCTGGAAGTCCACCGGCAATGGGTGCGCCTCGGTTATCCGTTCGACAGCATGGTGCCGTCCTACGCTTCGGCGCTGGGAGCGTCGGCCGACCGCCCGGCAGCGCTGGCGGAACTGATGGGAATCATCGTCAACGACGGCGCCAGAAAGCCGGAGTCGCGCATCAAATCGCTGCACTTCGCCGCCGCAACCCCGTATGAAACCGTGCTGCGGCACGAGCCGAAAGCCGCAAAACAAGTGCTGGCACCGGAAGTGGCGCAAGCGGTGCGCGGCGCGTTGCGGCTGGTGGTCGAAGAAGGCACCGCGAAACGGGTCAAGCAAGCGTTCGTGCGGCCCGACGGCAGCAGCATCCCGGTCGGCGGCAAGACCGGCACCGGCGACCACCGCTTCGACACCTATGGCGCGCACGGCCAGCTGATCTCATCGCGGGTGGTGAATCGCACTGCCACCTTTGTCTTCAACATCGACGAGCGCTTCTTCGGCACCATCATCGCCTACGTGGCCGGCCCGCAAGCCGCCGATTACGACTTCACCAGCGGCCTTCCGGTGCAGCTGCTGAAAGTGCTGGCACCGCGGCTGCTGCCCTTGATCAATGCGGCGCCCGATGGACCGTATGCGTGCGTGAACTGAGCAGAAGTTGGGCTGATAAAGCGTTAGCCCAACCGACGCGACTGCGGCCCTTTTAATTTTATAAATATGCCGGAGTATAGGCAAAAACATGCTGTTTTCCGCATGTATATTGCTCGCATTAAAAAATACTCTGTAGGTTTGTGCTGAGCTTGCGAAGCCCAACTGCGGCCGCAGAATGTTGGGCTGATAAAGCGTTAGCCCAACCTACGATTTTTTCGTGCCTTTCGTGTCTTTCGTGGACCTGCCTTTCCCGACTGCAGACCTGTGCATCGGCTACTCAAGCCGCCCGATGCGTTGCAGCGTTTGCTCGATGAAATCGCTGTCGGCATCGGAAAAGCGCAGCTGCACCGGATACCAGTCGCGCGCAGGCGCCAGCCAGATGTCGAGTTGTTGCCCTTTTGAATCGGGCGGCGGCGCTTTGCGCACATGGATCGCTTGCAGCGTGCCGAGCGGCGTATCGATGGTTTTCTTGCCGATGACCTTGAAGCTCCAGGTTTCTGCATCGCGCGGCCCGGCGACGAAAAACTGCCAGCGCGAACCAGCCTTGAATTTGTTCGGTGCGCCGCGCGCGACCGCTACCAGTTGCCAGATGGCGCTGGTGCGATCCTGTTCGCCGCCACGCAACGGGTAACTGTGTTCGGATTCGGTGAAGCGGATCAGCTTGCCATGACGGTCGAAACTAGTAGTAGTGAGCGGCTTGCGAAAGCGTTTTTCGGTCGACTGCAACGGTGCCAGTCCAAATCCATCAATCGCGCCGTTACTGCCCGCATCCAGTATCCGCCCCACGATCGCGGCCTCGGTCTGGGTGCTGATGCTGTATTTACCACCACTGACGCGCCACTCGACCTTGGCCTTGCCGCTCAGTGAAAATCCGCTTTGCTTGGCTTTTATCGCGTAAAACAAATCGGCAGACGGTGCTAGGTTAGTCGCATAGCGC
>JBDSCZ010000298.1:0-17473 GCA_039920865.1 Burkholderiaceae bacterium
CCTGGATGAAATGCCCGATGGCGTCGTGATCACGACGCTCGACGGTAACGTGGTCTACTGGAACAAGGGCGCTGAAACGGTATTCGGCTATACCGAAGCCGAAGCCCTGCAACGCCCTTTGAATGACCTGATTATGCTATCAGGATGGCACGAAGAGGCCGAAGCCAATCTGCAGCAGACCTTGCGCACCGACTTTTCAGTGTACGAGGCATTCTGCCGGAAAAAAGAGGAGTCGTTAATTTTCGTCAGCATTTCCAGCAAGGCGATTAACGACGCGCAGGGTAAGACGGCGTTTCTTTTGATCAGTATTAAAGATGTGACGGACCTGAAAGCGTTGCGCGACGCCAAGCTGGCCGAAGCCAAGTTCGGCAATCTGCTCGATTCGATCCCGGACGGCATCGTGCTGGTGAATTCGAGCGGGCGCATCGTGCTGGTCAATACCCAGGCCGAAGTGATGTTCGGCTACCAGGCTGCAGAGCTGCGCGGCAAGCCGGCCGAAATATTGGCGCCACAGCGCTTTCGCAGCGCCCAGGTCGCCCATCGCGCCAATTATTTTATGCAGCCGCGCGCTCCGATGATGCGCGCCGCCCTGGAGTTGTATGGCTTGCGCAAGGATGGCAGCGAGTTTCCGACCGAGACCAGCTTAAGCCCGATCAAAACCGAAGTAGGCGTATTGAGCATGAGCGCGATCCGTGATATCAGCGCGCGCAGAAATGCGGAGCAGAAATTTCGCGGCTTGCTCGAATCGGCGCCGGATGCGATCGTGATCGTCAACTCCGACGGCGAAATTGTGATCGTCAACTCGCAAACTGAAAAGCTGTTTGGCTACGCGCGTGAACAACTTCTTGGCAAAAAAATCGAAATGCTGATTCCAGCGCGTTTCAGGGAGAAGCACCCAGGTTACCGCGACGTTTTTTTTACCGCGCCGCAGCCGCGGCCGATGGGCGCCGGACGGGAACTGCATGGCTTGCGCCAGGACGGCACTGAGTTTCCAACCGAGATCAGCTTAAGCCCGATCGAAACCGAAGCAGGCGTATTGACCATGAGCGCGATCCGCGATGTCAGCGAGCGCAAGCGCATCGAGCGCAGCCTGCAGGAAAAAAATCTGGCGCTGGAAAACGCGAATATTTCGAAGGACCGTTTCCTGGCCGGCATGTCGCATGAACTGCGCACGCCGCTGAACGCGATCATCGGCTTTACCGGCACCCTGCTGATGCGGCTGCCCGGACCGCTGACCTGTGACCAGGACAAGCAGTTGAAGACGATCCAGTCCAGCGCCCGCCATCTGCTGTCGCTGATCAACGATTTGCTCGACCTGACAAAAATAGAATCGGGCCAGATGGCGCACAACGTCGAGCCGGTGGTATGCCAGAACCTGCTCAGGGAGTTGCTTGAAACCTTGCGCCCGCAAGCCGAGCAAAAAGGCCTGGGTTTCAGGCAGGAGTTGCACGCCGACGCGATCGTGATCCAGACCGACCGCCGCGCGTTAAGCCAGATCGTCATCAACCTGGTCAACAATGCGATCAAATTCACCGCCAGCGGCGAAGTGCTGGTGCGGCTGGAGCCGCGCCTGGATGAAGGGCAGCCTGTGCTGGCGCTCGAGATCATCGATAGCGGGGTCGGCATCAAGCCTGAAGATCAGGACAAACTGTTCCAGATATTCAGCCAAATCGACAATGCCTCGACCCGGCATTTCGAAGGCACCGGGCTCGGCCTGTACCTGAGTCAGAAACTGGCCAACATGATCGGTGCGCGGCTGTCACTGCAAAGTGAATACGGCAAGGGCAGCATTTTCACCCTGACGCTGGGCCGGGATTGAGCCGGAGCAAGCTGATTGATGCAATCGGGAAAATGGAGGGCAGGCTATGGCGGCACAAATCCTTATCATTGAAGACAATCCCACCAACATGGCGTTGATGGTGTATCTGCTGGAAGCTTTCGGCTATCCCGTGCGCGGCATTGCCGACGGCGAGCAAGGCTGGCAGGCGGCACAGCAGGAGCCGCCCGACCTAATTATTTGCGATATACACCTGCCCAAGCGCGACGGTTACGAGGTGGTGCGCCTGCTGAAAGATGACCCGAAGCTGCGGGCAATTCCGGTAATCGCGGTCACCGCGCTAGCGATGGTTGGCGACCGCGAGAAAATGCTGGAGGCCGGCTTCGACGGCTATCTCGGCAAGCCAATCGAGCCGACCACATTTGTCAGCCAGATCGAACAATTTTTGCCGCCAGCATTGCATGCGCAGCGTCCGGGCGTTGCGGCAGCGGCAGAAGCGGAGTTGGCACCTGTTGCCGAAGCCGCGCCGCCGCTGAAAGGCGCAACGATCCTGGTGGTTGACGATTTGCTGGCGAATCGCGAACTGATCCGCTGTACGCTGGAGCCGTTCGGCTATACGCTGCTGTTCGCCGAAAGTGTGCAGCAAGGCTGGCAGCGCGCGCAGAGCAATAGATTAGACCTGATACTGTGCGATCTGCACATGCCCAACGAAGATGGCTTTTGTTTCCTCCAGCGCCTGCGCGCCGATGCCCGCTTAGCCGGGATACCACTTCTGTTTCTTAGTGCCTCATCCGGTAGCGTAAGTGATATTACACAGGCATTGTCAATGGGCGCAGCACGTTTCCTGCAGCGACCGATCGAACCGCAGGTATTGCTTAACCAGATCGCGGCCTGTTTGGGCGAACATATTGGAGAGGACACTGATGGCCACCATCCTGATCGTTGACGATCATGTGCTGAACCGCGAATTTCTGATGACGCTGCTCGGTTACAGCGGCCATCAGTTGCTGGAGGCAGCGGACGGCGCAGACGGGCTGAAGATCGCGCTTGCTGCGCGTCCGAATCTGGTGATTGCCGATATCCTGATGCCACAGATGGATGGCTTTGAATTCGTTACCCGACTGCGCGAGGATACTGATCCGGCTATCGCAGGCACCCCGATCATCTTTTACACCGCAGCGTATCGCGAACGCGAGGCCGAGGCGATCGCGCTGGCCTGCGGCGTACGCTGGGTATTGCCCAAGCCGTCGGACCCGGAAATCATCCTGGCAACCGTGCACCAGGCGCTCGGGTTGCCGGGCCAGATGCTGCCGACGCTGACTCCGCCACCGCCCGAAGGCAAGCGCTTCGTCACGATCGACATCAAGTTGTCCGAATATCTGGTTGAAATCGAAGCCAGCAGACATTTGCTGTCGCAGATTGCGCAAGGCGGCGAGTGTGTCGCTTCCGATCTGGAGCAGATGGCGCTGCGCTTGTCGGAATCGCTGGTTAGTCTTCAGGCGGTCAGCCTGCGCCTGACTGCGCTGATTGAACTGGGGATAGAACTGGCCGCCGAGCGTGATCCGGGACAATTGCTGGAAATCGGTTGCCGTATCGCCCAGAACATTTGTGTCGCCAAGTATGCGGCGCTCGGCATTCCAGGGCCGGACGGTCGACAACTGGCGCACATCGCCAGCCGCGGGCTTGATCCGGCTATGCAGGCGCAGCTGGTTGCGGCAGCGCCGCACAGCGCGCTGTTCAAGACACTGCTCGACAGGGAGATTGTGCATCGCGCGAGCTGCGTTGGCAACGACCCGTGCAGCATGGGATTGCCGCCATTCCATCCGCCGGCCAATGCGCTGCTGGGAGTGCCGATTGCCTCGGGTGAGCGTGTGCACGGCTGGCTGTACCTGGCCGACAAACTTGGCGCCGATGCATTTAGCGAAGTTGATGAGCGGGTCGCCATCACGGTAGCATCGCAGCTGGCGGTCGCCTATGAAAGCCTGATTTTTTACGAAAAAATCAGGCGCCAGCACACGCAGCTGAAAATTGAAATGGCTGAACGCATGCAGGCGCAGCAGGCGCTGCGCAAAAACCTGCGCGCGCGTACCGTGATGGCCGAGTGCAACCACGTGATGATGCATGCGACGGATGAGATGGCGTTGTTGAATGACATGTGCCGTACGGTGGTCGAGGTCGGGCATTACCGGATGGCATGGATCGGTTATGCAAAAGACGACGGTTGCGTGGCTCCGATGGCACAGGCCGGTGCCCAGGATTGCTTTCTGGATGCGTATTCGATCAAATGGGGCGGCAACCAGGAGGATCTATGTCCGGCCGGTACTGTGATCGATTCCGGCTCGGCTTACGTGGTGGCCGATATCGATGCCGATGCGAGCCAGGTTCCGGCTCCATGGCGCGCACAAGCCCGTGCGCGCGGCTACCGCTCAGCGCTGGCCTTGCCGTTGCGCGACTCGGGCCGGGTGTTCGGGGTGCTGACTATCTTTGAGGATGCGCCGGACGCATTCGATGGCGTGCAAATTGCGATGTTTGACGAGCTAGTCAACGATATCGCCTACGGCGTGGTGAATATCCGCAGCAGGGCGGCACGCGCACTGGCGGAACAAAACTTGCAAGCGACACAGGAAAAGCTGTCCGGGATTCTGAATTCGATCGACAATGTGGTCTGGTCCGCTTCCGATGAAGGCTTGCTGTACCTTAATCCGATGGCCGAAAATGTCTATGGCCGTCCGCTCGCAGAGTTTTTCCGGACCCGCGATTTATTGTTCGACGTGATCCATCCAGAAGACCGGCCGCAAGTCATCGAAACCCAGGCACGGCTGCTGCAACAGGGCGCGGTGACCGAGGAATACCGTATTCTGCGGCCCGATGGCAGCATCCGTTGGGTCGAACAGCGCTCGAAGGCGGTGCGCAATGCGACAGGGCGCTTGTTGCGGGTCGATGCGGTGGCCAGCGACATCACTGAGCGCAAGGCAAATGAAGCCCGCATCGAGTACCTGGCCGATCATGATGCACTGACCGATCTTGCCAACCGCAATCTGCTGGGCGATCGCGTTACGCAAGCGATGCGGCTGGCGCGGCGGAGCGGCGAGTCAATGCTGGCGCTGTTATTCCTTGATCTGGACCGCTTCAAGGGCGTCAACGATAGTTACGGCCATACTGTCGGCGACATGCTTCTCAAATCGGTGGCGGCGCGCTTGCTGGAAACGGTGCGGGAAGGCGATACCGTGGCGCGCCAGGGCGGCGACGAATTCATCATCCTGCTGGTCGGCCTGAATGAACTGCAAGATATTGACAGTGCGGTGAGCAAGATCAGCAATGCATTTTCCGCGCCGTTTGCGGTTGATCGCCATCAATTGCAAGTCACAGCCAGTATCGGCGTCGCCATATTTCCGAACGATGGCGAGGACATGCAAACCCTGCTCAGGAACGCCGATGCCGCGATGTACCGCGCCAAGGATGAGCTTGGCACCAGTTTTCAGTTCTACTCGCGCGAAATGAGCGTGCGCGCAATGGAGCGTGCCGAGATGGAGCGCGCTTTGCACGCTGCGATCGAACACCAGGAGTTCGAACTGTTCTACCAGCCGAAAGTGGATCTCAGCAACGGGCGGGTGATCGGTGCCGAAGCGCTGATCCGCTGGCATCACCCTGAACTGGGACTGGTAGAACCGCAGCGGTTCATCGCGCTGGCCGAGGAGGTTGGTTTGATTGTGCCGATTGGTGATTGGGTTCTCAAGACTGCGCATGCGCAAAACAAGGCATGGCAGGATGCCGGTCTGCCACCGCTGCATATTGCGGTCAACCTGTCGGTGCGACAGTTCCTGCAGGATGGGCTGGTGGAATCGGTGGCCAGGGTACTGCAGGATACCGGGCTCGATGGCAGCTTTCTGGAACTGGAGTTGACCGAAAGCATGATGATGAACAACGCCGAACATTTCATCGTCAAGTTGCACCAGCTCAAGGACCTCGGGGTGCAGTTGTCGATCGACGATTTCGGTACCGGGTATTCGAGTCTGAGCTACCTGAAGCGGTTTCCGCTGGATCGGCTGAAAATCGACCAGTCGTTTATTCGCGACATTGTTACCAATCCGCACGATGCGGCGATTACCCGCTCGGTGATCGACCTCGGGCATAGCCTGAATTTCAAGGTGATCGCGGAAGGTGTGGAAACCGGCGCGCAACTGGCATTTTTGCGTGCCAACCGTTGCGACGAAATCCAGGGACATTACTTCAGCAGGCCGTTGCCGGCCAGCGAATTTTCCGCTCTGCTGGGCGTCGGCTGGCAGCTGCACGATGACAGATTGTGCAACCGCAGCATTATGATGTGAAGGGCCGGCCGATGGACGTTAATGCACATGGTGCAGGACGCATGCAATGATCAGCGCATCTGAAATACTGAACGCCAAAGTCCTGATAGTGGACGATCTGGAGGCCAATGTGCTGCTGCTCACGTCGTTGCTGCGCGATTCCGGCTATGCCGCAGTCACGGCCACCATGGATCCGCATGCGGTCTGCGCACTGCACAGTAAAAACCGCTACGACCTGATCCTGCTCGATCTGAAGATGCCTGGCATGGATGGATTCGAGGTGATGGAGGGCTTGAAGGAAATCGAAACCGACGGCTACCTTCCGGTTCTCGTGACCACGGCCCAACCGGACCATAAGTTACGCGCTCTGCAAGTTGGGGCCAAGGATTTCGTTAGCAAACCGTTTGATCTGGCCGAGGTACTGATGCGTGTTCGCAACATGCTGGAGGTACGCCTATTGCACAAGGAATCGCTGCATCACAGCAAAGTGCTGGAGCAGACGGTGCGGGAAGTGGAGGCCAGCCGTGAGCTGATTCGTCGCCAGAGCGACGAACTCAAGAGCCTGTACGACAAGATCGTAGCCGAGCAGAAAGTGTCGGAACGACTGTTGCTCAACATATTGCCGTACCCGATTGCCGAGCGCCTGAAGGCGCGTCCCGACCTTTTGGCCAATAGCTTCCCGACAGTCATTGCCGACAGTTTTCCGGAAGTATCTGTTTTGTTTGCCGACATCGTCGAATTCACCCGTTTTTCTGCCGGCATGAGCGCCGAGCGACTGGTGGCAATGCTCAATGAAATATTTTCCGACTTCGACAGCATTGCCGACCAGCGCGGCCTGGAGAAAATCAAGACCATTGGCGACGCCTACATGGCTGCGGCGGGGTTGCCGGTGCCGGCCGCCGACCATGCGGCGCGGGCGGCGCACATGGCGCTCGACATGCTGGACGCGCTGGCCCGCTTCAATCAACGCAACGGCTACAGCTTGCAGCTGCGCATCGGCATCAACAGCGGCGCGGTGGTGGCCGGCGTCATTGGTACGCGCAAGTTCATCTATGACTTGTGGGGTGACGCGGTAAACACTGCCAGCCGGATGGAATCCCACGGCATGGCCGGCCGCGTGCAGGTGACGCAGGCCACCCGGCATCGGCTGGGCGAGCCGTTCCTGTTCGAGGAACGCGGCATCATCGATGCCAAGGGCATCGGCGAGTTGCATACCTGGTTCCTGTCCGGCAGGCGTAATGTACAGAGTGACCGCAGAACGCAGCATCGTCGTATCAGAACGGAGTAGGTGCGGATTGACCAGGCACTGAGGAGATTTGCAATGGTTGCCAAAAGTGATAAACAGTCAACCAAGCACAAGCCGATCGCGCTTGCGCTGCAAGGCGGCGGGATGCACGGCGCTTTCGCATGGGGTGTGCTGGACCGCTTGCTGGAAGACGGCCGGATTGAAATTGAGGGTGTCAGTGCGACCAGCGCCGGTGCGATGAACGCGGTAGTGCTGGCCTACGGTCTGCTCAAGGGCGATGCCGAACACGCACGCCAGGCGCTGCATGATTTCTGGCACGCCATTGCACAATCGGCAGACAGTTATAACCCGTTCCGCCAGGTGCCGTGGATGAAGCCGTCCAGCAGCTTCGGGCTGTCCCACGCGCCGCTGTACCTGCTGGCAGACATCATGCTTCGGATCCTGTCGCCGTACCAGTTCAATCCCCACAACATGAATCCGCTGCGTCAGATACTTGAGGAGCAGGTTGATTTCAGCGCGTTGCGCGAACATTGCCCGATCCATCTATCCTTATGCGCAACCAATGTCGAGACCAGCAAGATACGCATCTTTTCGGGCCAGGACATGTGCATCGAAGCGGTGCTGGCTTCAGCCTGCCTGCCGACCCTGTTTCAGGCGGTAGAAATCGACGGCGAACACTACTGGGACGGCGGCTATGTCGGCAACCCGGCAATTTACCCGCTGATCTACAACTGCAATACCAACGATGTGGTGATTGTTCACATCAACCCGATCGTGCGTCCCGGCGTACCGACCACTGCGGTTGAAATCCTTAACCGCATCAATGAAGTGAGCTTCAATTCCTCGCTGATGCGTGAGATGCGCGCAATCGCCTTCGTCACCGAACTGATTCAGCAGGGCAAGATCGAGCGTGGCGAGATGAAGGAGATGATGATCCACTCGATCCGGTCAGACCAGACCATGGCAGCACTCGGTGTGTCGAGTAAGCTTAATGCCGACTGGGACTTCCTCTGCTTCCTGCGCGACAAGGGACGCACCGAAGCCGAGGCGTGGCTTAAGGAAAACTACCAACACATCGGCCAGCGCTCCAGCATCGACATCGGCAAGGAGTTTCTGTGAGGTCCGAATAGTCGTTTTTCCGGTCGCACAGCTAGTGTTTTTAATATTCGCGCTGTTTCAAAATTCAAATATCTGGCCATGCTCGAGCATCTTTGGCTGCAAGTTAGGCAAGGCTGCAACGACTTCCGCCATTGTGCGCGCCCGGTCGCCGGGCTTCAGATGGGTGATGAAGATTTCCGCAGGCAATCGCAACTTGCTGATCTCGGTGACAAGCAAGCTGGGACACAGATGTCTGGAGCACATTGCTACCGCGTAGTCGCGATTGCAAAAAGCGGTCTCGATGAGCAGATAACGCAGGTTGCCGATGCTATTGACAATATCCCAGAGGGCATCGTTGGGGCCGGTATCGCCGCTAAACACCAGGCTCGCGACACCACTGTCTAGCCAGTAGCCGACCGCCGGCACCAGGTGATTGGCACTGATCGCGGTGATCTTGCGTCCGGCCAGCGTTACGCACTGGTTGCGGCTGATCTCGCGAAACCGCAGGTAGGGCGCCTCGGTCTGCGGCAGCACCGTGAAGTCAGGCCAGATGCTGTTGTTGAATACGTGAGCACGCAACGCATCGAGCGCCGCGCTGGTGCCATACACGGTCAACGGTGTTGTGCGCAGATAGCCGACCGTATCGACCAGAAACGGAATGCTGCAAATATGATCGAGGTGCGCGTGGGTAACGAAGACGTGATCGATGCGCACCATTTCGTCCAGGGTCAGATCGCCGACGCCAGTGCCGGCATCGATCAGGACGTCGTCATCAAGCAGCATGGCGGTGGTGCGCAGTTCGGCGCAGATTCCGCCGCTGCAGCCCAGAATTTTCAGTTTCATATAAAAAATGACATATAAAAATGCTGTCAAATAACACCACGGCCACATCAAATTAACGCTATCTCTGTTTGCAGCGGCGGACCTCTATCGCATGAATAATATATCGGAATGCATTTATTCGAGCGCAGCCCTGTTGCACGGTTCCCTGATCAAAATTGTGCGATGCCGATTCGCTGTGTCCGATTTCTCGGCACTTTGATGCACACCATTTTTCACGGAAATCGCATATTCAGTGGTACATTTCTACAAAGCATCATTTTTGCGATTAAAATCTTCAGATTGCTTCATCCCCACACCAGACTGAAGGGCCAGGTTTCCAAATTGTCATCCAGTTCATCGACGCACCCTGAAACCGATTATCGGCGCGCGCTGGCAAGCCTGATGGAGGCTGCCGGCGACATCGTGGTCAGGCTCAACCATCAAGGTGACATCCTGTACGCCAGCACACGCACTGTCGAGCTGATGCGCGCCGGTCGGGATCTGGTCGGCCGTGCGCTGTCGGAGCTGGTGTGCGCCACCGACCGCGACGGCTTGCAGGCGGCGCTGGCGGACGCTGTTGCAACGCGGCAGCCGGGTCGCGTCAAACTGCGCATCAAGGCCGGCGATACGCTGCTCTGGTTCGAATTTCAACTCTCCGTTTATGCTACGTATGCCACGCCAGACGATTGCAGCGAATTGCTCGCGGTCGGCCGCGACATCTCGGGCACGCGTGCGATCGAAGCGCAGCTGCGCCACCTGGCCACGCATGACTTCTTGACTGGATTGCCGAACCGGGCGCTGCTGTCGGACCGGCTGCGCATGGCGATCGCCCAGGCGCAGCGCAGCGGCCAGGGATTTTCGGTGGCCGCACTGGATCTTGACGGCTTCAAGAAGGTCAATGACGGCCTCGGCCACCCGATCGGCGATGCGCTGCTGCGGGTCGCCAGTGGCCGGCTGATCAAGGCATTGCGCAATAGCGATACGCTGGCGCGTATCGGCGGCGACGAATTCGTCATCATCATGCCCGGTGCGGTCAGCGCTGCCGACATCAGGCTGATCTGCGGCCGGATGATTTCGATGATGCAGGCGCCGTTCGAGGTACAGGGCCATACGCTGCATGTCAGCGCTTCGGTCGGGGTGGCCGTATATCCGGAGCACGGCGAAGACGAAGTCAAGCTGCTGGCCCATGCCGATGCCGCGATGTACCGCGCAAAAGCAACCGGCAAAGCATGCAGTGTGGTTTATGACAGCGCTCAGATCGGTCAGCCGGAGCATGATTTGTCACTGGAAGCGGCGATGTTCCAGGCTGTTACGAACGGCGAATTTTTTCTCGATTACCAGCCTATCGTCGATGCCCGAACCCGCCAGATACAAGGCTTCGAGACGCTGATGCGCTGGCTGCGCCCGGGCATCGGACTGGTGCCGCCGATCCGCTTCATTCCGATCGCGGAGGCCAACGGCCTGATCAACCTGCTCGGTGCCTGGGCGCTCAAGGCATCCTGCGTCCAGCTCAAGATTTTCGAGGCCGCGGCCAGGCGCCCGCTCTACATCTCGGTCAATGTCAGCCCGAGGCAGTTCCGTAACGCGCAGTTCATGGAGCTGCTGGACCAGGCGCTTGCCTTGTCGGGGATTGCCGGCGACCAGCTGGTGCTGGAAATCACCGAAGGCACGCTGATGACCGATCCGCTGCAGGCCGAAGCCATCATGCGCCAGATCGTCGCGCGCAGGATCCGCATCGCGATCGATGATTTCGGTACCGGTTACTCATCACTGGCGTACCTGAAGCGGTTCCCGATTGCGATCCTGAAAATCGACCGGGCTTTCATCAAGGACCTGCCTGGGTCGGAAAAGGATGGCGCGATCTGCAACACGATCCTGAGCCTGGCCCGTAATTTGCATTTATCGGTCGTGGCCGAAGGGGTGGAGACCGAGCAGCAGCACCAGTTTCTGCTCGATCGGGACTGCACCTATATCCAGGGTTACCTAACCGGCAGGCCAATGTCGCCGCACGGCGTACTGGACGCGCTGACGGCAACCGCGATCGCAGCGCAGGTTGACGTTGCACCGGATTTGCACCAATTAACCTGATTATCACAACCATGCGCAATCCCGATACCACCAACGCCGATACAACCATGGAACTGCTGTGGGAGCGCATCAGGCAGCGCGGCGATCTACCCGGCTTTACCAAGGCGATCGGTGCGGTGCTGGACGCCATGCATGGCGAAGACGAGCGGGAATTCAACATGACGCAAACCGTCATGTCCGATCCCGGCCTGACCCAGAAAGTGCTGCGGCTGGCCAATAGCGCGATGTACTCGGCCTTTGGCCAAAGCATCGGCACCGTGTCCAAGGCCGTCTTGTTATTGGGAACCCAGACCATCGGTCACCTGGCGCTGGGCTCCAGGCTAATCGACGAATTGGCAGCCAGCGCCCCCGACACGCTCAGCGCACGGCTTGAAATGGAAAAGGCATTGCTGGCCGGGCACGTGGCGCGCCAGGTTGCCACCTCGGCCAAGTGCCACCATGCGGAAGAAGCTGTCGTGTGCTCGATGCTTCACACGCTGGGCCGGATGATGACGGCGTTCTATTTGCCCGAGCGCTGGTCGCAGGCACTGCAGGACAGCGAAAAAACGCAGCGGCACCAGGATCTGGTGCTGGAGGAAAATCTGGGCATGTCACTGGAGCAGATCGGCCGCACCATCGCGCAGCGCTGGGGATTGCCCGACAGCCTGATCAACAGCATGCGCAAGGTCGAACCGCCGGTATTGGTGCCGAGCGAAAAAGTGCCGCATGCCGAATGGCTGGCTGCGATATCGTGCATGACCAGCCAATGTGCGAGCGCGCTGTGCCAGGACGAGGCCTCGGGCGACACCGAAATCCTGCGCCTTGCCGATGCGTACGCCGGCATGCTCGGGGTCGATTCCGCAGCAGTGCTGCAGGCGGCGGAACATGCAAAAAAGGCGGCTGAATCCGACTTGGGCGCGGTGCACAGCACCAAGCGCAGCAATACCGAAAAACGCGCGCGGGCCCAAGTTGCCTTATCCGAACCGGCGGCTCCCGGCATCCTGCAACAGGGCGTACTCGACATGCGCGGCATCGTCAGTAGCGCAACGCCGAGCCAGATGATGACGATGGGACTGGAAGCGCTGTATCAGGGGCTCCGCTTCAGACGTGCGATTGCTTTTTTACGGAACATCAAGGAAGAAAAATACTTGGCCCGAATGGGTTTCGGCGCCGACGCGTCAGCGCTGATCCCGCAACTGGTGTTCAGCGATGCCTATCAGCCCGACCTGTTCCATGCGGCGCTGGCCAGCGACCGCATCACTTTTGCCGAGAATGTGCAAGACCCGAAATTTGCCGCCAAGCTGCCGCGCTGGTGGCGCGACAGCTTGGCCGCCGCCACCGGCTTCATCATCGTGCCGCTGACGGTCAACCGCCAGCCGGTCGGCTTTATTTACGGTGACTGGGGCGACGTTGCGCCCAACGTCAAACCGAGTCCCGCAGAGTTCATCATCCTGAACGAGCTGCGCTGGCTGATCACGCAACCCGCAGAACGACGCCGCGCCGCGGCGGCAACCCGCTGATTGATGCGCAGAAGGTTCAGGGCATTTTAAATACATCGCCTTGTATATTTAATAGGCGCAATAAATATATGCGGCAAATGCCGTAAAAATAACGATACTCCTAATTTTTGCGAATTTCTTGTAATCGTTCAGCGCCCTCTAAGAAACTTCCAGGCAGCAGCTTTTTTGTGGGAGCGCGCCCGGGTGCGACCAACGGCAGCAGTCTGCGACTGCTTTCGCGCCCGGGTGCGCGCCTACAGAACCGCGCCACTTGGCTGAATAGTTACAATTTCGCCGGGTTCTGATCTTGGTGCGCAACGGGTACCTCAGTTATTGCTTACCGCCGGCCGCCAGCCAGTCCCCGAGCTGCTGCGCCGACGGCTTGCCGGTTATCAGCGTCACAGCACCAACCTGCGGGAATAGCGCGACATACGGCGTGATGCCGCGCCATTTCGGGTTGACTGCATATTGCAGCGCGGCAGTCTGGCCCTTGAATACGAACAGGCGGCTGGCCTGGCGGGTATGCGCATCCTGCAACAGGCCCGGATGCTGGTCGCCGTCCATCACCACCACGATTAGCGCAATCTTGGGTTTGCGATTTTCCAGCTGCTCTGCGATGGCGGCGATGGCTGCCGGGCAATGGCTGCAGTCGGTAGTCGAAAACACCACCGCAGACGGGCGCGGCAAGCTGCTCTGCCAGCGCTGCCAGCTCTGCGCATCAAAATCTTCGATTTTATGCGGTGCTGCCTGCGCTGCCGCAGTGCTCAAGGCCAGCAAGCAGGCCAGCCAATATTTAGAGTGCTTCGACATGGCGTTTTCCTGTGGTGTTCCAGAGCACGAACAGCTGCGCGCCCTTGCGCAACAAGCGTGGATGATCGCTGTCGGCTGCGCTGCGCGCAAGTTGCCTGAGCGTGAAATGGCCGCCGTCATCTTCGGAGACCCAGGCTTTCAGGTTGGTGCCGGTGCCGTCGAAGCTGCGCCAGACGATCGCCAGCCGCTGGCCGGCACTGAGTACGTCGGCGTGCTCAGCCTGCTCGTCGGGCAGCGCCAGTACGGCGCCGACCGGCTTGCCGTCCTTGTCCAGCCGGCCGTAGCGCACTTGCGCCAGGCCGGATTTCTCGCCGAACCAGACCGCGTGATAGCCGCCGCCATTAGCCGGCGTCAGGCCGGGGCCGTGGTGCGGACAGGCATCGATCGCCCAGTTGTCGAAGGTGGCGCGTACCGGCGCTTTGGCCGCAGCAGCATCACCCAGCAGCGCGAATGCATGGTCGCGGATATTCGGCGCAAACACGTGGCGCCACAGCGCCGCGACCTGCCCATCGGCGGTCGGTGTCAGCGCAATCCTGCAGCATTCGCAACTGTAATCGGCGAGCTTGGTATCCGGTCCGAAAGTCGCGCCGCCGTCGATTGATACGTTGTGGTAAATCGCCGCGCCGCGATAGGCCGGCTTGGCGCTGCCCGACTTTGCGGCAGCCGCTTTCGCCAATTCCAGATCGCGCTTGTCGACCCAGGCCGTATGCAGCCGGCCCTGGCCATCGAAGGCAATCGATCCGAAGCGGTGGGTGATGACCTGACGGTCGTGATGCACGGTCACCGGCGCCGCGAAGGTAGCGCCGCCATCGGCCGAGCGCAGCAGCCGGATCGCGCCGCTGTAGGGCTTGGCCAGCGGCGTGGTGTAGGCCAGCACTACCTGACCCTGCGGCCCGAACGCCAGTTTCGGGCTGCTCTCGCCGTCGGCCGCCACCGCTTCGCCGCCGGTGTCAAGCAGGCGCGGCGCTTGCCAATGCAGGCCGTCGTCGCGGCTGATGCGCAACTCCAGGCGCGCCTCGGCATCCAGCCCGACCGTCCACAGCGCGCCATCGGGCGCAAAGGCTGCGCCCAGCGCCAGTGCGGGTTTTTTTGCGGCCTTGGCCGGTTGCTGCTGATGCCCGCCATGGGCCTGAACCGCCAGTGGCAGCAACGTCAGGCAGAGCATCAAGGGGATACGTAACAGAGCGTGGATCATGAAAGTCCTTTATCAGAAGTCGTATTTCAGTTCGGCCGACAGCGTGCGCTGCGGGTACGGGTGATAAGCGAAATACTGCCGGTTGGTCAGGTTGTCGATGCCGGCCGCGGCGCTCCATTGGCGGTCGATCTTATAGCGCAGGCGCACATCGAGCACGAAGAATTTGCTCGCGCCGCCATAGGTGTCGGCGTTGTTGTCGGAATTGTCGAGCGTGTTGTATTGCCGGCCGCTGTAGCGCGCGGCCAGCGCATACGACAGTTGCGCATTCTGGCGGTAGGTCGCGCTGACGGTGGCGCGCCAGTCCGGCACGCGCAGCTGCCGTTTGCCGACCGTGGCCGGATTGGCGTCGTTCTGGGTGATGATCGAATTGGCGTAAGTGATGCTGCCGGCCAGATCCAGGCCGCGCAGGCCGACATCGACGCCCTGATACGCCAGTTCCAGCCCGCGGGTGCGAATCCCATCGATATTCTGGATGTTGGTGATGGTCGGCAAAACCGTCATGTTGGTTTGCGAATACAGCGCATCCCTGGCGTTTTCCTGAAAATAGCTGACGCGCAGCAGGCCGTTGCCGAGCTCGCGCTCGGCGCTCAATTCGCCCGACAACGCTTGCTCCGGCTTCAGGTTCGGATCGTTCTTGACGATCGCATTGTTGCTGATAGTGCCCTGATATAACTCGGCCACCGACGGCATCCGGTACGCCTGCGCCAGAGATGCGCGCAAGGCCCAGGCCGGTGCCGGCTGGAACGACAGTGCCAGCTTGGGCGAGAAGAAAGTTTCGTTGCGCTTGCCGAACGCCAGCGTGCTGCTCGGGTCGGAAACCGCACCGTTAAACGCCTGCCAGTTTTCCCAGCGCCCGCCGACGGTGGCTTTCCAGCCTGGGGCGAAGCGCCACGCATCCTGCGCATACAGCGCCTGGGTTTCGGTCTTGCCGGCAAACGCTGACGCGCGGCTGACGGCCGCGCCGCTGCTCCAGTTGGCGGTCTTGGAGACTTCTGCATCGAGTTGGTAATGATCGAAGTGATAGCCGAAATTGGCTTCATGCGCCGGATTCGGACGCCAGGTACTGCGCAAATCCAGCGTGCGCCAGCCGGTGCCGTTCATGTCGGTCAGGGTACCGCCGCCGGCTGCAGCCGGCGAGCGCGACAGATCGCGGCTGTAATCGTACACGCTGGCCAGCGCCTGCCAATCCCAGCTGCCGCCGCTGTGGCTGGCCAGCGATACACCGTGCATCCAGTGCTGCTGTTCGGAACTGCCGGAGTTGAAGTCGGTATCCTTGATCGTGTACTGTTTGCCGCCGAATTTCACCTTGCCGCTATACACCGGATTGCCGGCGTCATCCCTCAGATACGACGCGACATCGGTCGTGCTATCGCCCTGCCACAAACCCAGCGTATAGCTGGCGACCAGCGTCGGGCTGATGTCGTACGCCAGTTTCAGCTTGGCCTGATCCTGGATCGTATGGGCGATGCTGGTGGCGCCCAGGATGGTGCGCGGATTACCGCTGGTATCGAGATCGGAGTGCGCGCCGCTGACTTGTTGGTCGCCGGCGGCAGCATTTTTGGTCGAAACCGGCTGGGTCAAAAACGACATCGGCTGGCCGCGGCTGTCGAGGTGATTGCCATTGAACCACCATGACAGCGCACCGGCGCGGTTGCCTAAAGCGGCGCTGAACTGCTTGCCGGAATAACTTTCGTCGGTGCCGTACAGCTTAAAATTCTGGTTAAACACTTGCGCCTTCGCGTGCGCTTCGAACTGGTCCGGCATGCGGGTGGTCATGTTGATCACCGCACCCATCGCATTGCCCGGATACAGCGCCGAAAATGGCCCGTAAATCACATCGACGCGCTCGATTTCCTCCGGCGTAACCATGCCCCAGCGCGGCGGGTAGCTGTAACTGTTGCCCAGCAGGTTAGACAGCAGCAGATTGTCCGCATACACCAGCGAGCGGGCGCTGGTCAGCGTGCCGGAAGAGCGCGAGGCGACGATGCCGTTGGTGTCGCCGATGAAGCGCTTGCGAATCTGGATCGAGGGCAAATACTTGAGCGCATCTTCGGTGTTGATCACGTTGATGCTGTCTGCCATTTGCTGGCGGGTGACGGACTCGACCACGGCCGGCAATTCTTTCGGCACACCGGGGGCAGAGCCGCCCTGGACCACCACTTCCTGCAATTGGGTGTCGCTATCAGTGCTAACGGCTGCCTGCGCTGCCGGCATCAAAGCACCGCCGGCAAAGGCGGCCAGCAGCGCTGCGGACAGGGGTTTTAAATAAAGCGTCATGGACTTGATTCTAGATAAAAAATGCAGAATGAAACGAAAATAGATTAGCTATCGAGCCGGAACGTGATCGGCACCACCACGCTGGCGGCCACCGCCGCATCGCCGCGCCGCGCCGGCACGAAGCGCCACTGGCGTACCGCGTTCAGCGCCGCCTGGTCCAGCCTTGGGAAACCGCTGCTTTGTTTGACCTCGACCTGACCTGCCGCACCGTGCGCGCTGACCTGCACCAGCAGCAATACCTTGCCGGTCTCGCCTTGCCGGCGCGACATCAGCGGATACGCCGGAGCCGGATTGTTCAGATAGTCGGCATTAAAGCGCGCCGGCTCCAGCGTCTGTGCCGTAGCTGCAACTGCAACATTTGCAGCGGCAGCAACT
>JBDSCZ010000299.1:0-16018 GCA_039920865.1 Burkholderiaceae bacterium
TTCTGGCTACCCACTCCGACCGCAAGGAACTGTTCCTGCGCGCCGGACGCGTGATAGTAGACCTGGCCAAGCGTTATTACGAACAGGATGATGAAACTGCGCTGCCGCGCAGCATCGCCACCAAAGCGGCATTTGAAAACGCGATGACGCTGGATGTGTCGATGGGCGGCTCGACCAATACCGTGTTGCATTTGCTGGCAGCGGCGCATGAAGCCGGCGTCGATTTCAAGATGGCCGACATCGACCGGATTTCGCGCAAGGTACCGTGTCTGTGCAAGGTTGCTCCGGCAACCGAAAAATATCATATGGAAGACGTGCATCGTGCCGGCGGCATCTTCGGTATTCTGGGTGAACTGACGCGTGCCGGCTTGCTCGATACCAGTCGGCCCACCGTCCACAGCAAAACCATGGCGGATGCGATCGCTGCCAATGACATCGTATGCACGCAGGATCCTGCGGTGCTTAAACTGTTTACCGCTGCACCCGGTGGCGTATCGACCCAGGTGGCATTCTCGCAAAGCCAGCGCTTCGATAGTCTGGACACCGACCGTGCTGATGGCTGCATCCGCGACAAAGCCCATGCGTATTCGCAGGATGGCGGCTTGGCCGTGTTGTATGGCAACATTGCCGAAAAAGGTTGTATCGTAAAAACAGCCGGTGTCGATGAGAGCATTTTGAAGTTCGCCGGCCGCGCCCGCATCTTCGAAAGTCAGGACGATGCGGTGGAGGCGATTCTAGGCGATGCAGTGCAGTCCGGCGACGTTGTCATCATTCGTTACGAAGGGCCGAAAGGCGGCCCGGGAATGCAGGAAATGCTGTACCCGACTTCCTACATCAAATCCAAGGGTCTGGGCAAATCCTGCGCGCTGTTTACCGATGGCCGTTTCTCCGGCGGCTCGTCCGGTCTCGTGATCGGCCATGCTTCGCCGGAAGCGGCAGAAGGCGGCGCGATCGGTCTGGTCGAAGAAGGTGACATCATTGAAATCGACATTCCCGAGCGCCGCATCCATCTCAAGGTTAGTCAGACCGATCTGGCACAACGCCGGGCAGACATGGATGCCAAAGGGGAGAGCGCTTGGCAGCCGGCAAACCGCCAGCGTTGTGTGTCACAGGCGTTGCAAGCATATGCGGCGCTGGCAACTTCGGCGGACCGTGGCGCGGTGCGCGATGTTACACAACTGAAATCGCGCAAATGAAGAAATAGGCACGAGGCCGCCGTAACGGCAACGGCCTGGCCCACCAATAAAAAAGGCCGGAATTTCGATTCCGGCATTTTTTTGTGCTTGCTGAGAAAAGCTAGCGTCGCTTGTTGCGATTGGTTTTTTCAAAGGTCGCCTTGACCCGTTCCTGGCGTATTTTCTCCATGGTATCGTGGGCGCGCCGCTTGTCCAGTCCTAGCATTTTTTCAATGAATTCGAACCAAATAAAAGTAATCGCCATCAGTCCGGCAATCCACCACCACGAAAAACTGGCGAAGAAACCAATTTCAAAATATTTTAATATGGACAATAAAACGATGGCAATAATCAATGGCATGGCAGATCCTTCATTGCGTGATTTTGTCAAAGAGTGTAACGGAATAGTGTCGATAGTCAACGAAGTGCGATAATTTGTGCAGGCGATATCACGTCGCCAAGGATAGATCGAAAAACCGCTGTAGAATGTTTGCAGTTATTATTTTGGAGAAAGCAATGAAAAGTTTTTTATTGGTTCTTTTTGCGCTGGGCGGACTGGCTTCTAACGCAGCTATGGCAAATGCCGATTTGGCAAAAGCCAAGAATTGCATGGCTTGCCATGCGGTTGCAAACAAGGTGGTTGGTCCTGCATTCAAGGACGTAGCGGCAAAATATGCAGGACAAAAAGATGCGGAAGCCAAGCTGACTGCCAAAGTGATCAAAGGCGGTAGTGGCGTTTGGGGCGCGATCCCGATGCCGGCCAACACCCAGGTCAGCGAAGCTGAAGCACAAACCTTGGTCAAATGGGTATTGTCACAGAAGTAATTGCTGATCAGAAATGATACAAAAAAGCGCTCAACCGAGCGCTTTTTTTCGCCAAGCGCATCAGTCCGGCAGAAAAAAAGCGCCCGGTCCGAAGACAAGGGCGCTTTTCAAGAGAGAAAACTGATTACTTGACTACAGCCATCATTTCGCGCTTGCCGCCTTTGTAGGTGAAGAGTGTCAGGGAGCCATCCTTGATATCGCCTTTGGCATCAAAAACGATAGGGCCGGTTATACCTTTGTAGTGGATTTTAGCCAATTCAGGCAAATATTTTGCCGGTTCAACCGAATTTGTTTTTTGCATCGCAGCCACCATTACATTTACAGAATCATAGACATACGGTGCGTAGAGTTGCACGTCGATGCCGAATCTCTTTTTATACGCTGCACGGAATTCATCCATCGGTTTTTTATCGGCTTCGGGAACGCCGCCGGCCTCTGCGCAAATGACTTGGCTCTCACCGATTGCGTCGCCTGCAAGTTTGGCCAGGGATTCAGTACAAATGCCATCGCCGCCCATGAACTTGGCTTCTATCCCAAGTTGCTTCATTTGGCGCATCATCGGGCCGGCAACCGCATCCATGCCGCCGAAGAAGATGACGTCAGGTTTTTTCGACTTGATCGATGTCAGGATTGCGTTGAAATCGGTGGCCTTGTCATTGGTGAACTGTTGTGCGGCAATGTTTGCGCCGGCGGCTTTGGCAGCCTTCGTGAATTCTTCGGCAACGCCTTGACCATAAGCGGTGCGGTCGTCAATCACAGCGATATTCTTGCCCTTGAGGATTTTGACTGCGTAGCGACCCAGCGTACCGCCCAGTTGCGCGTCGTTGGCCACTATGCGAAAGGCCGTGTTAAAGCCTTGCATTGTGTATTTCGGGTTAGTGGCGGAAGGAGAGATTTGCGGAATACCGGCGTCATAATAAATTTTTGATGCCGGGATAGTGGTGCCCGAGTTGAGGTGGCCGATCACGCCTTTGACTTTTGCATCTACCAGTTTTTGCGCGACGGTTGTGCCCTGTTTCGGATCGCCTGCATCATCTTCGGTCATTAATTCAAATTTTATTTTCTTGCCGCCGATAATCAGTCCTTCGGCATTCAACTGCTCAATTGCCATCTTGCCGCCGTTTTCATTGTCCTTGCCCAGATGGG
This sequence comes from Burkholderiaceae bacterium, assembly GCA_039920865.1. Taxonomy (GTDB): domain Bacteria; phylum Pseudomonadota; class Gammaproteobacteria; order Burkholderiales; family Burkholderiaceae_D; genus AVCC01. Next base: position 3,147 of record JBDSCZ010000299.1, read on the forward strand.
CAATGGAGCCTGAAATCGGGCCAACGTGACCGATTTTAACGATTTGCTCTGCTGCAGCGAACGCGTTACCGGCAAATGCGAATGCGATTGCGCCAACCAATGGAAGCATTTTAATTTTTATTGTGAACTGCATGAACATCTCCTAATCATTGTGATGAAGCGGGTTACCGGGAAATAAGATTATTCAGGAATCTGAATGTATCAAAGGTACAACAAATCGTGCTTACAGTAAATAAAAAAGCGGTCAGTTCCGACGCCGCCGTGATTTTTATGGTTAAAGGCGATTGAATTACAAATCGCCACCAACTGCAGGATTAGTATGACTGATTTTTCTGGTTTGGATTTAACATGCCCGCGGTATTAAAAACACGCATACGATTGCGAACTGTAGAAAAATTCCTTCAGTTTTGTAATAGAGCAAAGCGACCGTAAGGCGCATTTATTCAGGATTCTGAATATCTGGAAAGTACCGCAGGTATGACCGGCGGCAAAGAGTTTTTATTTGGTTATTATGGGATTTTACAAATTTTTATATGTCAAAAATTCGTACTTTGGATAAAGTAGATCGCAAGCTTCTGAATCTTTTGCAAATGGATAATCTAACGCCGACCCGAGCGCTGGCGGACCAGTTGCATGTCTCTCAGCCGACTTGCTTGCGCCGCATGCGCGAGTTGCGCGAAACAGGTGTCATCAGCGCTAATGTGGCGATGGTTGATCCGTTCGCGCTGGGTTATGGAATGCTGGCATTTCTGGAAATATCGCTGATTAACCAGTCAGACGATCATATGGTGCAGTTCGAGACCTGCATGCAGCAGGAGCCGGAGGTGATGCAGTGCTATTTTGTCTCCGGTGAATTTGACTATTTTCTGGCGGTACACGTGATTGATATGGATGCCTATTATCAATTCGTGCGGCGCGTCATTTCAGGTTCAGGCAATGTGCGCCATTTCCATTCCCGCTTTCCGATGAAGCGCGCCAAGTTCACTACCCGGATCGCGTTTGACGAAAACGCAGATGCGCTGCAGGTGCGTACATCGAAATAGCAGGAATGTTAATCCAGACTTACGCTGCTTGGATTTTATTCGGTCTGGCAGGCCATGTCCGGCCGCTCATGCCGGTAAATGCAAAATCGAGTTCCGGTTGCTGGCCCGAGACGATATCGGCCAGCGCACGCCCCGAACCGCAGCCCATGGTCCAGCCCAGTGTACCGTGGCCGGTATTGAGGAACAGGTTGTCGATCTTCGTTTTGCCGATATACGGAATGTTTGACGGCGTCATCGGCCGCAAGCCGGTCCAATAGGTCGGGTTGTCATAGTCGCAGGCGCTGGGGAACAGTTCACGGGTGCGGCGGGTGATCGCTTCGCAGCGTGTGCTGTTGAGTTCCCGTGTATAGCCGTTCAGTTCGCAAGTGCCGGCTACGCGCAAGCGATCGCCAAGCCGCGAGACAACCAGTTTGTAGCCGTCGTCGGTCAGCGATACGGAGGGCGCCGCGTCCGGGTCGGTAATCTGGTAGGTGGCCGAATAGCCTTTGCCCGGGTAAATCATCAAATTGATTCCGAGCGGCTTTAACAGCGGTACCGAAAAGCTGCCCATCGCAACCACGAAGCTGTCTGCCCGCAGCACTTGATGGCGACCATCCGGCAGGATGACTTCGACACCGGTGATTTTTGCGGCGGCGCCGGTGCCTTCGGTCAGCAGGCGGGTAACGGTGGTGTTATGGCGGAATTCAACGCCAGCCTGCTGCGCCTTGTCGGCCAGGCTGCGACTGAACTTGTAAATATCACCGGATTCATCGGTAGCCGTGAAGTCGCCGCCGACGATTTTGTTGCGGATGCCAGACAAGGCAGGTTCGATTTTAACCACTTCGTCGGCGCTGATGGAATCGCGCTGACAGCCCAGATCGCGCATCAGCTTGGCGGCTGGCAACGATTCGTCGAAATCTTTCTGGTTGGTATAAAAGTGCAAAATCCCACGTGTCAGGCAATCGTAGTCGATTCCGGCATCGGTGCGCAGACCCTGCAAAGTCTGGCGGCTGTATTCGCATAGCGAAACGATTTGACGAATATTGTAATCGGTGCGTTTGGGCGTGCATTCGCGCAGGAATTGTAGAGCCCATTTCCATTGCAGCCATTCGGGCCGAAAGCGGTATAGCAAAGGAGCATCTTCCTGCCCGAGCCATTTCAACACTTTCATCGGCGCTGCCGGATTGGCCCAGGGTTCGGCATGTGATACCGAAATCTGGCAGCCGTTGGCAAAGCTGGTTTCCTGCGCGGTGCCCGGCTGACGGTCTATCACCGTCACATCGTGGCCGGCCTGATTGAGAAACCAGGCGGATGCAGTGCCTATGATACCGGAACCTAATACGATGACTTTCATAACAACCTCGGAATTTTTGATCCTTAGATTGTAAGAAATTTTCGATGTTTTATGCGGTTATTACGGAGGTAATTTTTTTGATTAAACAACAAAGCAAGATGAATTTTTTGTAAAAACAAACGATTTTTAGCGGTGGTCATTTCTTTTGGCTTATGCAGCCATGTTAGCCCATGCTGAACTTGCCATCGGCGCCTTTTATTTTATACTACTGTGCTATGTATTTTTTAAATTCGATAGAATATAAGCGGGAAATGCAGGTTTTTTTGCCATACCACATCTGGAATCAATTTTCGGCAGGATCCTCGGCGAGTTTGTTTTGATTTGTCTGCAGCTTTGCGATTTCCTGTGCCACAGCACGTGCGATCACGTCTTCCAAGGTCTGATGCAGGCCGCGCTTGATGTCTGCCGTAATGCCTTCGAGCGCCAGTTGCAACGTATCGGCCAGCCCATCCCGGAGCCGGTGTTCCAGCACGAAATCAATCCGGGTCTGCAATTGGCGCAGCACGCGTTCGCTGATCTGGAGCTCCAGTGCCTGCCACTGGTTGTCACTCAAGGCGGTAACGGCTTGTACCTCGACCGGATCGGCAGCTTCGGTTCTGCTCGCTGTCAGCGGCGCTGACGGCTCGGGTATCAATGCTTCGCCTGCGAAATCCTGCTCCTGCTCAATGATTTCAGTCAGTATCGGGATGCTGGCGTCTAGTGCGTCGTTATCATTCATGCGGGTTTGGCGACAAAGTGGGCCAGCGGATAACCGCGCTGGCGGTAATGGCGAAAGCGTTCGCGTCCGCTTGACGCGTCTGCTGCATCGGTGGAAATGATTTCCAGCAGCCGTTCGAAACTGGCGAAATGCAATGGCGTTGTTTTGGATAAATTGATCAGGATCTGATGGTGCGGGCAATCTGCGCTGTCGTGCGGCAGCAGGATGACCGGCGTTTGCGCCGCCAGCGGATGGTCGGATCGTACATGGGGCAAAAAATCGGTTTCCGAGAAGGTCCATAACGCTGCATCGAGCGCATCCAGATCCGCAACACTGTCGAACAGAATGGCGACCCGGTTATGCGCGGCGACCGCCTTGCGCGCCAGTCGGCAAGTGTAGTTGAGCTTGTCCGCGATATTGGTATGGAAGTCGATGCTGGTCATGAAGTGATCGCGATCAAAAGCGGAAGTCTGGGGGCGCATTACCGCTGGCTGGCAAGCGTTGTGTTGCCGCTGCGGGCGGTTGACGACGATCGGTGGCAGTAGCCGGTTTATCCAGTTTTTCCGGTTTTGCCACTGTTTTGGGTGCGGCCGGTTCTGCCGGCGCGAACCGGTAATCCCTGGGTAACTGGTTGTCCTGCGGGTAGCTGGCTGCGCTTAATGCCATATTCCAGGCAGCGGATTCAAAACCCAACTGCTTGTTACTACCGATTAGCAGCACCGGCAACTGTGATTCGCCGCTGGCCCGTTGCAAGCTGGCGATGTCTTCGTTGTTGGTGACGGTTTTTTCGGCGAACGGAATGCCGCGATTTTTCAGGAAGTCCCTGGCTTGTTCGCAGGGAATGCATTGCGCGCCGGTAAATAATGTCACCGGATGGTTTTTGCTGGCCTCGGCCAGAACATAAGGCAGCGCAGCGGTGGCAGAGTCGGCGGATGATTTCAGCGACGATTTTTCTAGCTGCCGGGCTGTTTTCGGCGGCGGCAGGTCGCTGTAGTTGATTTTCCCGTCAGGGCTAACCCACTTGTAGAGTTGCGCCTGGGCATTTCCGATACAGGACAATGCGAGCAGGCATGTCAGCATCAAACCGGTGCGCTTCATGTAGATTCCTTTTGACGCATGAGATCAGGGAGCCATGCCGCTATGGCGTAGCAAGGCGTCGATATTCGGTTCCCTGCCGCGAAAGGCCTTGAACGATTCAAGCGCCGGACGAGAACCGCCGACGGCCAGAATCTCGGATTGGAACTTGCGGCCGGTTTCTGCTTCCAGCGTGTTGCCATTGCCGGATGCGTCTGCTCTGGCCTCTTCGAATGCGCCATAGGCATCAGCCGATAGCACTTCAGCCCATTTGTAACTGTAGTAGCCGGCCGAGTAGCCACCGGCAAAAATGTGGCTGAAAGAATTCTGGAAGCGGTTGAATGCAGGCGGCACCAGGACCGCAAATTTGTCACGCACCGCCTTGAGTACATCCCGCGCCGACCGGTTTCCATAGGCATCGTGATCGAAATGCAGATGCATGTCGAACAGTGAGAACTCAACCTGACGCAGCGTCTGCAAGCCACTCTGGAAATTCTTGGCGGCGATCATCTTATCGAACAGTGCGCGCGGCAATGTCGCTCCGGAGTCCACCTGTGCGGTCATGTGCTGCAGCACGTCCCATTCCCAGCAGAAATTTTCCATGAATTGCGACGGCAGTTCGACCGCATCCCACTCGACGCCCGAAATGCCGGATACGCCGATTTCATCGACTTGCGTGAGCATGTGATGCAGGCCGTGACCGAATTCATGAAACAACGTGCTTACCTCGTCATGCGTGAGCAGGGCTGGCTTGTTGCCGACCGGCCCGGAAAAATTGCAGGTAAGGTAAGCCACCGGGGTTTGCAGGGCGTCGCCCTGACGCCGGCGACCACGCGCATCATCCATCCAGGCGCCACCACGCTTGCCGCTGCGCGCATGCAGATCGAGATAAAACTGACCGATCAATTGGCCGTCTTTTTCGATTCGAAAAAACTGCACATCCTGGTGCCAGACCGGTGCGGTGTCCGGCTTGATCTGCACGCCGTACAAGGTCTGCGTTAGCCGGAACAGGCCGGCAATCACTTTTGGCTCGGGAAAATACTGCTTTACTTCCTGCTCGGAGAACGCATAACGCTGTTCGCGCAGTTTTTCCGCGGCGTAGGTGATGTCCCATGCTTCCAGTGTCTCCAGGCCCAGTTCCTGTCGGGCGAACGCGCGCAACTCGGTCAGATCCTTTTCGGCGAACGGTCTTGCCCGCTGCGCCAGATCCTGCAGGAAGTCGATCACTTGCTGCGGCGTTTGCGCCATCTTTGCCACCAGCGATACTTCGGCGAAATTCTGGTAACCCAGCAGTTGCGCTTCTTCGGCGCGCAATTTCAGCAAGTCGGCGATAAGTTGGGTATTGTCCCAGTCCGGCTTGGCACCGAGTTCGGACGCCTTGGTTACATTGGCGCGGTATATCGTCTCGCGCAGCGCCCGGTTGTCGGCTAATTGCAGGACCGGAAAATACGACGGGAAGTGCAGCGTGAATTTGTAGCCTGGCTTGCCATCCTGCTCGGCAGCGGCGCGTGCGGCCTGGATCGCATCGCCCGGCAGGCCGGCCAGTTCGGCTTCGTCCTCGATCAACAGCGCATAGTCGTTGGTGGCATCCAGCACGTTTTCGGAAAACTTGGTCGATAGCGCCGCATGCTGCTCCTGGATCGTGGCGAAACGGGTTTTCTGCTCGGGCGACAGGTCGGCGCCACCCAGGCGAAAGTCGCGCACCGCATTGTCGATGATGCGCTGGCGCGCAGCGGAAAATTGCGCAAAATCCGCAGAATTTTGCAGCGTCTTGTACTTGTCGAACAGCGCGATGTTTTGCGCCAGGGCGGTCCAGAATTCGGTGATTTTGGGCTGGTTCTCATTGTAGGCGGCGCGCAGTTCCGGCGTATCCTGCACCGCGTTCAAATGGCCGACCACGCCCCAGGCGCGCCCCAGTTGTTCGGTGGTGTTTTCCAGCGGCTCGATGAAATCGCTCCAGCTGACATGCTGCATCGGCGCTTCCAACTGTGCGACCACCGCACGGCTGCGCGCCAGCAGCGCATCGATGGCTGGCGTCACATGCTCGGGTTTGATCGCGTCAAAGCGCGGCAGGTCGGAGAAATCCAGCAGCGGGTTGTCGTTGATGAGAGGCCTAGGGTCGAGTGCAGCATTCATGGTGTGTTAGCTTCTTTCCGCCGCTTCGATCGTATTGACGAGCAGCATGGTGATGGTCATAGGGCCGACGCCGCCTGGCACCGGGGTAATGTAACCGGCCACTTCCTTGACATTGGCGAAATCGACATCGCCGCACAATTTTCCGTGATCGTTGCGGTTCATGCCGACATCGATCACAACGGCGCCGGGTTTGACCATGTCGGCGGTGATGATGTTGCGGCGGCCGGTGGCGACTACCAGAATGTCGGCGTTGCGCGTATGGGATGTCAGGTCACGGGTCTTGGAATTGCAGATGGTGACAGTCGCGCCGGCTTGCAAGAGCAGCATCGCCTGCGGTTTGCCGACGATGTTTGAAGCACCGACCACTACTGCATTGGCGCCGCGCACCGGATAGTCGATCGATTCGAGCATCTTCATTACGCCATACGGCGTGCAGGGACGAAACAGCGGTTGGCCGGTCATCAGTAGGCCAGCGTTATTGACATGAAAACCGTCAACATCTTTGGCAGCAGCGATAGCTTCTATCACTTTATTAGTGTCGATGTGTGCCGGCAGTGGCAATTGCACCAGAAGACCGTGAATTTTTGGATCGTGATTGAGTGCATCGATGCGGGCCAGCAAGGCCGCTTCACTCAGATCAGCCTCGTATTTTTCCAGCACCGAGTGGATGCCGCTGTCTTCGCATGCCTTGACCTTGTTGCGCACATATACCTGCGAAGCGGGGCTTTCGCCGACCAGGATCACGGCCAGACCGGGTTGCCGGCCTTGAGCGGTCAGGGCGGCGGCGCGCCGGGCAACATCGCCGCGCAGCTGTTGGGAGAGAAGGTTTCCGTCTATGAGTTGGGCAGCCATGATATGCGTCAAATAAGTTCGATTTAAAACAGGATTATAAGACCAGCCGCTTGCCCGATTTGGAGAATCGCTGCCGGGACTGGGCCGGTCTGGAATCTGCGCTGCAATTTTCGGCCGTTTGGCAACCAATAAAGCGATTCCGGAAGTAGGGAAAATCCGGAAAATCGATGGCGTTGCCATGGTTGAAGTAACTCAAATGCACGCAAATAGCCCTGTTTGCTGCTGTGCAAAATTGGCGCGGGCCTCGCTCTCATTGGGCCCGTAAAAATATTCATCAGATAGCGCTGCCTCGCAACATAATTTCACATTATAAAAAATGATTTCGCTATTTGAAATATTAGAAACTGCTGATAGAATGCTTGCGCGTACAGCAAAGATGGCCGTAAATTGTGAATAGATACCGCTCAACCGCGATGTCAGGTCGGGTTGGGTTTCAAACCAGGAGACGAAAAAATGTCAGCTCAGCTTGATCAAGTCTTGGCGCAAGCCACCCACGACCCCGATACGATGGAAACCCAGGAATGGCTCGATGCGCTCGAAGCAGTGATCGAGCATGAGGGGCCGGAACGCGCACACTACCTGATGGAGCGCATGGTCGATCTGGCGCGCCGCCGTGGCGCGCAGATTCCTTTTTCCAGCAATACCGCCTACGTCAATACCATTCCGCAGCACCTTGAAGCGCACTGCCCGGGCGATCTGGAGATTGAAGAGCGCTTGCGCTCCTGGATGCGCTGGAATGCGATGGCAATGGTAGTCAAGGCCAATCGTGCTGACGGCGATCTCGGCGGCCATCTGGCTAGCTTTGCTTCGCTGGCAAACATGCTGGGAATCGGCTTCAATCATTTCTGGCATGCACCGACCGAAGACCACGGCGGCGACCTGATTTATTTCCAGGGACACACGTCGCCCGGAATTTACGCCCGTGCGTTTCTCGAGGGACGCCTGAGCGAAGAACAATTGCTTAATTACCGCCGTGAAGTCGATGGCCACGGCCTGTCTTCTTATCCGCATCCGAAGCTGATGCTGGATTTCTGGCAATTCTCTACCGTATCGATGGGCTTGGGCCCGCTGATGTCGATTTATCAGGCACGTTTCCTGAAATATCTGCATGCACGCGGGATTGCAAAAACCGACAACCGCAAGGTCTGGGTATTCTGCGGCGATGGCGAGATGGACGAACCGGAATCGATGGGCGCCATTGGCATGGCCGCCCGTGAAACGCTCGACAATCTGGTCATGATCGTCAATTGCAATTTGCAGCGTCTGGACGGCCCAGTGCGCGGCAACGGAAAAATCATCCAGGAGCTGGAAGCTGATTTCCGCGGCGCCGGCTGGAACGTAATCAAAGTCATCTGGGGACCCGGCTGGGATGCATTGCTGGCGCAAGACAAGGAAGGCATTTTGCAGCGTGTGATGATGGAAACCGTCGATGGCGATTACCAGAACTACAAGGCCAAGGATGGCGCGTTTGTGCGCAAGCATTTCTTCGGCAAGCATCCGAAGCTGCTGGAGATGGTCGCCAACATGACCGATGACGACATCTGGCATTTGACGCGCGGCGGCCATGATCCGCACAAGATTTATGCTGCCTACAAACTGGCGCAAGAGCACAAGGGACAACCAACCGTCCTGCTGGTCAAGACCGTCAAGGGTTATGGCATGGGCAAAACCGGCGAGGCACGCAACACCGCGCACCAGACCAAGAAACTCGATGATGAGGCGATCCGCGCGATGCGCGACCGTTTTGGAATTCCGATTCCCGACGACAAGCTGGCCGGGATTCCGTTTTTCAAGCCGGCAGAAGATTCACCGGAAATGATTTATCTGAAAGAGCATCGCAAAGCATTGGGTGGCTCCTTGCCGCAGCGCCGCGTGCATGCTGACGAAACGCTGCCGATTCCCGAATTGAGTGCGTTCCAGAACGTGCTCGACGCGACGGCAGAAGGACGCGAGATTTCGACCACCCAGGCGTATGTTCGCATCATTGCCACTCTGCTGCGCGACTCTGTCCTTGCTCCGCGTGTGGTGCCGATTCTGGTCGATGAAAGCCGTACCTTCGGGATGGAAGGCTTGTTCCGCCAGATCGGTATTTTCAACCAGCAGGGCCAGTTGTATGAGCCGGTCGATAAAGACCAGGTGATGTATTACCGCGAAGACAAGGCCGGCCAGATTTTGCAGGAAGGCATCAACGAAGCTGGCGGCATGTGCTCGTGGATCGCGGCTGCGACCTCGTATTCGACCAACAATCGCGTCATGTTGCCGTTTTACACCTTCTACTCGATGTTCGGCCTGCAGCGTGTCGGCGACCTGGTCTGGGCTGCCGGCGACATGTGCGCACGCGGCTTCCTGATGGGCGGCACCGCAGGGCGCACCACGCTCAACGGCGAAGGCTTGCAGCATGAAGACGGCCACAGCCACGTGCTGGCGGCGACCATCCCGAACTGCATGCCGTACGACCCGACCTTTGCACATGAAGTCGGCGTCATCATTCATGATGGCTTGAAGCGGATGATTGAAAAGCAGGAAGACGTGTTCTATTACATCACGCTGATGAACGAAAACTACTCGCACCCAGGCATGAAGCCAGGCCAGGAAGAGGGGATTCTGAAAGGGATGTATTTGCTGCAGGAAGGCGACAAGGATGCCAAGCACAGGGTGCAATTGATCGGCTCCGGCACCATTCTGCGCGAATCGATCTTCGCCGCCGAATTGCTGATGGACGACTGGGGCATCGCAGCCGATGTCTGGTCGGCGCCATCGCTGACACTGGTCGCCCGCGAAGGCCAGGATGCAGAGCGCTGGAACCTGGTGCATCCGACTGACGAGCAGCGCCTGCCTTATGTGACCCAATTGCTGCAAGACACGCAAGGCCCGATCGTCGCATCGACCGATTACATGCGGCTGTTCGCCGAGCAGATTCGCGCCTTCATGCCAAAAGGCCGCAACTACAAGGTACTCGGTACCGACGGCTTCGGCCGCTCCGATACGCGGGTCAAGCTGCGTGAATTCTTCGAGGTGAATCGTCACTATGTGGTGGTTTCTGCATTGAAGGCGCTGGCGGAAGAAGGTGCGATTCCGGCTTCTGTCGTGGCGCAGGCAATTGCCCAGTATGGTATTGATCCTAACAAGCCGAATCCGGTAACGCAGTAAGCCAGTAAGGCGCACCGCCTGAACCTCGGGCGGGCGCCACACCGGCTTGCTATGCAAGCCCACATTTACACCGACCATTTGCCTCGCGCAGAGGGTGAAACGGAGCCAACGCTATGAGTTTAATCGAAGTTAAAGTCCCGGATATCGGCGACTTCAAGGAAGTCGAAGTCATTGAATTGATGGTAAAAGTTGGCGATACGATCAAAGTCGATCAATCGCTGATTACAGTCGAGTCAGACAAAGCCAGCATGGAGATTCCATCCAGTCATGCCGGTGTCGTCAAGGAAATAAAGGTGCAGTTGGGCGACAAGGTCAAAGAAGGTTCGCTGATGTTGATGCTGGAAGCGGATGCTGATGCTAAGGCAACGGACGCTCCTGCGGCTGAAGCTAATCCTGCAAGCGCACCGGCTGCACCTGCCGCAGCTACTGAGCATAAAGCTGCACCAGCGGCGGCGCCTGCAACAGAATCGGCACCAGCGGCGGCACCAGTTGCAGTCGCTCCGGCACCGGCGCAACCGGCAGCGCAAACCAGCGGCAGCTTGCCGCATGCGTCGCCATCGATACGCAAGTTTGCCCGCGAACTGGGCGTGGATCTGGTGCGTGTCGGCGGTTCCGGCCCGAAAGGCCGCATCACGCTGGAGGATGTACAGCTGTTCGTCAAGGGCGTGATGTCTGCGCCGGCTGGCGCTGCCGCTGCAGCGGTTGCAGGCGGCAGCGGCGTCGGTCTGGATCTGTTGCCATGGCCATCGCTCGATTTCAGCAAATTCGGCGAGACCGAATTGCTGCCGATGTCGCGCATCAAGAAGATCAGCGGCCCGAACCTGCATCGCAACTGGGTGATGATCCCGCATGTGACGCAGTTCGAAGAAGCCGATGTCACCGATCTGGAAGAATTTCGCAAGTCTTCCAATACCGCGCTGGCAAAATCAGGCGTGAAGCTGACCATGCTGGCGTTCGTCATCAAAGCCAGCGTTGCCGCACTGAAAAAATTCCCTGCCTTTAATTCTTCATTGGATGCAAAAGGCGAGAATCTGATTCTCAAGAAGTTCTACAACATCGGCTTTGCAGCGGACACGCCAAACGGCTTGATGGTGCCGGTAGTTAAAAACGCCGATCAGAAAAGCATCTCGCAAATTGCGCTTGAAATGGGCGAACTGTCGGCGCAAGCGCGTGAAGGCAAGCTCAAGCCGGCCGACATGCAGGGCGCTACTTTTACCATCTCGTCACTCGGCGGTATTGGCGGCACGTTCTTTACGCCGATTATCAATGCGCCGGAAGTCGCCATCCTGGGCTTGTCCAAGGCCTCGATGAAACCGGTGTGGGACGGCAAGCAATTCGCACCACGTCTGATCATGGGGATGTCCTTGTCGTATGACCATCGGGTCGTCGATGGCGCATCCGGTGCACGTTTCAGTGTGTACCTGAGTGAAATACTTGCCGACATGCGCAAAACCCTGCTGTAATTTAGTGATGCAGTGATTCGAGTCCCTCCCAAGATGGGAGGTCAGGTGCAGGGCGGGTTTGCATGCCAATCGCAAAGACCCGCTTCCACCCAAACCTTGCCGCAACATAATGCGGCAAGGCCAGAACGGAGCCAAAACCATGCGTTTAATAGAAGTCAAAGTCCCCGATATCGGCGACTTCAAGGAAGTGGAAGTCATCGAATTGATGATCAAGGTCGGCGATGCGATCAAGGTCGATCAATCCCTGATTACGGTCGAATCCGACAAGGCCAGCATGGAGATTCCGTCCAGCCATGCCGGCGTCATCAAAGAACTCAAGGTCAACATCGGCGACAAGGTAAAAGAAGGTTCGGTGCTGCTGGTGCTGGAAGCGAGCGACGCTGCAGCAGTAGAAGAACCAGCAGCTGCATCTGTGCCCGCCGCTGCTACTACAGCAACTCAACCTGCCGCCGCTGCAGCACCAACCCCAGCCATCGCCGCCGCACCTGCAGCCTCCAGCTATGCCGGCAAAGTCGATCTCGAATGCGACATGCTGGTGCTGGGTGCCGGTCCGGGCGGTTATTCTGCCGCGTTTCGCTCGGCCGATCTCGGCCTGGCAACCGTGCTGGTCGAACGTTATGCGGCGCTCGGCGGCGTGTGCCTGAACGTCGGCTGCATCCCGTCCAAAGCCTTGTTGCACGTTGCGGCGGTGATCGACGAGGCGGCCACCATGTCCGCGCATGGCGTCACATTTGCCCAACCCGAAGTCGATATCGACAAGTTGCGCGCTTACAAGGAACAAGTTGTCAGCAAGATGACCGGCGGTTTGGCCGGCATGGCGAAAGCGCGCAAGGTCAACGTGCTGCAAGGCCTCGGCCAGTTCGTCAGCCCGCATCATCTGGAAGTCACGGCCGGCGACGGCAGCACAAAAACCGTGCAGTTCAAGCAGGCGATCATCGCCGCCGGTTCATCGGTGGTGAACCTGCCGTTCGTGCAAGGTGCTGAAAAAGCCGATCCGCGCATCGTCGACTCCACCGGCGCGCTGGAATTGCGCCAGGTGCCAAAACGCATGCTGGTGATCGGCGGCGGCATCATCGGTCTCGAAATGGCGACCGTGTACTCGACCCTGGGTGCGCGCATCGACG
>JBDSCZ010000300.1:0-6032 GCA_039920865.1 Burkholderiaceae bacterium
GTCGGTGCAGGGGATGCCCCTGGGAATGCAGCTAATGCACGTGCCGGGCCGCGATGCGCAGGCGATCGGCATCGCGCGGTGGTTGATGAAAGTGCTGAGGTAGCGATGGCGTCGGGAAATGCGGATCGCAGACCTCAGCGCGCGACGTCGCGTTTCAAACGCCCGCTATAATTCGAGGCTTCGCCGGAATAGCTCAGTTGGTAGAGCAGCGCATTCGTAATGCGAAGGTCGGGGGTTCGACTCCTCTTTCCGGCACCAATACAATCAATGACTTAGCCCAGCTCACAAGGTTGGGCATTTTGCTTCCTGGCTCAGCGCACCAGTGGCATGGATCGGATGATCCATGCCACTGTCAGCAAGTGCGTCCTGATGCAGGCACCGTTATTCATATCTCATTAGCAGGACAGTTAACAATGCGCTGAGCCATTGGTGCTAGTTCTTGTTTGCGGTAGTGATGTGGTTAGACGATTCGGGGATTTTGCTCCCTCGCGACTTCGTTTACCAATACTGCCGATACCACCGTGCTCGTGTTAACATCAGCGAGAGGATTACAGTAGAAATTAAATTTTTTAACATGGAGTACATCATGAGCAAAAGCCAGGACAGCAAAAAAGCAGTCAAAAAAGAACCCGCCAAAACAATGAAGGAAAAGAAGGCTGACAAAAAAGTCAAGAAGGAAGAAAAAAAGCGCCCATAATAATCTAGGCGCCGGCAATGAGTGCCGAGTCGACTTTCCAGGCCCGTCGAATGGACAGGCAGGCCTTTGTTCATGCGAGTCTCCGCCGTGTATATATGACGGTAATTGCTGCTTGAGTGTAGCTCGCGCTAACGTTGTATATATTAACCAAGCGTGCGGACTCGTCGCTTGACCGCCAAGAGCCCGACATGGTCTACTTTTAAAAAAACAACTTGATGTCAATAGAGCGGTCACCCACCGGCGCATAGTTTCCAAAAAACACTGTCTCAACGCATGGGGCCATTTTTGAATCTGCGGATTACGTCAGCATTCGAATCTGCAATACGAAAGGTGATAGAGATGTCGACAGAAATCGTTCCATCAGTGAAAGACTTCCCTATTGTTTGCGTCGGCGGTTCGGCTGGTGGCCTCGACGCCTATATTCGATTATTGCAAAATCTTCCGCCTGACATGGGTGTTGCAATTATCATCGTTAATCACGTCAGAAACGTCCCCACGCATCTCCATGAAATTCTTCCGCGCTACACAACTATGCCGGTCGAGCTCATCACAGAAAATTTGCTGATAGAACCTAATCGTGTGTACATCATTCCTCAAAATCGGGACTTGCATGTCGATGATGATGATGTATTCCGTTTAAAGCCAATATCAAAGCCTCGCGGCTGGCCTGATGTAATCACGGTCTTCCTACGCTCACTAACCCGTTACTGGGATGGTCAGCTGATAGCAGTTATTGTTTCTGGCTTTGATGGTGATGGGGCTGCAGCACTGTGCGGCATCAAAGAGATAGGCGGGATTACAATTGCGCAAAAGCTTAATACGGCGAGTCAGCCAGACATGCCGGAGAGTGCAATTGCTAGTGGGTGCATTGATTTTGTGCTATCGCCAGAAGACATCGCCCAAGAAATTATTCGCATCTCGCACGCGACTACGCCCCGTTCCTGATCTGTTACGGCCGCCTGATTCGTGCCGACGAGGCTGAAAACTGACCGTCGGCAGCCGGCAATACAGCGATCTGCCATCGGTACGCAAACACATCTGCGTTGGCAACATTCTCTCCGGAAATCTCAGTGAAGTAATGGCCAGATTAGCGTCGAGCTGCCTACCTGGTGCCTCAATGTATGGCTGTTGCAGAATAGTAGCCAATCGGCATTGAAAACCTGCGGCAGAATCGCTGTAAGGTTTTTCGTCGCCAGGCCGACTGGCTGGCTGAAGGCATGCCTTGACGCTGGAGCGCATCCGCCAGCACGCGGGCGAATTCTTTCTTGACGACGCCATAACATTCGTAGACTTCTGAATGGCATTGGGACCAGCTCAAGGTGCGGTGCAAGGCGGTCAAATCGCCGTCAAGCAACGCTGCCAGAAGAAGGTTCCGGTTTGGATCATGCGGTCTAAACATATCAGCCTACCAAATCCAGTCGTCATTCAGCCGGATAAACTTGCCAGGTTGGTTTGCGCTTCAATTTGCAGAAGACACAATCATCGGGTTGGCATCCAAGGTCGAATTCAGCATATTAGCAGAACAACAAAACTTCTCATATTCACATGCCAGCTAAAATTGAACGACTCCAAAAAGGCTGCATTGCGTCTTAAATACGGGAGTAAACGGGATTATGTCGATCCTGTGCCCTGCGAAATTGGACGAGGGCGTCAACCAGGTTTCGCAATTCTTCATACGCTTGATCCGCACCGAACTGCTTCGTCCAACGAAACAGATCGATGAAACCATCGCCGCCCAATGATCTGGTGGCAATGTCGAATGCTTCATGCGCCTTGCCCTCCATCTCATCCTCCAGGCATTTTATGCACACAAAAGCGATTTGCTTTGCACGGCTGGAAGATTTGCAGCGGCGCAGCAAACCAAACATTTGACCATCATCGAAGTTGATGCCCACAACAATCACATCAATTGCATCGTTTAGCGACGCATTGGCCATCGCAACCGACGGACAAAATACAAGGTCAAAGTCCTTGCCAAGCGCCTTGGATAAGAAAGGAAATGCTCCATGCGAAACGGCGGCCAGTACGCGCAAGGGTTTTTGATTTGAGTGTGTCATATCCGAATGGTGTAAATGGTAAAAGCGAGGTTGGGCAATGATATAACAATAAAATAGTGAACGGCTGTTCGTTGATGCAGGAACAGTGGCCACGCATGGCATCAAGGAAACTTCCATCCATTTCCATCGCACTGACCATCCTGATAGTTTGCCAATCGGGTTGAAACCCGCGTAAAATGCACGCTTCGCGGGTGTAGCTCAATGGTAGAGCAGAAGCTTCCCAAGCTTACGACGAGGGTTCGATTCCCTTCACCCGCTCCAGCTTTTGCAAGGCACCTGATTCCGGTGCCTTTTTTGTTGGCGCAGTTATCAACCTGACGTAACCTAGCGCAAGCCGCTATAACCCTACTCTTGCAGACCTTTCAAGCATGTCCGATACAACATCTCCAGACGACAGCGGCAAAGCCCGCTTTTACGACCCGACCGAACACCGTATCCGCAGTTTTGTAACGCGTGCCGGCCGCCTTTCGGTGGCGCAAGGACGTGCGATTGCCGAATTGGGGCCGCAGTTTTGCCTGCCTTACGCGAAGGCACCGCTGGATTACGCGCAGGCCTTTAGCCGCAGTGCGCCGACGATTCTGGAAATCGGTTTCGGCATGGGCGAAACCAGCGCCAGGATTGCGGCCGGCATGCCGGACAAGAACTTTATCGGGGTGGAAGTGCACACGCCGGGAGTCGGCAGCCTGCTCAAATTGATCGATGAACATGGCCTGACCAATCTGCGCCTGATTCAACACGATGCGTTTGAAGTGCTGACCAATATGGTTGCGCCGGCGTCTCTGGCCGGCGTGCATGTGTTCTTCCCCGATCCATGGCACAAGGCGCGCCACAACAAGCGGCGGCTACTGCAAGCGCCGCTGGTGGCGCTACTGGCATCGCGCATTGCACCGGGCGGCTATTTGCATTGCGCCACCGATTGGGAAGATTACGCAAACCAGATGCTGGCGGTGCTGTCGGCCGAGCCTGCGCTGGAAAATACCGCGCAAGGATTTGCGCCGCGTCCGGATTATCGTCCGGTGACCAAGTTCGAGAACCGCGGTCTGAAGCTGGGGCACGGCGTGTGGGATCTGGTGTTTCGCAAACGCCAATCGACAACTCCAATTTTATAGGCTATGTCGTAGTTAGTTCTTGAAGTGAGATTGCCCCAGACCCCGTTCGCCCTGAGTAGCTGCGCAGCAGCGTATCGAAGGGCTAGCTGATCCTTCGATACGCCCTACGGGCTACTCAGGACGAACGGGAGCCGTGGTCGGCAACAATCAACAGCTAACTGCGACAAAGCCAATCTTATCGGGAGTATGCCTTAAAACACCATACTCACCGCATACAAATGAAGCGATATTGAAATATACAATATACAGTATATTTCAATGTAAATAACGCCATTTCAAATCAATTCCACAATCAGCGCCACGATCTGTTCGCCGTAGGTTTCCAGCTTCTTTTCCCCGACCCCGGTTACGCCGCGCAAATCGTCGATCGAGTGCGGTTGCGCCTTGGCGATGTCGCGCAGCGTGGCGTCGTGGAAGATGACATAGGCCGGCACGTTGTTCTTGCGCGCGGTCTCGACCCGCCACCAGCGCAACTTGTCGAACAGCGCCTGCTCCGGCCCCGATAGCGTCGATTCCTCATAGCCTTTCGGCTTGCCGCCATCGCGCTTCGACTTGACCGGCTTCTGGTATTGCCTGAGCTGGGTTTTTTGTGCGCCGCGCAATACCGGGCGCGCGGCGTCGGTCAGCTTCAACGCGCTATACGATTCGTAATCGACCGCAAGCAGGCCCAGCGCGATGACCTGGCGCAGGATCGCGCGCCATTCGGCCTCGCTTTTTTCCGCGCCGATGCCGAAAGTCGATAACTGGTCGTGGCGCCACTGCTTGATGCGCTCGGTTTCGATCCCGCGCAAGACTTCGATCACGTGGCCGCCGGCGAAGCGCTGGTCGACACGGTAGACGGTCGACAGCAATTTTTGCACCGCCACCGTGCCATCGAACGAGATCGGCGGATTCAGGCAGGTATCGCAATTGCCGCAGCGCTCTGAACCTTGTCCGAAATAATCCAGCAAATGCACCCGGCGGCAAGCCAGCGTCTCGCACAGGCCGAGCATCGCGTCAAGTTTGACGCCGAGCACGCGCTTGAAGGTTTCAGCCGCTTCCGATTCGTCGATCATCCGTCGCTGTTGCACTACATCCTGCAAGCCGTAGGCCATCCACGCGTTGGCTGGAGCGCCGTCGCGCCCGGCGCGACCGGTTTCCTGGTAATAGCCTTCGATGCTTTTGGGCAAATCCAGATGGGCCACGAACCTGACATCGGGCTTGTCGATGCCCATGCCAAAGGCGATGGTGGCGGTCATCACGATGCCGTCTTCCCGCAGGAAACGGGCCTGGTTTGCGCTGCGCTGTTCGTACTTCATGCCGGCGTGATACGGCAGCGACGCGATGCCGTTGGCGCTCAGGAAATCGGCGGTTTCTTCAACTTTCTTGCGCGACAGGCAATACACGATGCCGGCGTCGCCGGCATGCTCGCCCTGGATGAAGTCGAGCAACTGCTTGCGGCCGTTGGCCTTCTCGACGATCTGGTAACGAATGTTGGGACGGTCGAATGATGAGACGTATTTGCGCGCATCGACCAGTTGCAACCGCTCGGCGATTTCATCGCGGGTTTGCTGGTCGGCGGTGGCGGTCAGCGCAATCCGCGGCACCTCGGGAAAGCGCTCGTGCAGCACCGACAGTTTGATGTATTCGGGCCGAAAATCATGGCCCCATTGCGATACGCAATGCGCTTCGTCGATTGCGAACAGCGCGATTTTTGACGCCTGCAACAGATCCAGGCAGCGCGGCGTCATCAGACGCTCGGGCGCCACATACACCAGATCGAGTTCGCCATCGCGCAACTGGCGCTCGATCCGGCTCGATTGTTCGAAAGTCTGGGTCGAGTTCAGGAACGCGGCGCGCACCCCGACTTCGGCTAACGCATCGACCTGATCCTGCATCAGCGCGATCAGCGGCGAAATCACTACACCGACACCATCGCGCAGCAGCGCCGGAATCTGGTAACAGAGCGACTTGCCGCCGCCGGTCGGCATCAGCACCAGCGCATCGCCGCCCTGCGCGACATGCTCGATGATCTCTGCCTGCTGACCGCGAAAAGCCGGATAACCGAACACGGTTTCCAGCACATGCAAGGCTTGCGCCGCTTGGGCATTGTCAGTTTTGTCGACAATGCCAGATGTTTGATAGGTCACCGAT
This sequence comes from Burkholderiaceae bacterium, assembly GCA_039920865.1. Taxonomy (GTDB): domain Bacteria; phylum Pseudomonadota; class Gammaproteobacteria; order Burkholderiales; family Burkholderiaceae_D; genus AVCC01. The sequence goes on from JBDSCZ010000300.1 coordinate 5,997, forward strand.
TATCCTGCCCAGTTGACGCTGCCGCTATAGGCGGTG
>JBDSCZ010000301.1:0-8673 GCA_039920865.1 Burkholderiaceae bacterium
GCGGCCGAGATCGTCACCGCCGACGGCAAGCGGCTGTGGGTCAGCGCCGCCAAGCATCCGGACCTGTTCTGGGCGATCCGCGGCGGCGGCGGCAACTTCGGCGTGGTCACGCTGTTCGAGTTCGCGCTGCATCCGATCGGTCCCGAGGTGCTTGCCGGGCTGCTGGTGTTCCCGTTCGATCAGGCCAAGCAGGTATTGACCCGCTACCGCGATTTCGTCGCCACCATGCCGGAAGACCTGAGCGTCTGGGTGGTGCTGCGCCAAGCGCCGCCGCTGCCTTTCCTGCCGCCGGAAGTGCATGGCACGGAAGTCGTGGTGCTGGCGATCTTTTACGCTGGTGCGCTGGAGCAAGGCCAGCGCGCACTGGCGCCGCTGCGCAGCTTCGGCCAGCCCTGCGGCGAACACATCGGGCCGATGCCGTACAGCGCCTGGCAAAAAGCCTTCGATCCGCTGCTGACGCCGGGTGCGCGCAATTACTGGAAATCGCACAATTTTTCCAGCCTCGACGATGGCGCGATCGATACCGTGATCGAGTATGTCGGCACGCTGCCGTCGCCGCAGTCCGAAATCTTTCTGGGCCTGATTGGCGGCCAGGCCAGCCGGCAGGACCCCGAAGCCACCGCCTATTCAAGCCGCGATACGCTGTATGCGATGAACGTCCACACGCGCTGGATCGATGCGGCCGAAGACGCCAAGTGCATTGCGTGGGCGCGCGAATTCTTCGATGCGGCGGCACCCTTTGCCACCGGCAGCGTGTATGTCAACTTCCTGACCGAGGATGAAAGCGGCCGGATCGGCGCCGCCTACGGGCCCAACTACGCGCGGCTGGTGCAGGTGAAAAACCAGTACGATCCGCACAACCTGTTCCGGCAAAACCAGAACATCAAGCCGTCGATTTAAATATGAAGAGGGTATCCTCGCAGTCGAATTTTAGACAACGCACTTTTTTCCTCCTGTCTGCCGCGCTGGGCATGGCCACATCATGTGCGGGAGCCGGCGCGCAGACCGCAGCGCCAGAACTACAGGTGGAAGTCCTGGTCAAGGATCTGGAGCACCCGTGGGCACTGGCTTTTATCGGCAACGGCCGCATGCTGGTCACCGAGCGGCCAGGGCGCTTGCGGCTGGTGCAGCCGGATGGCGCGCTGGGGCCGCCGATTGCCGGCGTGCCGAAGCTCGATGCGGTCGGTCAGGGCGGCTTGCTCGATGTGGTAGCCGACAGCGACTTTGCGCGCAACCGCATCCTCTATTTCTGCTATGCGGAACCCAGCGGCTCGAATATCCTGGGCCTGGGCGGCATCAACTCGACCGCGCTGGCAGCGGCCCGTTTGTCGCAGGACGAGAAGCAGCTGGAACAGGTCACAGTGCTGTTTCGCCAGCGCCCGAAAATCGCCAGCCGCGCGCATTTCGGTTGCCGCATCGTCGAGAATGCCGACCGTACGCTGTTCCTTACGCTGGGCGATCGCTTTTCCCGCATGCAGGATGCGCAGACGCTCGACAACCACCACGGCAAAGTGGTGCGGCTGCGCAAAGACGGCTCGGTGCCGCCGGACAACCCGTTTGTCGGCAGGAGCGGCGCGCTGCCGGAAATCTGGAGTTACGGCCATCGCAACCTGCAGGGCGCCACGCTGGGCCCCGACGGCCGGCTCTGGACCCACGAGCACGGCCCGCAGGGCGGCGATGAAATCAACCGGCCCGAGGCCGGCAAGAACTACGGCTGGCCGATCATCACCTATGGCGAAAACTACGGCGGCGGCAAGATCGGCCAAGGCCTGCGCGCCAAAGCCGGGATGGAACAGCCGCTGCACCAGTGGACGCCGTCGATTGCGCCGTCCGGCATGGCATTCCTGCGCAGCGCGCGCTACGGCAAGGCTTGGCAAGGCAGCCTGTTCGTCGGCTCGCTGAAGCGCCATTATCTGGCCCGTCTCGAATTGCGCGAGGGCAAGGTGGTGCGCGAGGAACGACTGCTAGAAAACCGCGATCAGCGCATCCGCGACGTGCGCGAAGGGCCGGACGGTTTGCTGTATGTACTGACCGATGAAAGCCGCGGTCAGCTACTGCGCTTGCGGCCAGCGCGTTAATTTCTGATGGCTGCGGCATTGGTCCCGCCACACTCCGGTAATGCAGTCAGGCAGGCCTGCACTGCATGAACCGGTTGCCTCGTCTCTAGCGCGGCGAGTTCATGCCGCAGCAGCAAGGCCGGACTTGGTGCTGGTTTTGCCCGTGGGTACTTTCAAGGGCACCAGTGTGTCCGCAAACTCGGCCGCTCCGCTGTTGACGAGCGCGTCAACCATGGTCTGGATTTTGCCGCTGGCTTCAGCGATTCTTGCCTCGCTTGCCTGCTTGAGTTCGGCCTGGGTTTCGGACACGATTTTGGACGCATAGCGCAGATAGTCGAATGCTTTTCCCGCCGTCGGCTGGCTATGGGCGACCGTCAGCGAAAGCCATTCTTTCGGGTCGGTCGACAGGTATTGTTTGGTGGCCGCGCCTGATTCGATCAAAGCCGCTTGTGTCGCATTCATGTGCAACTCGATCAGTTTCGCCCAACCGGTAAGGACCGTCTGCGTCAGCGTTGTCGTCAAATTGCATTGCCCCTCGAAATATTTATTGGAGGCGTTCAATATTGTTTGTTGATTATCCAAAATACATTCTCCTGTCATTAACAAGTACTGCGGAAAGATAAGGAAACATCGGCACAAAAAATTTTCACCTGCTTAATTTTTATTGCAATCAGGAAATTATTTTTGTGCGCCAACAATAAAATGAACTGCTCGCAAATACAAGATTGCCGGCATTACATCAAGCGCTCAATTGATCTGGCGCAAAGGAACCGGAAATTCATGCGCTTTTCCTGACGCTCCTAAACCCGCTGCGTGCGCAGCTTTATGCTAGCCTAGCCGCTTGATCATTCAATGGCTGCCATGTACACCCAATTCTTCAATCTGCAACAAGCACCGTTTTCGATCGCCCCCGATCCGCGCTATCTGTTCATGAGCGAGCAGCATCGCGAAGCGCTGGCGCATTTGCTGTACGGGGTCGGCAGCGGCGGCGGTTTTGTCTTGCTGACCGGCGAGATCGGGGCCGGCAAGACGACCGTTTGCCGCTGCCTGCTGGAACAGATTCCGGCCAATTGCAACGTCGCCTATATCTTCAATCCGAAGCTTTCGGTAGCGGAGTTACTGCAAACGGTCTGCTCCGAATTCGGCATCGATCTACCGCAAGCTGGCGATGCGACCTCGGTAAAGAATTATGTCGACGCGCTGAACGCCTATTTGCTGGCCGCGCACGCAGAGGGCCGGCACAATGTCCTGATTATCGATGAGGCGCAAAGCCTGTCGAGCGACGTGCTGGAACAATTGCGGCTGCTGACCAACCTGGAAACCAGCCAAAGCAAGTTGCTGCAGATCATCCTGATCGGCAAGCCAGAACTGCGCAGCATGCTGGCCCGGCCCGAGCTGGAACAACTGGCCCAGCGCGTGATCGCCCGCTACCATCTGGGGCCGCTGACGGCGCCGGATACCGCGCTCTATATCCTGCATCGGCTGGCGGTGGCAGGCATGCTTGCCGCCACGGTATTTCCGGTGCCGCAGATGCGACAGATTCATCGCCTCACGCTAGGGGTGCCGCGCCGCATCAATCTGCTGTGCGACCGTGCGCTGCTGGGTGCGTATGCGGAAAACAAGCACACGGTCGATCGCGCAATAGTCAGGCAGGCGGCACGCGAAGTGTTCGGCGATGCCGCGTCAACACAAGCGGTAACAACGCCATCTGCGTTCAGCCCTGCGCTGCTGCGGCTGCTGACCGCCGGCGTCATAGTCGCCGCGCTGGCGCTGGGCTGGAATCTGGAGCAGGACAGGCGCAACGATCCGGTCAAGCCGTCATCGGCCAAGGCCAGCTTGCGCGCGCCCGGCAATCCTGCGCCGACAGCCGCTGCAACGGCAACAACAACGGCATCGCCGGCGTTGCTGACTGCGGACGCCGGCTGGCCGGATCGCCAGCACGCGTACCGGCAACTGGCGCAGTTGTGGGGCTTCGCATTACCGGAAGGGCCGCCCTGCCAGGCCGTGCTGCAACAACACGTGGCCTGTTATGTCGCCAACGGCATTGGATTGGCCGCACTGGCGCAACTCGATCGCCCTGCAATCCTGACCCTGCAGGACCACAGCAAAACAAACGCGTCAACCTATTACGCGCTGCTGACCGGCCTGAGCGCTAGCAGCGCCACCTTGCGCACCGGCGACGCCAGCAAGACCGTGCCGCTGGCGGATCTGGAAGCACAATTTAACGGTCAGCTAGTGACTTTCTGGCGCACGCCGACCACGCGCGACATCACCGGACTGGCATTCGGCCCCGGCACCCAGGGCACCGAGGTTGACTGGATCGCGGCCAGACTGGGACAACCGATCGGGCAACCATTCAACCCGGCCCTGACGCAGCAGGTGCAACAGTTCCAGCGCGCCCACGGGCTGGATGCCGATGGCATGGTCGGCCCGATGACTTTCATGATCCTCAACCGCGCCGCCGGCATTGATGAGCCGCGACTAAGCAAGGTCGGCGTCGCCACAGCGGAGCCGAAAAAATAATGTCATACATTCTGGATGCCCTGAAGAAGGCAGAAGCGCAACGCACACTGGGTGCGTTGCCGAATATTCATGCGCCGGCGGTTTTCGACGCCGTCGCCAGTGACCGCGCGCCGCTGTGGCACCGTACCGCGTTCTGGATCGCGCTGGCGCTGCTGGTTGTGATCTTGCTCGCGCTGGCCTGGTTCCGGCCCTGGCAATCTGGCGCCGTTCTGCAACAGGCACCCAGCGCGCCGGCAACAGCCGCTGTAGTTGCGCCAGCACAGACCATTACGCCAGTGCTATCAGTAGTGCCACCGGTGCCGACAGTTGCGCAAGCAGTGCCGATGCGCGCTACCCCGGTTGCGCCGACACCCAGGGCCGCGCCGCCCAAAGCAAGCAAGCCGAAGGCTGCTGTCAGCAGAGCACCAGCAGCGCCGGCGCAGACCCGGCCGGCAGCAGTCGCCGCCACACCCGCCAAAAAATCGGCACCGGCCGCGCGCGTCGCTGCAACCGAACCGGAACTGCAGACGCTGCGCGATCTGCCGCCCCAGATCCAGAGAAAAATCGGGCCGCTGGTCATCAGCGGTTACATCTATTCCAGCAACCAGGCCGAGCGCTCGCTGCTGATCAACAACCAGTTGCTGCGCGAGGGCGACACCGTAGTGCCCGGACTGATCCTGGAACAGATGCTGCGCGGCTCAGTGGTGCTGAATTACCAGGGATACCGCTACCGGATGCCATATTGATCGAAGATGACACATAGATGCGACGGATGCGCAATCGAGCGCATCCGCCAAAAATTGATCTGCATCATGTATGCGCAAATACCATATCGTTACCATCATCGTCCATGATCTCACGCAATTTTTGCGCTATCTGAATCGAAAAATAAGCAGATTACTGCATTTGCCGCAGTACGCAAGTATGAAATTAAGGACTACATGTTGAAACCCGCGTTATCCACATCCAATGACGACAGCGCCAATCTGAAAAGCATTTTGGCCAATACCAGTTTGTTCAAAATGCTGAATGAGCAGCAACTCGACGACATCCTATCCGACACCAGATCAGTGCATGCGAAGGCCCATACTGCGATCGTCAGTCACGGCGAAGCTGCGCATGGCGCGTTCTGGGTCGTCTATGGGCAGGTCAAGATCGTGCTGCATACCCGGCAGGGAACCGAAAAAATCCTCGAAATTCTGGGACAGAATACCTGCTTCGGCCTGGGTGAAATGCTGCTGGACCGTCCGCATATTGCGCTGATCGAGACCACCAGCGATGCGATGCTGCTGCATATCGAGCGCACCGCAATCATGCGCGTGGCAGAGCAGAATTTCGATTTTTCGCGCGAACTGATGACCTGCGTCGGGCGCCAGTTTTACAGCCTGGTGCGCGACATCGAGGCGTACTCGCAAACTGCCAAACAGCGGCTGGCAGAATACCTGCTGCGGCAAAGCCGGCGCGAGACCAGCGAAGATATCGAGCTGGTCGCCAAAAAATCACTGATTGCTTCCCGCCTGAGCCTGACGCCGGAAACCCTGTCGCGCCTGTTCCACGACTTGGCCGCGGAAGGCTTGATTGCGATCTCCGGCCGGCGCATCAAGATTCTCGATTACGAGCGGATGGCGACGGTAATGCCGTAATAAATTCATGAGTATTTTCATTACACCGAATTAATATATGCGGCAATTTCCATATTTTTTGGCATACCCCGGCAAAAATTTTGTCTACAGTTCCGGCCAGTGCAACGGCTTGCCGGTCTGATCCATCACCTTGAGCATCTCGGTATAGATTTTGGCCTGTAGCAGATCGGGCAAACGTACATAATCCAGTCCAATCACCAAATGATCGCCTTGCATGAAGGCCCAGTTAAAGAACTTCAGGGCTGCAATGGCGGCTTCAGGCTCACGCGCAACCTGGCCGATGATGATAAAAGTGCCCATCGTGATCGGCCAGCTGTCGGCACCGGATTTATCGGTCAGCATCTCCTCGAATGCGGCATGGCGCAACCAGTCGCTGTTCTTGAGGGCAGTAGAAAAGCTGCGCGAATTCGGTGCGACAAAGTTACCGTCACGGTTCCTGAGCCGGACGTAGGCCAGTTTCTCTTGGACCACATAGTTGTAATCGACATAGCCAATTGCGTTGCCGGTGTGCTTGATGCCGGCAGCTACCGCGCTGCTACCCTTGACCTGCACCACGCCCGCCGGCCATGCAACCGTAAAGCCCCGGCCGAATTGTGCGCGCCAGCCGGGCTGCATCTTGCTCAGGTAATCACTGAAGTTATAGGTAGTGCCGGAACCGTCCTGCCGCACCAGTACCACGATTGCGGCATCCGGCAACGGCCGTCCGGGGTTCAGGGCGGCGATCGCATGATCGTTCCAACGGGTAACTTTACGTGCAAAAATATCGGCCAGTACGGTACCTGTGAGCATTAATTCACCGGACTTGATGCCGGCCAGATTGACTACCGGCACCACGCCGGAAATCGCACTGGGGAAACAGATCAGCCGGTCTTTTTTCAGCTCGGCCGCTGCCAGCGCCACATCACTGGCGCCAAAATCCACTGCCCGTTGCCTGATCTGCAGCAAGCCCTTCGATGAACCGACCGGTGCATAGCGGATATTGACACCGGTGCGCTGCGCGTAGATTGCAGCCCATTTCTCATACAGCGGCTTGGCCGCCGACGAGCCGGCGCCGCTGACGTCGCCGGCCAGTACGCGGCTCGCCGCGCAGAGGAAAAGAACTACCACCACAATTATTTTGACGGGCTTCAAAGGATTGACCGCAATCGAGCAACAAAGCCCACATCATGCCCGTTAATTGTTACCGGGCAATGAATCCGCGTCATGTCTTGCCATTGCATCGCAAGCAACAGTGAAAGGCTTCCTGATCACTTGCAGCGTCACGTGCGCAATGCCGAAGCCATCATGCAACGCGTCTGCTGCCCGCTGAAAAAAAGCATCGTCCGGGTAGCCTGAAGGCATGACCAGGTGCGCGGTCAGCGCGGTATCAGAAGTCCCCATGGCCCACACATGCAAGTCGTGAACACGCTCGACGCCAGGCAGCGCTTGCAGGCAAGCCTGTACTGCGGCCAGGTCGATGGAGTGCGGTACGCCGTCGAACAACAGATGCAGCGATTGCCGAAACAGGCTCCAGGTGCCGATGACTACCACGACGGCAATCAGTAAACTGGCCACCGGATCCAGCCAGTTCCATCCAAACCACAGCGACAGTGCCCCGACCACCACCACGCCGGCAGATACCAGCGCATCGGCGGCCATATGCAGGAAGGCACCGCGAATGTTCAAATCGTCCTTGCTGCCGCGCATGAAAAGCAGCGCAGTCGTCGTATTGATGACGATGCCGATGCCGGCTACCAGCATGATGGTCTCTCCGTGTGCAGACTGCGGCACATGCAGCCGGGTCAGCGCTTCCCACGCCAGAGAACCCATTGCCACCAGCAGCAAAAGAGCGTTGGCAAAGGCTGCAAGAATCGAGCCGCGCTTCCAGCCGTAGGTGTGGCGCAGATCCGGTCGCAGCCGTCCCGCCAGCGCGCCGCCCCATGCCAACACCAGGCCGAACACGTCGCTCAGGTTATGACCTGCATCGGCCAGCAGCGCCAGCGAATCGACTTTCCAGCCGTAAAACGCTTCGATCGCGACGAACGCGCTGTTGAGCGCAATGCCAATCGCAAAGGCGCGGCCGAACTGCGCCGGAGCGTGGGAATGGTCATGCTGGTGTGCTGTGCTCATCGCCGTCCTATTCTCGTTGGTCTCGTTGGTCTCGTTGTCCATTGATGGCCGTCGTCAATTGGTACACCGAGGCGAAACTGCCTCCTGGAGATTGGAATGTAATCCTTGTTTGTACCTTTCATGTTATTCGCAGACTGCGTTTTTATCGTTTGCGTCAGTTTTTAGGCCTCGCACCGCAACCATGCCAGCGCACCGAGTCCGGCTGCGCGGCCGCTGGCGAAGCAGGCGGTGAGCAGATAGCCGCCGGTCGGCGCTTCCCAGTCCAGCATTTCGCCGGCACAGAAAACGCCCGGCAGCGCGCGCAGCATCAGGTCCGGCTGCAGCGCGTCGAAGCGCACCCCGCCGGCGCTGCTGATGGCTTC
>JBDSCZ010000302.1:0-3305 GCA_039920865.1 Burkholderiaceae bacterium
GAGCTGCGCGGGCGCGCAACTGGTTTAATTTATTTGCCAGCGAGGCTGCCGATAGCGCACCCAGGTGGGTATCGACTAGTCGGCCGCCGGCGTCGTAGAACAAGGTGGTGGGCAACGCACCGGAGCCGACTTCGCGCCCAAAGCGTGTGCCGGGGTCAAGCAGTAAGTTGGCCAGATCGAGTTGGCCGGTGCTGAGGTAATGCTGGATCGTTGCGCCATCCTCGCCCTGATTGACAAAGACAAAGCGCACTTCGGTTTCCCGCTTTTGCGCAGCTGCCAGAACCGGCATTTCGCGTCGGCACGGTGGGCACCAGCTGGCCCACAGATTGACCACCATGGGCTTGCCGGCAGCAAGCGCTGCAAGGTCGGTCGGCGCGCCGGCAAGTGTCGTCAATGACAATGTAGGCAGCATTGGCTTTTCCATCATGTGCAGCGCACCGAACAATGCGCCCCAGACTAGCGCACCCGCCGCCAGCCCCAGGATCAGCGGTTTGCGCAGCACCGGCCGACGCCAGCCGCGCCACAGCGCCACCAGCAACGCCGCCGCAATCCCGGCCCAAGCAGTGAAACCACCGTCACGGATATCTAGCATGGACCAGGGCGTACTGCGGTAAACGTCAAACCAGATCGCAACGAAGGCCACGCGCGCCGCCAGCACTGCGGCGAGCAGTATGTCGCTCAAGGTATTGACGATGCTTGTTTTTTGAGCGCGCCCGGCCAAATGGCCGACACCAGCCGCAACCAGCCCGGCTGCCAGCAACAGCAGCAAGCTGGAGGACAGCCCGAAAGGCCCTATGTTTATTGACATCATGTTCAACCTTTCTTGGCTCGTGTCAGCCGAACGAAGAATTCGTCCGCATTGAGTTTGCCGATGATGCGCTCGGCGCGACGTTCCTTGCCATCCGGCCCAATCACCCGCAGGGTTTGTGCTGGGTAACACAAACCCGCGTCTGCGTGGCCCTGCCAGCTTACATTTAATACTTTGGCATCAAGCGCTGCGGCGGCTCTCTCGAACTGGTGCAGCGCCCTACGGGCGGGTTCGAGGCCAGATTGACGTTGCCGAGCGCAAAACAGGTTTGTTCGGACTGAAAGTCCACATAAATATGCGGCACCAAAGTATCACCAGACTGGCGTAAACAACAAGTGCCCAGGCACTTGATGCAATGCAGGCGAAGCAGCTATAGTTACTTCCAGAAAAACAATACGTCACCCGACTTCAACTTCGGTCAAGAAAAATTTTTTGGAGATATTATTTATGCGATCGATCAACTATTGTGCATTGGCAATAGCTATGGTGGCGTCCGCCTCAACTGCGGTGGCGGCACCCCCTTCCATCGTCACCAAAGGCAACGGGCCGGCGGCTGCGTGTGCGAGCTGCCACGGCGTAGATGGAGGCGGCAATGAACAAGCCGGGTTTCCGGTGCTGGCGCATCTGCCACAAACCTACTTCACCAAACAGATCGCCGATTTTAAATCCGGCACCCGCCACAATCCGGTCATGACACCTATCGCCAAGGCCTTGAGTGCCGAAGATGTCGAATCCGTTGCACGCTATTATGCGAGCCTGGAACGCCCGAAGACCCAACCGGCTACCGGCGATCCCGCTGTCATTGCGCGCGGCGAAAATCTGGCTGTGAATGGTGCCTGGGAGCGTCAAGTGCCGCCTTGTTTCAAATGTCATGCGGTAGACGGCCTTGGGGTTCCGCCGGTATTTCCGCCAATAGCGGGGCAACATGCCTCTTATATGGTGAACCAATTGCAGGCCTGGAAAACCGGTGCCCGGAGCAACGATCCGCAAAAGCTCATGGCGACGGTGGCTGGCAATCTTACGGACGACGACATTCATGCGGTCGCCGCATATCTGGCAACGCTCGGAACTCAGGGGAAGAAAAAATGAAGAAGTCCATCCGCTATTTTTTCTCTGTGCTCGCACTAGGCAGCATAGTCAGCGCATTAATCAGCGGCTGTGATAAACAACCGTCGCAACCGTCACAACCGGTGGCAAAAGAAACGCCTGCTGCAGCAACGGCTCCCGTCGTCCTACCCAAAAATACGGCTAACACCCAGAACCGAATCGCCGATGCCAACGCACCGATTACAAACGAGGGTGATGCGAAAAAGCCTGCGCCGTCCAAATTTATACCACCTGCCGAAAGCGCGATTCCAAAAAACGAGTACGGGAAAACGGTTTTAATGGGAAAAAATATTTTTGTTAATACACAGCAATATGCGCAAAGCTTTGTCGGCAATGGTTTGAACTGCGCTAATTGCCACCTTGACAATGGACGTAAAGCTGATTCAGCGCCGTTATGGGCGGCGTATGTGCTGTATCCCGCCTACCGCAAAAAAACCGGTCAGGTCGATACCATTCAAAGCCGCATCCAGGGTTGTTTCCGCTTCAGCATGAACGGCAAGCCGCCAGCTTTGGACAGCAAGGAAATGACCGCTTTAGTGACCTACCATTACTGGCTCGCGAGTGGCGCGCCGACCGGTGTTAAATTGCCTGGTCAAGGCTTTGTCAAAGTGCCGACGCCAGCGCAAAAACCCGACTTGGTGCGCGGAGGAAAAATTTATAAGAATAATTGCGCGCTATGCCATGGCGTGAGGGGCGAGGGTACAAAAGCAAACGGCGTGTACGCATTTCCCCCTTTATGGGGCAAGGACTCATTTAATTGGGGTGCAGGCATGCATCGGATCGATACCGCCGCAGGCTTTATCAAAGCTAATATGCCTTATGGCCGCGGGGGTACCCTCAGCGATCAGGACGCTTGGGATGTGGCCTTATTCATGAATAGCCATGAACGTCCAGATGATCCTCGTTCCAAAGGGAACAAGGCCAAGACGCGCGACGAATATCACGACGAAAACTGTCTATATGAGCGCACTCCCAAGGAGCTGGAGGCTTTGCTCGCGAAGCAGGCGAAAGCGAAAAAAGCTAAAGCTTCTGACGGGCAAGCCAAGCTAGCCCCCGCTCAGCTGGAAGGCTACTCTCCGGCAACCGCACATTAATGCACAAAATGCACGCTGACAGGTTGTAGCCAATCGAAGCCCTGTGCAGTTGTGGCGCTTCGAATGGGCAGGGATGCGCCCCCTGCCAGCGCCCCCAAGACGCCGCGTCAGGCCCGCACCAACCTTGCCGGCAAGCCCTGCCGCACTGTGGTGCCGGACACGGAATCGACGAATACATTGCGTCCATTGCGGGTCGGATCGCTCAATCCGATGTCATTGAGATTGGTGCCGGCCGCAATCCCCGGTTCGTGCGGCTGCAGCTTGTCGCCGATGCGATGCGCACGGGCACCGTGCTC
>JBDSCZ010000303.1:0-2728 GCA_039920865.1 Burkholderiaceae bacterium
AGACTTCGATACGCTGCGCTACTCAGTCCGAACGGATTTTCGGATGTTGCTTAACATTTTTCATGGCCGACTGAATAGTTACAATTAAATCGTAGCATTGTAGGGTGGGCACCGCCGTATCGTGCCCACCTACACGGCTGCAAAAAGGGCGGGTTTGGAGCCTGCCTCTACCTTGGATCGTCAAATCGCATAAGATCACATCAGCCGCAAGCCATCGACAGATGAAAAAACGGAGACAACGATGCCTGATAATGATCATATAGCCGCCAGCGGCACGCAGTTACCTGAAAACGGTGCGCCAACCGACGCCGACCAGAGCCCGCCATCGGCTTTCCCGCCGATACGCACGATACCGATGCTGCGGCCGTTGCACTGGCTTGCACTCGGCTGGCACGACCTGCTGGCAACGGGCGGCCGTAGCCTGTTCTACGGTTTGATTTTTGCCGGCATGGGCCTTCTGTTGAGCGTGGTGCTGGCGCACGCGCCGGTCTATCTGTCGGCGCTGACCTGCGGTTTCCTGCTGCTCGGCCCGTTCCTCGCACTGGGGCTGTATGACCTGAGCCGGCGGCTGGAGCAGAGCCAGTCCGGCTTGCTGCCGACGCTGTTCTCGATGCGGGGGCGCTGGAGCAATATCGGCGTGCTGGCAGTGGTGCTGGCGGTAGTGATGATGGTCTGGGCTCGTGCGTCGCTGATCGTGTTCGCGCTGTTTTACAACCGCGGCATGCCATCGATCGAGGGCTTTCTGCAGCAGATGCTGTCGATCGATAACCTGACCTTCATTACCGTCTATTTTTTCGTCGGCGGCTTGTTCGCCGGCCTGGTGTTTGCCGTCAGCTGGGTTTCGATCCCGCTGATGCTGGACCGCGATACCGATGCGGTCACGGCCATCATCATCAGCATCGGCGCCTTGCTGAAGAATATCCCGGCGGCACTGGTGTGGGGCCTGCTGATCATCGCCTGTACCGTGATCGGTTTCGCCACCTGGTATATCGGCCTGATCGTGACAATGCCGCTGATCGGCCATGCGACCTGGCACGCGTATCGGGAGGTAGTGGGGCCGTCCGAAGAACCCCTGGCAAAATCCTGATGTGCAAGTTGATCGCCGTCATTGCTTTTCCCTCTGCAAAAGGTCAATAACTGAACATGCGCAAAATAACTGTATTGCTTTTCTTGTCTCTGCTGCTGTCGTTGAATAGCCAGGCGCATGCTTCTCAGACATGCGCTACAACCATCAGTGCATTGCGCTCAATGCTGGGCGACCAGGCGTTTCCGCTCAAATGGGAAGAAACCACCATGCAGGATGGAAAACCCCTGTTGCTGGAAATCCTTGAAAAAAAAGGGACGCTGATCGTGGAATTCATCAAAACTCAAGAAGGGCTTTGGGCAGAAAGCGCTGGCGTCATTTGTAAGACGGATTCTGACCTGGAAATCCGGTTCACCGGGGAGCAGATTCGCCTGGGGCCGGCGGCCAACTGGATGTTGCGTTATGCGTTAAAGAGCGGCGGAAAATTCACACTGACGCAGCTCGGGGCGGAACAGTTGCGCGTAGCGACCAGCGGATGGGACGGGGTTTTTTCTCCCAGAGAACAATAGACTGCTCCTGTACAGCGCATCATTTTTTGGTGGCAATACTGCACCGGTCGACGCGATTGAAACTGGCCCTGTAAATGGGAAAAATTGCCACCCTCGCATTCAATGCGCAGACTGCTGCGTAGCGTGACGGTCGTGTAGGCTTATCGCAGGACGGCAATGTGGTTCCATAAAAAGCACGAAAGTCACGAACCCATTAAAACCAGAAAAGTAATCCGGATTAACACGGATAACAACGCCATTGTCATTGAACTTTTGTCGTGCCTTTGTCGTGTTTTTCGTGGACAGTATTTTCGTTAAGAAATATGCCGTTCCTCCCGCTCGGCGCTGCAGCACAGAATAGCGGGAATCACTGTAAGTAGAGGAAGAACATGTCCAAAATCATCGCGCGCGGCGTATTGTCTGCGCTGGCAGCCGTATCCGTGGCATCTGCATCGGCCGCACCTGCTGGCACTGCACCCCTGAAAGTCGGTTTCGTGTATGTCAGCCCGATCGGCGAAGCGGGTTGGACTACCCAGCACGACATGGCGCGCAAGGAATTGGAAAAAAATCTGGGCGCAAAAATCACCACCAAGGTGGTCGAGAATGTGCCGGAAGGCGCGGATGCCGAGCGCGTGATCCGCGATCTGGCGCAGCAGGGCAGCAAGCTGATATTCACCACCTCGTTCGGCTACATGAATCCGACCCTGAAAGTCGCCAAGCAGTTTCCCGACGTGAAATTCGTCCACCTGACCGGCTACAAGACCGCCGCCAACGTCGCCACCGCCAATGCGCGCTTTTACGAGGCACGTTACCTGGCGGGCGTCCTGACCGGCAAGATGAGCAAGACCGGTGTCGCCGGTTACGTCGCCGCATTCCCGATTCCGGAAGTGCTGCAGGGGATCAACGCATTCACCCGCGGTTTCCGCAGCGTCAACCCGAAAGCCGAGGTCAAGGTGGTTTGGGTCAATAGCTGGTTCGATCCGGGCAAGGAGCGCGACGCGGCACTGACTTTGATCAGCCAAGGCGCCGACGTGGTCACGCATCACACCGATTCCACCGCAGTGGTGCAGGCCGCCGAAGAGAAGGGCAAATATGCGGTCGCCTATCACTCCGACATGCAGAAATTCGGCCCCAAGGCGCAGATCGGCGCGGTAAC
>JBDSCZ010000304.1:0-11336 GCA_039920865.1 Burkholderiaceae bacterium
ATTTTTCGTGCCTTTCGTGTTTTTCGTGGACAAAGCTTTGGCTACATGCAATCGTCCTGGCGCAGAGCCTTGTCAGTCCGTCGGGCCGTCGATCATGGCTTCGCGGCGGCAACTCCATCAAATTGAAACCGCACTTCCTTGTGATTGCCGGCGATATACAGCAGCAGCGCCCTGATGAAAATGATAATGCCCGCCATCTCGAGACTTTCCTCAACGGTTGAAATCATGTTGTAGGTCAAATTGTTTGATCCATGCAATTCGGCATAGCGCCCGCCGATAAGCTCAAAACCGATGGCTCCGCCGAGGTAGATGGTCGCAGCAACCAGGAAAGTGACGCGGGTTTTCGCAGGGAGTTGCAGCAGGAACTTCAGGAAGTACAGCGCCAGAACCAGTACGATTGCGATGCCGGGAATCACCCAGGCGAAATAAAAGGCGCCGAGATTGCCATCGCCCAGCATATTGCGGGTCGGCGCAACCAGCATCTCATGCAGCGAAACTGTCTCATCAACCGCCATCAGCAAGAATCCGAATGCAAGAACCCGCCAATGCACAAGCTGAGAAGCGCTGCGCTTTTTTTCCAAAGTGGTGATTACCGCAAGCAGAAACGCCGCGAATACCAGCAGAAACATCGAGAAAAAAGCCGGGAAATTGAGCTCGGTGCCGACGTTAAAGAGTCGGACCAGACCAAAAACACGCTCATGTCCGGTCAGGTACACCATCAACTGCCCTGCGGTACTGGCAAGAACCAAAAAAATGGCAATTGCAGCCAATGTGCGCGCAATCGAAGACGGATTCAGTGAAATCGGGGTGGCTTTTATCATTTTTTATAGGTTTCTATTGTATTGCTGTCATGCATTACCTTGACATCGCTTAAGAGCGACTAGCAGGCATGTGGAAACGGCGGATCGGGATTTTATAACGTTTTTAAAGTCAGCTGCAGAGTTACTTTTAAGCAATTAATGTAGGAGTATCTTGAAAAATACAGATATTACTGCAGGTATTAAAAGCGGCTGTAAAAATACATCATCCTGTATGTTATCAAGACAGAAAACCGTAGCGTACCTGAAGTACGTAGAAATACCTGTTACATTTGGTAAATTCGGGTCGCCTTTCTTTTGCTTACTTTTCTTTGGCGAAGCAAAGAAAAGTAATTCATCGGACTGCAGTCCAACCTATCGGGCTACCCCCGACCAAGCATCCACGAAGTGCAAAGCGATTTATTAAGCTATCAACATTGCAAGCACCCTCTCCCCAAACCTCTCCCGCAAGCGGGAGAGGGGGCTTGCATAGCAGGCTAAATAGATACGAATTCGGACCATTTTAGGCAAATTTCCGGATCGCGATGCTGGCCGATGCTAGCTGCATATCGCGCTGCAAGCACTGGTATACCGTCCCGCCGCCGCTTCCAGCGGTTATCCTATCGCGTCGACAACCAAGGCGCAGCGCGCTCTATCCCATGTTCATGTCCCGCGAAAAGATTCTGATCCTGTCCGGTTTGCTGTTGATAGGCGCCATGGCGATTTCGTTTGACCAAGCGTTTGATCGGGCAACCTGGCTGCTGGAAGTGGCGCCGGTGCTGATCGGGTTGCCGCTGCTGGCGGCGACCTGCCGCCGCTTTCCGTTGACGAACCTGCTGTACGGCCTGATTTTCGTGCATGCGCTGGTACTGATCGTGGGCGGCACGTATACCTACGCACGGGTGCCGTTCGGTTTCTGGATCCAGGATTTACTGGAACTGGGGCGCAATCCATACGACAAGATCGGGCATTTCATGCAGGGTCTGGTGCCGGCGCTGCTGGCGCGCGAGATACTGTTGCGCGGGGCGTACGTGTCCGGACGCAGGATGGTGGGCTTGCTGTCGGTCTGCGTGGCGCTGGCGATCAGCGCCTTGTATGAGCTGATTGAATGGTGGGTGGCGCTGGCAATCGGCCAGGATGCCGACGCCTTCCTCGGCACCCAGGGCGATGTGTGGGATACCCAGTCGGACATGTTTTTTGCGATGATAGGTGCATTGGCCGGTCTGGCATTGCTATCAAGATTGCAGGATAGGCAAATGCGTTTGCTTACAAACTGATGTAGCCATTAAAAATATCCGCCATCGAGACAACTTTGTGGGCTGGAATGGAATCGACTGGCGCCGCAATCGTAGGATAGGATGTAATCGTAGGCTGGGATGTAATCGTAGGCTGGGATGTAATCGTAGGCTGGGATGTAATCCCAGCAGTTTGCTAAGCCCAAGTTTGCTGGGACTGCATCCCAGCCTACGATGCGGTCAAGATTGCCGGATAAGCAAATGCGCTTGCTTTGCATCCTTTGAATTTAAAGGAACAGAGATCGACAAGACCATGCCTTTGCCCGGGCTGCTGGTGATGGCGAGCTCGCCTGCCAGCAATTCGATGCGTTCCTTGATCCCCATCAGTCCGAACGAATTTGATTTCCTTCTATCGTCCGGCTGCAGGCCTTTTCCGTTGTCCTTTACCTGCATCGAAAAACTGCTTTCGTCCTGGCCGAGCGTCACCTCGACTTCGGTGGCCCCAGAATGGCGGGCGACATTGGCCAGCGACTCCTGCAAAATCCGGAATACCGCCAGGGTTTGGCCGTCATCCAGTCCGAACTCAGGCTCCGGCAAAGTCGTCACCAGGGTGCAGGCAATGGCATTTCGGCGCTCGAACTGCTTGAGATGCCATTCGATCGCCGGATACAGGCCCAGCTCCAGCGCCGCAGGGCGCAGATCGTTCATGATCGATTTCACCGACTTGATAGTGGCATTGATGTTGTTCAGTGCAAACCAGACCCGCTGCTTCATTTTTGGATGCGTGTCGCCGATGCGCGCGTACAGCGAGTCCACGTCCATTTTCAGCGCCAGCAGATTCTGGCCCAGATCGTCGTGGATATCCTGTGCAATGCGCTTGCGTTCGGCTTCTTTGACATTTTCCTGATGGTCGGACAGCCGCCGCAATTCGGCAAAGGATTGCTGCAACAGTTCGGCGGCTTTCTTGCGTTCGGTGATGTCGCGAATGCTGGCGATGACGACCGCCTGCCCGTCGATCTGGAACGAGCTAAGGCTGATTTCAACAGGAAACGCGGTGCCGTCCTTGCGTAACGCATTCAGCGGCCTTTTCAGATCGGATGGATGCTGCGTCCTGTTGGCTGCAAAATTCATGCGATAGTGCGCATGGCTGCTGCGACTCCTGAACGGCACCAGGTTATCGACGTTCTGGTCGATCAATTCATTGCCCGGGTAGCCGAAAGCTGACAGTGCCGCCCGATTGGCATAGCGGATGATGCCGTCACTGGCGACTAGCAACACCGGGTCTGGCGCCGCATCGACAATCATATGCAGCTGCTGCAGTTCAGCCTGTTTGCGAGCGCTGACGTCGGTATTGGTGCCAATCATTCGTAACTCCCGGCCGGCGCTATCGCGACTGCTGACCAGGCCGCGCCCGAGAACCCATTTCCAGCTGCCATCCTTGCACAGCATCCGGTATTCGCTGACGTAGACAGATTTTATACCGTCCAGGCACGCCTGCAGCTCTACCATCATGGCCGATTTGTCATCCGGGTGAATAAGATTTAACCAGGCCTCAAAAGTATCTTTTATGTCCGCATCGGCATACCCCAATATCTGTCTCCACCGCGGTGAAATGCGCACTTCGTTGGTCACTACATCCCAGTTCCAGATCCCATCGCCAGCGCCTTCGAGCGCGAATTTCCAGTGCAATTCACTTTCCTGTGACGCTTGTTTTTTCAATGCAAGACTGCGATACGAATGGAGAGCAACTTGCGCACTCAGGAACATGATCACCCCCAGCAGTAATATGCCTGCGCCACCAATCAGCAGGTCCTCCCGCAATACGTACTCCAAAGATTGGACCGATACTGCTGCAAATACATTCAGCGGCAGGTTTTCAAGTGCGAGGAAACTGGAGATCAACGGTTTGCCGTCAACCGCGCTTTTGACCCTGAAAGTCTTTTCCGATACGCCTTTTATTTGGCGATAGACATCTGAATTCGAGATGTTGGCCGCGAACGATTGCTTGAACTGTGGAGCGCGCGCAATCATTTTTCCGCCCCGATGTACCAGCGCGATCGAGATGTTTTCATCGAATCGCGCCAGTTCGAACATCGCGGCCATGCGCTCTGCATTGATCGGTGCGACGATAACGCCCAGGAACGCGCCTTGCGCATTTTCCACGCGCCGGCTCAGAGTGAATATCCGTTTCCCCGATACCTTTGCAATAAGCGGCTCACCGATATACAGGCCTTGAACAGCGTGCGCCCCGGCATGCACCCGAAAGAAGTCGCGCTCAGAAAACGACAATCCCTGCACTGCATTACCCTGGGAACTCACGACACCAAGCCCGTTGACATCGATGAACATCATCACGAAGTCATCGCTGGAAAACGGTGCATTGTTTTCCAGTAGTTGTCGGATGGATGCAACGGAATGGCTTTGCTTTGCTGGCAACAGCTTGATGGCATTGGTAAAACCGATCAGCGCAAAATCGGCCAATTTGATCGAATCGGACACATGGGCGGCAATCGCATGCACCAGGGTTTTGGTCTGGGTACGCGCCCCACTCTCGCTCTCGCGATAGGACGAATAAACGTTCCATGCCGCGACAATAACGGCAAAAAGGGCGACCGTCAGCAAGCCCAGCATCAGACTGCGGCGAAAGCGCGCATATTCAGTGGAAAAATGCGCAGGTATCATCGGCTGGTTCGCATCATGGCAGGCCGCGCATTGGAGAGTGGTAAGGGAACATTGCGTCCTATCGTTGCGAAAGTGTCGGTTATTTGCAATACAACATATGTACAGACCATGCTTGCAGTGGCCAAAATATTTCTAGCAAACAAAATTTACCTTGCCATGTTCCAGTCAAAGAAGCAAGCCCGTACGCTTATTGGCGCGCTGTAGATAGTTTGTTGTTTTTGTAGGAGCGCACCCGGGCGCGACCAACGGCAGCAGTCTGGCGACTGCTTTCGCGGCCGGGTGCGCTGCTACAGAACAGCACTAGATATCTGGATAAAAATTGACAGTATGCCAATAAATACATGCATTCACGCATACATTCATTGCGCGTTCAAAAATACACAATCCAGTATATTTTCAGCCAGGTTGGTCGAACCGGCACACCCTGCCCTGACTGCGCACGGTTATTTCGGCCACAACACCATCTGGGTGCAGCGAAACAACGCGATGGTCTTGCCGCTGTCGCTGGTGACGGTGGCGTCCCAGACCTGGGTAGTTTTGCCGAGGTGGACCGCTTTGGCTTTGCAGTGGATGGCGCCGTCGCGGGCGGTGCCTAAGTGGTTGCTCTTGAGCTCGATGGTGGTGAAGCTTTGCGCGCCTTGCGGCAGGTTGGCGAGGCAGCCGTAGCCGCAGCAGGTGTCGGCCAGCAATACCACCGAAGCCGCGTGCAGATAGCCGTTAGGGGCCAGATGCTGCTGCGTGATTGCCATTTTGGCCTCAACCCCTTCGGCATTGACGCTGATGACTTCTACCCCGAGATGGCCAGGCAGATAGGATTCTTGCATTTGGTTGAATTTGATCGCGTCAGTGGTCATGGAGGATGAATGAGAATGGGAAAAACGTACATTCTTGCATGAAATGCTGATCATGACCGAGCGCGGCTTTATGTTATCGGCGACAAGTCCAGCATGCATATTTCGCCGTAGGCGATTGTATGCGCGCTGCCGGCTGCAATGGCAGCGATGTCTTGCAGCGAGCGGCCCGGCTTGCACGCCAGCGATAGGCGGATGGTGCCGGCGTGGCAGAGCACGATCGCGCAGTCAAACGGCAAGCGCGCCAGGTCGGCATGAAAAGCATGCACCCGTGCAGCACCCTGCAGCACGCATTCGCCGCCGCCGGGTCGGTAGCCGGTCAGGTCGGCGGCCCAGGCATCGATATCCTCGCGGGCAATCGCATCCCAGGCGCGCATTTCCCAGGCACCGAAATCCATTTCGGCCAGCCGTGCATCGAACTGCACTGCAGCCGCGCCGCGCGCTGCCGCCAATTTCTGCGCCAGCGTCGCGCAGCGTAGCAACGGACTGGAAAAAATCGGCGTGGCCGACGGTAATGCCTGCAATTGCGGCAGCAACGCCGCCAGCACTGCGGCCTGCTCCTGGCTTGACACCGTCAGGTTGCTGCGGCCGTAACAGATCCCGGGCGCGACTTCCGGCCTCGGATGGCGGATCAGATAAACGCGCATGGAACCTTATGCCGGGACGGCCAGCAGGCCGAGATAAAACGCGACTTCGGCCATTTGCTGCACCGCACCCAGGCAATCTCCGGTATAGCCGCCGATGTGCTGCACGAACTTGCGCGCGAGAAAGACCGTAGCCAGTGCCGCACAGATGGCGCCGGCCAGCAGCGCTTGCCAGGCTATCCAGTCCATAGCCAGCGCGATTGCCGCAGGCAGCGCAACGCTCAGCGTCGCGATCAGGAATTCGGCCGCCGACATCTGCTGCGCCAGCGGCTTGGCCTTGCCTTGCGCCTTCGCGTAGTCGAGCCGCCAGATCAGCGCGGTCGAGAACAGGCGCGACAGCGGATGTGCCAGCAGCAGCGCAATCACGACTTCCGCCCCCGGCAAACTCGACAGCAGCACGCATTTGAGCGCCAGCAGCAGCGCGATGCCGATTGCGCCGTACGCGCCGACGCGGGAATCCTGCATAATCTCCAGCACCCGCTGCTGCGTAAGGCCACCGCCGAAGCCGTCGCAGACATCGGCAAAACCGTCTTCGTGAAAAGCGCCGGTCAGATAAATGCCGGCGATGGTCGACAGCAGTACCGCTACCGCCTGCGGCCACAGCAGTGCCGACAACGCGTATACGGCGGCGGTAAGCAGCGCCACGACCCAGCCGACGGCGGGGAAATAGCGCACCGCGTGCTGCAGCCAGTCAGGCTCGAACCCGACCCAGCGCGGAATCGGTATCCGCGTAAAAAATTGCAGCGCGATCAAGAACAGCCGCAACTGATGCAGGCAGCGTGGAATCAAACCGAGCGGTTGATGTGCAGTCGATGGCATCGAAAGGTATCCCGTTATTCCGTCTTTTCGCTGACCTGTGCCGACGCAAAAGTCGCCATCTGGCACAGGAAATTGCTTGCCGCCTGCAGCAGAGGCAAGGCCAGCGCAGCGCCGGTGCCCTCGCCCAGCCGCAGATCCAGTTGCAGCAACGGTTTTGCGCCCAGATGCGCCAGCATGCGCTGGTGCCCGCTCTCATTCGAGCAATGCGCGAACACGCAATAATCCAGGATCGCCGGTTGCAGCCGCACCGCCACCAGCAAGGCGGAAGTGACGATAAAGCCATCGATCAGCAGTGTCAGGCGGCGTTCGGCCGCTGTCAGCATCGCGCCGACCATCATCGCGATTTCAAAACCGCCGAAGGCGGCGAGCACTTCCAGCGGCTCTTGCTGCTGTACGGCGGCGTGGAATGCGACCGCCTGCTCGATCACCCGACGCTTGTGCAGAATGCCGTCTGGGGCCAGGCCGGTGCCGGCACCGACGCAATCGGCCACCGGAATGCCGGTCAACTTGTGCATCAGCGCCGCACCGGCGGTGGTGTTGCCGATGCCCATTTCACCAAAACCAATTACATTGCCGTCCAGTGCGGCCACCAGCGCGCGGCCGTATTCGATCGCTTGCGCGC
The DNA here is from genome assembly GCA_039920865.1 of Burkholderiaceae bacterium. Taxonomy (GTDB): domain Bacteria; phylum Pseudomonadota; class Gammaproteobacteria; order Burkholderiales; family Burkholderiaceae_D; genus AVCC01. The sequence goes on from JBDSCZ010000304.1 coordinate 7,651, forward strand.
ATTCTGCCGCGCTCATCGCCGCCTGCTGTGCGAAATTGCGCGTGCCGCTGGCGACCTTGCGGTCGATCAAGCCGTCGCGCGGCCCGAAATCGTGATTCACGCCGGCGTCGACGATCTGCAGCGCGCAAGCATTCTGGCGCGCAAAGACGTTGATCGCGGCACCTTGCGCCAAAAAGTTCTCTACCATCTGCCAGGTCACGCTTTGCGGATAGGCGGAAATATTTTCCTCGGTAATGCCGTGATCGGCGGCGAATACGATAATTGCCGGCTGGCGTATGACGGGCTGGGTAGTGCGCTGGATCAGCCCCAGTTGCTTGGCCAGCACTTCAAGCTGGCCCAGGCTGCCGAGCGGCTTGGTCTTGTTGTTGATGGCGGCATCGAGTTGCGACGCCAGCGCGATATCAGAGGTGGAATTGATGTTGTTAAATGTAGGCATGAGGGTGGTGGTTGGTGGTCCGGTCGCGGCTGCAATCGAATTTACCAGTATGCAATACCGGAAGTCGGCTAGTGTAGGCAAGCCGGGCAGATGCGTCAAACTGGTATCCTTGCCACATCAACACCACCCTGCCCCTGATCCCCATCAAACCCTGCAATGAAAAACCCGACAGAATATTACAGTCAGCAATACAACGCGCGCGCAATGATTCCAGAACATTCCCGCATCTTTACCCGCTGGACCCGCGAATCCAACCATGTACGGCGCAGCAAGTCCGGCTTGTACGATCTCGCCTATGGCGATGCGACTGGCGAGCGGCTGGATTTTTTCCCGGCCAGACGGGGTGGCGCGGCGTTGCTGGTATTCATCCACGGCGGCTGGTGGCGCTCGCTGGACAAGGCCGACTTCTCTTTCATCGCTGCGCCCTATCTGGAAGCAGGCATCAACGTCGCGCTGCCAAATTACACGCTGGCGCCGCACGCCACCGTCGAGGACATCACGCGCCAGCAACTGCGCGCACTGGCCTGGCTGTACCGGCGTGCCGAGCAGTACGATTTCGACCCGCAGCGGATCGTCATAGCCGGCCATTCTGCCGGTGCGCATCTGGCGGCAATGATGATGACGGCGATCTGGCCGGCCTTTGATCCGGAACTGCCGGCCGACCTGATCAAGGGCGGTGTACTGCTGTCCGGCGTCTACGAGCTGGCGCCGCTGCTGCACGCCGAGTTCGTCAATGCGGATTTGCAACTGACCGCCCAGCGCGCCGCCCAGCTGTCACCGGCATGGATGCCGCAAGCGCATCACACGCCGTTCCTGAGTGCGGTCGGCGGCTGCGAGTCGGATGAATTCAAACGGCAAAACAACTTGATCGGCCAATCTTGGCAAGCAAGCCATGCAGGGGATATCGCGCTCGCCGGCGAAAATCACCTGACCGTCTGCGACGCGTTCGCGACCAACGGCCACCCGTTGTTCGAGGCGGTCGTGAAACTCGTCGCGGGACAGCAATCCAGTTGAATTTTCTACCGACGATCATTCAACATAATAATGACAGTATTTTTAAAGTCACAATGAATATAAGCGTGAATAAGCAGCTTTTATATGATACTCCTATATATTACCTGATTAGCTACTAACCTCAGACTAAGAGCGGAATTCACAACATTGTCATTCCCGCGAAGGCGGGAAACCATACATCGCACGCTGAATCACAGGTGTATGGATCCCCGCCTTCGCGGGGACGACGGGGATTTTTGAACGTGCAACGTTGTGCCTGAGGTATATAGCTAATCAGGATATATTACATAACTAGAAATGCTCCGCACGGATAACCTCAAGCGTCAATCGCCATACAATCTTTCGTCCCACTGTATCGTCAGGACTCCAATGACAGATTTTCATAACCGCACTTTCGACCAGATCGCCATCGGCAGCAGCGAAAGCAGCACCAGGGTGCTGTCCGGACCCGAAGTGGAGGCGCTGGCGCTGGTTTCCGGCGATGTCGATCCGTTCCATCTTGACAGTAGTGTCTGCCAGATCGACAAAGGCGCCGGCTTCATCACCGACGCGGCCGGTCTGGCGGCGATGGTGTTCGGCTTGCTGAACCGCCGCCTGCCGGGGCCGGGCAGCACCATCCTGTCGCAAAACCTGTCGTTCAACGGGCAAGTTACGCGCGGCGACCAGATCAGTGCCAGCGTCATCGCTCGCCAGAAATATGCACACGACAACAGCATCGATTTCGACTGCCGCTGCGTCAATCAGCGCGGCGAAATCCTGGTTAGCGGCAGCGCCCGGGTCAAGGCGCCGACCGAGCAGATCGCCTACAGCGCACTGGCCACGCCGGAAATCATCCTGCGCCACACCGACGCCTTTGCCCGTCTGCTGCAACGCTGCAAGGGCCAGCCCGCGGTGATTTGCGCGGTGGTGCACCCATGCGAGACTAGCGCGCTGCTGGGCCCGCTGGCAGCGGCCAGGGAAGGCTTGATTACGCCGATACTGATCGGCCCGGAAGCCAAGATCCGCGCAGTGGCAAAAGCCGCCGGGGTGGATCTGTCGCCGTACCGGATCGTCGCGGTCGAACACAGCCACGCCGCTGCCGCAAAGGCAGTGGCGATGGCACGCGCCGGCGAAGTCGAAGCGCTGATGAAAGGCAGCCTGCATACGGATGAACTGATGGATGCAGTGGTCGACGCCGCAACCGGCCTGCGCAGCGGACGCCGCATCAGCCATGTATTCGTGATGGATGTGCCGGCCTATCCGCGCATGCTGCTCATTACCGACGCCGCCATCAATATCCAGCCGACCCTGGATGAGAAGGCCGACATCGTGCGCAACGCGATCGACCTGGCGCATATCCTCGGGATTGCGCAACCGAAAGTCGCGATCCTGTCGGCGGTCGAAACCGTCAACCCCAAGATCGCATCGACCATCGACGCTAGCGCCTTGTGCAAGATGGCCGACCGCGGCCAGATCAGCGGCGGCATCCTGGACGGGCCGCTGGCGTTCGACAATGCGATCAGCCCGGAGGCCGCAAAAACCAAGAATATCGTCTCGCCGGTGGCCGGCTTGGCCGACGTGCTGGTGGTGCCGGATCTGGAAGCCGGCAACATGCTGGCCAAGCAACTGCAATACCTGTCCGGCGCCGACAGCGCCGGCATCGTGCTCGGGGCCAGACTGCCGATCGCACTGAGCAGCCGCGCCGATTCGGTGCGCATGCGCCTGGCGTCGGCAGCAGTGATGGCACTGGTCGCGCATGCGCATCGAATCGGCGCGCCAAAAAAGGATTAACTGACATTACGCACTGATCCACGAAAGACACGAACCAAGTGCACAATCCGACGATGTTGTATTTGCTTAATCTGTCAGATGACGACTATTTGAAGCCCATCTCCCCAGCCCCTCTCCTTCTCCCGCAAGCGGGAGAAGGGGCTTTTCTCCTCTCTCCCACAAGTGGGAGAGAGGCCGGGAGAGAGGGTGGTCGCACTCCATAGAAGCCTGCAGTGTTTTGGCCAAAATGAAGTTGCGTAACATCAGCTAGTAATCCAGCCTGAGCGCGATTGTTGCCTGACTGCGGCCTGACTGCAGCCTTCGTGGCGGCAAAATAGCAGACCAGCATGATAAATTTCCCCGGCGCTCAAGAGTCTGGTCGATCCGGCATGCCATTTCCTGAATTTTTTAAGTTCGGTCCGTTTTCGTAGGTGGCGCCGCACGCCTGCAACGCCTGCATTGGCAAGCCGCCTGTCGTTCTGCGTTC
>JBDSCZ010000305.1:0-10310 GCA_039920865.1 Burkholderiaceae bacterium
ATGCAGAGAGAAATCAGATGCTCCCTGAAATTTATAAAAAACAGGGAGTATCACAATATTCATCGCGTTATACGCATATCTTAATTGCGGATAATAAATATACAGACTCCAGTATATTTAATGTTTACAACGGGGATTGCAGCGCCGCAAACTATTTTTGTGCGCCCCCGTTACCGCTCCAGTTTAGGCAAATCCTTGAGTTCAAGTAGTGCAGGCCTGCACTACTATTCGTTTTGCGTAAGATTTTTTCGTGTTTTCAGTGCTATTCGTGGAGCGGCACCTTACACCAGCCCCTGCCGCCGCAATGCGGCAATCTGTTCCGCTGGCAATCCCAGCATCTGCTGCAACACTTGATCGGTATGCTGTCCCAATGTCGGCGGCGCCTGCATGGCCGGTGCAAGGAGGGGCAAGCTGATGCCAGTCGCAAGGCGGAGTTACTTGAGGTGAATGAGGACTGATCCTTCCGATACCTCCGGTGCGGCCACGCCAGTGCTGCCGACGTTTTTCGCGATCCAGTCCTTCGCTTTTTGCACGCTTTCATCAATGCCTGCCTTGTCCTGGCAAATAGTCACCGAGAATCCGCCATCGCCGCTGCGTGCGAGGGTGTAGCCGACAAAACCGTTGACCAAACGCATCAGTTCTTCGACGTCAGCCGCACGCTCCTCCAATAGATCAAACAACTCCTTTGCACCCTTTCCGGAATATCTCCTAATAACAGTTTGCATGATAGCGTCCTCCAGTTTGATGGACCAACGAAATGAACATGCCGCACGAACACTGTGTGCAGCGTCTAATTGCTTTTTCCGACAGCGTGTAGTGCGTGGAAGTAATTGAAAAGCCCGCGCACCTGATTTCCACGAGCCTTTTTAAGTGTAGCAACTGTGCCATCGAAGTAAACCTGGGAAGCGGTGCAAAATATTGCTGTCTTCAGCCAACGTCCACAATTGGCTAATGGGTGACGCCGTGTAATAAGGGACACCTATTTTCCGGCGCAACATCAGGCCTTCGTGGCTGTCGCGACCAGCCGAACGCCGAGTAGCATCATCACGCCGCCCGCAGCACGGTCGACCCAGCTTTTGTAACGAAGATATGCATCACGAGGAGAGGCCGAGGATAGCAACAACGCGACAATGGAATACCAGCCCGCTTCAATGCTGAAAACGACGATTGGCAGGGCAATATTGAGCCCCAAAGTAACATCGCGAGGAAGAAGCGAAGCAAAGATGCTTCCATAGACAATGGCCGTTTTCGGATTACTCAGTTGAGTACCTAATCCCAACATGAACGATCGCTTTAATGTGGGCTGCGGCTCTTGTCCGCAATTTGCCGTAAGCACCAAAGGTGACTTCGTTCCTTTCCAGATTCGATACCCAAGATATGCAAGGTATCCGCCACCGCCAACCTTTAATGCAAGATAGAGCCATGGCACGGAAGCGAGCAGCGCTTGCAATCCCAATAGCGCTGCAACGGCAAAAACGATACCGCCCATTCCCATTCCGAGCGCAGCGGCTAAGCCGTTTGTTCGGGTCGAAGCCACGGCGGTCCGCGCGACCATCACGAAGCTTGGTCCTGGACTCATTGCTCCGATTGCGACGGCGCTACCGATACTAAAAACTGTAATCGCTGTATTAATGATGGTCTTCTCTATCGTTTCTATTGAGTGAATTAGCTGATTTTTAACAAACTGCCACTTATACGGGCACGACTAGCCGGTATGCACGGCAGCTGAACCATCACGGGCGGCGACCATGAGGATAGTAAACGAGAAAGTGGTTCTTTTGACAAAAAACAAATGATGAATAAGGGAAAGATGCGCCGCTTATTCTTTTCAGAAAGTCTCAAGGACTGACCTGCGGCATGCCTGAATCGGGGGCTTTTGAGAGAATGCTGGACCATCTGCATCTGTTAAGGGTTGTACGATGCCTGCCCGCTGGGCTTTATCGAGTCCTTCCCGTCTTGCGCATCTGGACAGTGGGGTCCACTTTATATGCAAACTATTTTTGTGCGCCCCCGTTACCGCTCCAGTTTAAGCAAATCCTTGAGTTCAAGTAGTGCAGGCCTGCACTACTATTCGTTTTGGGTAAGAATTTTTCGTGTTTTCAGTGCTATTCGGGGAGCGGCGCTTTACCTTACACCGGCCCCGGCCACCGCAATGCGGTAATCTGTTCCGCTGGCAATCCCAGCATCTGCTGCAACACCTGATCGGTATGCTGTCCCAATGTCGGCGGCGCCTGCATGGCCGGTGCAAAGTGGGGCAAGCTGATCCATCTGGCGCTCAACTTCGCGCCGGTACTGATCGGCACGATCCTCGGATGCAGGGGTTTGCGGTATTCGGCGGGATCGGCATCGCGCTGGGGCTGGGGCTGGGGCTGGTCAATTTATCGTGGACCCTGTTCAAGAATAGCTTTGCGGTGGTCGCGGTGCTGACCTTGCTGGGTTTCGCGCTGAGCGGCGCCGGCGTCTGGTGGAGTCGGCACGAAGTGTCGATCTCGGCCCGGCTGCGCAATTTTCTGCCGCAGGATCTGCGCGAACTACTGAAAGCGCGCAGCGGATGATCCGCCGACATGGACCGAGTGTCGCGCAGACCATCAGTGATGCTGCTTATTGCTGCTAGCTTGTGCTTTTGAACCGGCGCTTCAGGAGAACCACCTCAGAAATGCGGCTGCGGTTAGCGCTGTCGCGCCCAGCGTAATAAGCACGCGCCAAGCTGCCTGCTGTGCCAGTTCGCTCCAGCCGATGCCACGGTAAAGATACGCGGCGGCGAGCATGAATCCAGCGGCGGCACATGCCATTTTAATCAGTAGCGCGGCAACCGCGATGCCATGAATATCCGGGAAGCGTCCGTAATAAAGCCAACTGACTACGCCGAAAGCGCCACCGCTAATAGCTTGCGCGGCCCATCCAGCCAGCACTATCCATGCCAGTGGTTTGCGCATCCTTCCTGGCCCCAGCCATAATCCATAGGCCGCGCCGCCGACAATGGCGACGGCGCCGAAATTGTGAATGACCTGGATGGACGCATAGGCCAGGTTTTGCAGATCCATGCGCTAGTTAACTATCACCTTGACGCACTGTTCTACGCCGATGGGCGTATGCCCCTTATTCACGACCTTGACGCAGATGTCGTGCTGGCCGGGCGTAAGCTTTGCCAGTACGTGGCTGCCCTTGAGTTGACGCAGGATGGCCGCTTCCTTCGCATCCACGTAAAGGTGGACGTGGTCGCCCTTGGTGCCGGGCACGACTTCATAGACAACCTTGTTCTGGGCCATGGCATTAAGCGTGGCCCCGTCTGCAGGGGCGGTTATCTTGACAGAGGCATCCTCGGCAAAGCTTATCTGTGCGCAGGTAAGCAGCGCAGCACCGAGGATGGGAAAAATAGACGAAATACGCATGGCGACCTCCTCTTAGTTAATCCGAATACCGCGGCGAGCACGTCATCTTCGCGCTGCCAGACCAAGTTTATATATAGCACAACATAATTAAACGACAAGAAAAAAGCACATCGAGAACCGTTGACCTTTGGTCAATGGCGTACCGGCGAAGAATGGAGCCGTCGTTCGAAAATTGGATTGAACGCTTTTCGCTGCTCAGAAGGACAGCTCAGGACACGATACAGACCATCAGCGGAAATTCCTGAATGGCAGCTGTCAGTCTGAGGCGGACAGTGAAACGACAGAAATCGGGCAAATAATGTGCTTTACACCAGACCCTGCTGCCGCAACGCGGCAATCTGTTCGGCTTCAAGACCCAGCATCTGCTGCAGCACCTGCTCGGTATGCTGTCCCAGCGTCGGCGGCGCCTGCATCGGCGCTGTCGCGTCGCCGGAGAAGCGCACCGGATGCCTGACCTGCGGCACACTGCCCGCAGTCGGATGCGGCACATCGACCCGCATTTCCCGCGCCTGCACTTGCGGGTCGGCAAACACCTGCTCCAAATTGTTGATCGGGCCGCAAGGCACGCCGACCGCCTCCAGCGCTTCGGCCAGTTGCGGGCCGCGCCATGCTTTCAGACTTTCGGCAATCAGCGGCAGCAATATTTCGCGGTGCTTGACGCGCGCCGGATTGCTGGCAAAGCGCGCATCGGCACTCCAGTCCGTGCCCAGCACCCGGCACAGGTTGGCAAACTGGCCATCGTTGCCGACCGCAAGCACGATCTGCCCGTCGCCGGTCTCGAACGCCTGATACGGCACGATGTTCGGATGCGCATTGCCCCATCGCTGCGGCACTGTGCCGCCGACCAGATAATTCATCCCGACATTGGCTAGCATTGCGACTTGCACATCGAGCAGCGCGACATCGATATAGCGACCTTCGCCGGTGCGCTCGCGATTGGCCAGCGCGGCCAGGATCGCCGTGCTGGCGTACATGCCGGTCATCACGTCGACCACTGCGACGCCGACTTTTTGCGGGCCGCCGCCGGGCAGCGCGTCGCGCTCGCCGGTGATGCTCATCAGGCCGCCGATGCCCTGGATCGCGAAATCGTAACCGGGCCGCGCCGCATACGGGCCGGTCTGGCCGAAGCCGGTGATCGAGCAGTAGATCAGGCGCGGATTGATGGCCTGCAGCGATGCGTAATCGAGCCCGTATTTCTGCAGGCTGCCGACCTTGTAATTTTCGATCAGCACGTCGGCTTGCGCTACCATCCGGCGCAGCAAGGCGGCGCCTTCCGGCTTGGCGAAATCGAGCGTGACCGATTGCTTGCCGCGATTCGCAGACAGATAATAGGCGGCCTCGCTGGTCAGGTTGCCGTCGGCATCCTGCGCATACGGCGGCCCCCAGTGGCGGGTATCGTCGCCTACCCCCGGCTTCTCGACCTTGATTACGGTGGCGCCGTAATCGGCCAGGATTTGCGTGCACCACGGTCCTGCCAGCACACGCGTCAGATCCAGCACTTTGATGTCGGGGAGCAGGCTCATCGGATTACCCTCTCAATGCCATCAGGAAAAAGCCTGGATGCCGGTGATCGCACGCCCCAGGATCAGCGCATGAATGTCGTGCGTGCCCTCATAGGTGTTGACCACTTCCAGGTTCACCATGTGACGGATGATGCCGAATTCGTCGGAGATGCCGTTGCCGCCGAGCATGTCGCGGGCGACGCGGGCAATGTCAAGCGACTTGCCGCAGGAATTGCGCTTCATGATCGAGGTGATCTCTACCGATGCGGTGCCGGCATCCTTCATCCGGCCCAGTTGCAAACAGCCCTGCAGGCCGAGCGTGATTTCGGTCAGCATGTCGGCCAGTTTCTTCTGGATCAGCTGATTGGCAGCCAGCGGTCGTCCGAACTGGTTACGGTCTAGTACATATTGACGGGCACGATGGAAGCAATCTTCGGCTGCACCCAAGGCGCCCCAAGCAATGCCGTAGCGGGCAGAATTGAGGCAGGTGAACGGGCCTTTCAGGCCGCGCACGTCGGGGAATGCGTTTTCTTCCGGGCAAAACACGCCATCCATCACGATTTCACCGGTGATCGATGCGCGCAGACCGAATTTGCCGTGGATTGCAGGGGCGCTCAAGCCTTTCATGCCCTTGTCCAGCACGAAGCCGCGGATCGCGCCTTCGTCGTCCTTGGCCCAGACTACGAAAACGTCGGCGATCGGCGAGTTGGAAATCCACATCTTGCTGCCGGAAATGCTGTAACCGCCCGGCACTTTCTTGGCGCGGGTGATCATCGAACCGGGGTCGGAACCGTGATTCGGCTCGGTCAGGCCGAAGCAGCCGATCCATTTGCCGGTCGCCAGTTTCGGCAGGTATTTCTGTTTTTGCGCTTCGGTACCGAATTCATAGATCGGCACCATCACCAAAGAGGATTGCACGCTCAACATCGAACGGTAGCCGGAATCGACTCGCTCCACTTCGCGCGAGATCAGGCCGTAGCTGACGTAATTCAGTCCGGGGCCGCCGTATTGTTCGGGAATCGTCGGTCCCAGCAGGCCGAGTTCGCCCATTTCGCGAAAAATCGCCGGGTCGGTGGTCTCGTTGCGGAACGCTTCCAGCACGCGCGGCAGCAATTTATCCTGGCTGTAGGCGTTGGCAGCGTCGCGCACCATGCGCTCGTCGTCGCTCAGTTGCTGGTCCAGCAACAGCGGGTCGTCCCAATGAAATCGTGTTTTTTGGCTCATTTTGTTCTCCTGGTAGTTTTGTAGATTTGCGGTCCAATGTACGGGAATGACCGATCGCACGCAAACGCGTAATATGCATCAGCTTGTGCGTTTTACGCACTTGTCGTAATGCGTGGGTTGGGCTAACGCTGTATCAGCCCAACATTCTGCTTCGCAAGCGCAGCACCAAGCTACACATTTTTCATCTTTCGTCGACCTTGCCTTAGTTGATTTAACCGATATATTGAACATGCGCAGAAAAATTCCGAATACCAAAGCGTTAATGGCCTTTGAAGCATCCGCCAGACACCAGAGCTTCACCCGGGCGGCGCTGGAACTGAACCAGACCCAGAGCGCAATTTGCCGGCAGATTGCCGGACTGGAAGAATTCCTGGGGGTAGCCCTGTTCCATCGCAGCAAACGCGGCGTGACGCTGACCGAGGCTGGCATCACCTATGGCCGCCAAGTCGCGCTGCGGCTCGATGCGATCGAGCGCGATACGCTGGAACTGATGGCGCGGCGCGGGCTGGGCGGCAACCTGGAACTGGCCATCGTGCCGACCTTTGCCTCCAAGTGGCTGCTGCCGAGGCTGGCACAATTCCATCAGGTCCACCCGGACATTTCGATCAACCTGACCACCAGCACGCGGCCGTTCCTGTTCAACGAAACCGGTTTCGATGCGGCGATCCATTGCGGCGACGGCAACTGGCCGGGGACCGAGGCGTGTTTTCTGATGCAGGAGGATATCGTGCCGGTCTGCAGCCCGGCGCTGATCGCGCCGCGTTTGCAGCTGACCCCGCGACAGGTGCAGCAGTATCCGTTGCTGCAACAAACCACGCGGCCGTATGGCTGGCATAGCTGGTTCGAATCGTTCGATCTGCAGGTGGAGAACGACATGACCGGGCCGCGCTACGAGCTGTTTTCGATGCTGACGCAGGCGGCGCTGCACAGCATGGGAATCGCGCTGATCCCGCGCTTTCTGATTGAATCCGAACTGAAAAGCGGGCAGTTGATGATCCCGACCGACCATTATTTCGTCAACAATAAGTCGTATTACCTGGTCTATCCTGAGAAGAAAGCAGAAAGCGCAGTCCTGAAACAGTTCCGCGACTGGCTCGAAAACGAGGCGAAGTCCTACCGGCAGGGCATCGGCCAGAATTGATCCGGGCTGCGCACGACTATCCGCGGCGCTGCAGCAAGCGCTCTTCCTTGAGCATCTTCATCTTGATGCGGTTGCGCTTGAGCGGTGACAGGTATTCGACGAAGACCTTGCCTATCAGATGATCCATTTCGTGCTGGATGCAGACCGCCAGCAAGCCGTCGGCGCTGACTTCGAACGGTTTGCCGTCCGCATCCAGCGCCCGCACCTTGACCTGTGCCGGGCGCTCGACGCCGTCGTAGATCCCCGGAACCGACAGACAGCCCTCGTCATACAGCTTGGTTTCGCTGCTGGCCCAGAGAATTTTCGGATTGATGAAGACCCGCAGGTCGTCTTGGGTGTCCGAGGTGTCGATCACCACCAGCTGTTCATGGACATCGACTTGCGAGGCGGCCAAGCCGACCCCCGGCGCTTCGTACATGGTATCGGCCATGTCCTTGATCAGTTTTTTCAGGCGCGCGTCAAAAACAGTCACCGGCTTGGCGATCTTGTGCAGGCGCGGATCGGGATAACGCAGAATATTTAATAGTGGCATACGGCTTTTACGCATCGGCACCAGAGTGCCGAAATGGTTTTCTCTTGCTAGTTCAAGGATTTATGGGCAGAATTTGATTCGATTTGGCAAGTATTGCCGCGCATCCACTTGTGCGCACACAGCACATTTATGGCCCTGCATAAGACGGCAAACAACTACAATCCATCGACTTACCACTCATGCCACACGCATTGGATAACACCATGAAAAAGTTTAGCACAATCGCTTTGAAATTGACCGCTGCACCTGTTTTCGTTGCGCTGGCTTTATTCACCATGACCAATGCGCAGGCAGCCTCATGCGAATTCCTGTCGAATGCCCCGGATCAGCATACTGTGGTGCGCGGCGATACGTTGTGGGACATTTCCGGGAAGTTTCTGCAGCATCCGTGGTGCTGGCCGCAGGTATGGGGCTTGAACCGCGACCAGATACGTGATCCGCACTGGATATATCCAGGCCAGATCGTGTATTTCGACCGCGCGGCCGGTCGCCTGCGGCTGGGAACACGGACCGGTCTTGGCGGCTCGTCGAACGTGCGCCTGCTACCCGGAATTCGCACCGAAGAGCTTGGTCTGGAGGCGGTAACGTCGATTGATGCCAGCATCATCGAACCGTTCCTGTCGCAACCTCTGATCATCGAAGAAAACCAGCTCAACGACACCCCGCGCATCGTCGCCGCCCAGGAAGGGCGCGTATTCCTCGGCAAAAATGACAAGGCTTATGTCAGCGGCGATCTGCGGGGCGGCACCTCGTTCCAGGCATTCCGTCCGGGCACACCATTAAAAGATCCTGAAACCGCGGAGGTCATCGGCTTTGAAGCGGTCTATCTTGGCACCCTCAAACTGCAACGCGCGGCCAGCGCGGAAAATGAAGCGCACACCTTCACGGTGGTTTCATCCAAGCAGGAAATGGGCGCCGGTGACCGCCTGCTGCCGGTACCGCCGACGCCAATCATGAACTACATGCCGCATCCGCCGGAAAATCCGGTCGCCGCGCGCATCGTTGCAATCTACGGCGGCGTCACGCATGCCGGCCAGAATCAGGTGGTCTCGATCAATCGCGGCAGCAACCACGGCATCGACATCGGCACCGTGCTGGAATTGTCGCGTTACGGTCAGACCATCAAGGACCCGGCCGACAAGCGCAAGTCCATCAAGCTGCCTGACGAACAATACGGTTCACTGTTCATTTTCCGGGTTTTTAACAGAATCTCTTATGGCCTGATCATGCAAGTCACCGACTCGGTCCAGGTCGGCGATCTGGCCAAGTCGCCCGAGTAAGAGCGGCATCGCTGCCACCATGACCAGCACTGCGCGGCCGCACGAACTGGCACTTTGGATACGGCTGGAACAAACTCCCGGCGTCGGCCCCGAGACCGCGCGCAAGCTGCTGGCGGCTTTCGGACTGCCGGAACACATCTTCTCCAGCAGTTTTTCGGCACTGCACCAGGTGGTATCGCAGCGCGTCGCGCATGCGCTGCTGGCAGCACCCTCCGCTGCCACTTTGGCGCTGATCGACAAGACGCTGGCCTGGAGCGACCAGGCCGACAATCACGTGCTGACGCTGGCAGATGATGCCTATCCGCCAGCGTTGCTGGAAATCCCCGACCCGCCACAAATGCTGTATGCAAAAGGACGACTGGCGCTGCTGGCGGCACCGGCGCTGGCGGTAGTCGGCAGCCGCAATGCCACCGCGCAAGGGATTGCCAACGCCGACCAGTTCTCGCAGGCATTGAGCCAGGCCGGTCTCACCATCATTTCCGGCATGGCGCTGGGAATCGACGCTGCCGCCCATCAGGGCGGCATGCGCGGCGCCGGATCGACGGTGGCAGTGATCGGCACCGGCGCCGACATCGTCTATCCGGCCCGCAACCGCAGCCTGGCGCATCAGATTGCCGATTGCGGCTGCATTGTCAGCGAGTACCCGCTCGGGATGCCGGCGATCGCTGCCAATTTCCCGCGCCGCAACCGCATCATTTCAGGACTGGCGCGTGGCGTACTGGTAATCGAGGCGGCGCTGCAATCGGGTTCGCTGATCACCGCGCGCATGGCCGCCGAACAGGGCCGCGATGTATTTGCGATCCCGGGTTCGATCCATTCCCCGCTGTCCAAAGGCTGCCATCTGCTGATCAAGCAAGGCGCCAAGCTGGTCGAATCGGCCCAGGACATACTGGAAGAGTTGCACCATTTCAATCCGGCTCCTGCCGCCAGCATTGCCGGCCCGGCGCCGGTCAGCCCCAATTCGAAAAACCCGTTCACCAGCAGGCTGCTGGGCGCAATGGGCTTCGACCCGGTAGACATGGACACGCTGGCGCAGCGCAGCGGCTTCGATATCGCCACCCTCAGCACCCAGTTGCTGACGCTCGAACTGGACGGGCTGGTGGAGCGCCTGTCGGATGGCGCCTACCAGCGGCTGGGCTAAAATACTGCCACCATGCAAGCCAACTCTTCCCCTATCGCCAGCAACCAGGACGGCATTCACCCGCAATTGGCGGCCATTGTCGCCAAACACGCGGCCAG
>JBDSCZ010000306.1:0-8079 GCA_039920865.1 Burkholderiaceae bacterium
TTATTCGGTGCTGCATTTCAGCGCACTTTGTAGTGCGCCCATCGAAAGTATCGATGTCGATTACCGCTTGTTGTTTGATATCGATCCGCAGCACAAGGGCTTGCTGCACCTGCAGTCCAATTCCGGAATGCAGACATCGACCGCGATTTTTTCGCCCGGCAGCGCGCACCAGACGCTGGTATTGCGCGGGGCCAGCACACTGGCGCAGTTCGGCGACTACGTTGTGACAGGCATCTGGCACATCTGGAACGGCTTCGATCACATCCTGTTTTTACTGTCGCTGCTGCTGCCTGCCGTGCTCAAAATAGTCGGCCGGCAACATCGCCCCTCCGACAGCTTCAAGGCATCGTTCTTCGACGTTCTGAAAATCGTCACTGCCTTCACGATCGCGCATTCGATCACGCTCACCCTGGCAACCTTCCAGGTGATAACGCTGCCTTCGCGCTGGGTCGAATCCGCCATCGCCGCCTCGGTCATATTGGCCGCGTTGAACAACTTGCTGCCGCTATTTCAGGGCAAGCGCTGGATGGTGGCGTTTGCCTTCGGTCTGATTCACGGTTTTGGTTTCGCCAGTGTACTGACCGATTTGGGGTTGCCGCAGTCTGCGTTATTGCTGGCGTTGGTCGGCTTTAATCTTGGGGTGGAGATCGGGCAGCTTGCCATCGTCTCGGTATTTTTGCCGCTGGCGTATGCGATGCGCAAAACAACCTTTTATCGCAGCGCTATTTTTACCGCAGGCTCCAGCCTGATCGTGCTGGTCGCTACGGTATGGTTGGTGGAGCGCTTGTTCGATTTGACGATTTTTTCGGCATTTGTGTAGCGGGTGTTATGCAGCATTGCAGGTGAAAAAATTGTCCACGAAAAACACGAAAAGCATGATCAAGACAAAAATCTCGGTGATTTTATATATGCAAGGAGTATTGCCATTTTTATGCCAATTGCCGCATATATTCATTGCGGTAACCAAATATACTCAGGTTGAAATAGGTTGTGTTTAGCCTTTTTTCAGATTCGGATAGCTGCTTCAGCGTACTTCATTATTACAACACTTTGCTCCCCGCTCCCGTCGGCGCAACAGGAGGCGAGCGGCCACTACCATGTGGAAGGTAGAATGGCGGCAATCCATAGAAAGTGCCACCATGACAACCGCCCTGATCGATACACTTACCATCACCCGCCCCGACGACTGGCATCTGCATCTGCGCGACGGCGCCGCGCTGGCTGCCGTGTTGCCGCATACCGCGCGCCAGTTCGGCCGCGCGATCGTGATGCCGAACCTGAAGCCGCCGGTCACCACCACCGCACAGGCGGGGGCCTATCGCGAGCGGATCCTGGCGGCAATACCGGCCGGCATGGCTTTCGAACCATTGATGACGCTGTATCTGACCGACAACACGCCGCCGGATGAAATCCTGCGGGCCAAAGACAGCGGCTTCATCCATGCGGTCAAGCTGTATCCGGCCGGCGCCACCACCAATTCCGATGCCGGCGTCACAGATCTGACCAAATGTTACAAGACGCTGGAGGTTATGCAGGAGATCGGCATGCCGTTTCTGGTGCATGGCGAGGTGACCGATCCCGAGATCGACATTTTCGATCGCGAAGCGGTCTTCATAGAGCGCGTGCTGAAACCGTTGCGACTGGCGCTGCCGGCCTTGAAAATCGTGTTCGAGCACATCACCACCAAGGATGCCGCGCAGTATGTGATTGCGGCCGAAGGTCCGATCGCCGCTACCATCACCGCCCATCATCTGCTGTACAACCGCAATGAAATCTTCAAGGGCGGCATCCGCCCGCACTATTTTTGCCTGCCGGTGCTCAAGCGCGAGGAACACCGCCAGGCACTGCTGGCGGTGGCCATCAGCGGCAATCCGCGCTTCTTCCTTGGCACCGATTCGGCGCCGCATCCGAAAGGCTTGAAAGAGACCGCCTGCGGTTGCGCCGGTTGTTACACCGCGTTGCACGCGATGGAGTTGTATGCGCAAGCTTTCGATCAGGCCGGTGCACTCGATCAGTTGGAAGCGTTTGCCAGCTTCAACGGCCCGGCGTTTTACAATTTGCCGCGCAATAGCGCCAGCGTGACCTTGCAGCGCGAAAACTGGACCCTGCCGGCCGAGTTGCCGCTGGGAGATACCAGCATAGTGCCCCTGAACGGCGGCGAAAGCATAGCTTGGAAATTGCTTTAAGGCAGCGCTGCGGCATACCGCGCTGCAAACAATGCCGGCTGAAATGACCGCCATGTGATTGAAAAGTCGCATGTGCCGCCGTCGCCTTGAAATTATGCATTGTTGCCTTGCCGTTTCGTCCGGCCAGCATTGGTGGCGCCTGCCCGATCGGGAATGTCTGGTTGGTGCCGGCCCGGCGCCTGAACGACGGCGACGCTTTCTCCTTGCTTTTTTCAGCTGCAAGGACAACGATGAAAGTATTTCTCCCTTCCGTCGCAGATCAACGCCAGCACCGCCACGCAAAAAGGAAAACAGCAAACCATGGCTTACTCTCGTCGTCCGGCAGTACTGGACCTGATTGGCAATACACCGCTTATTGAAGTCACCCGACTCGACACGGGGCCCTGCCAGCTGTTTCTCAAGCTCGAATCGCAAAACCCCGGCGGCTCGATCAAGGATCGCGTCGGCCTGTGGATGATCGAGGCTGCCGAGCGCAATGGCCAGCTCAAGCCCGGCGGCACCATTGTCGAGGCGACTGCCGGCAACACCGGCCTCGGTCTGGCTTTAGTCGCCCAGGCCAAAGGCTACCGCATCGTCCTTGTGGTTCCCGATAAGATGTCGACCGAGAAGATCCTGCACCTCAAGGCGCTTGGCGCGGAGGTGCACATTACCCGTTCAGACGTCGCCAAGGGGCACCCCGAGTATTATCAGGATTACGCAGCACGTCTCGCCCGCGAGATTCCCAGGGCCTTCTTTTCCGACCAGTTCAACAACCCGAATAATCCGGCATCGCACCAGCAATCGACCGCTCCCGAGATCTGGGCGCAAACCGGGCACGCGCTGGACGCCATCGTTTGCGGCGTCGGCTCGGCCGGCACCATCACCGGCCTGACGCGCTTCTTCCGCGACGCCGCTCCGGCGCTCGAGTTCGTGCTCGCCGATCCGGTCGGCTCGATCCTCGCCGAGTATGTCCGCAACGGCAGCATCGGCGCAGCCGGGTCGTGGGCGGTCGAAGGCATCGGCGAGGATTTCGTGCCGGCCATCGCCGACTTTTCGGCGGTCAGGCACGCGTATTCGATCTCCGATGCCGAAAGCTTCGGCACCGCGCGCGAACTGCTGCGCGCCGAGGGCGTGCTTGGCGGCTCATCGACCGGCACCCTGCTCGCCGCTGCGCTGCGCTACTGCCGTGAACAGACGACGCCGAAGCGCGTTGTTTCATTCGTCTGCGACACCGGCACACGCTATCTGTCCAAGCTCTACAACGACAACTGGATGATCGATCAGGGCCTGCTGCAGCGCCCGCAGTTCGGCGACCTGCGCGACATCGTCGGGCGCCGCTACGAAGAAGGTTCGGTGATCAAGGCGGAGCCCGGCGACACGCTGAAGACGGTATTCCAGCGCATGCGCTCGGCCGACATATCGCAATTGCCGGTAATCGAGGACGGCCGTATCGTTGGCCTGATCGATGAATCCGACCTGCTGCTGCGGGTAGAGGCCGACCTGGCCAATTTCAACGCCACCGTCGCCACGGCGATGACGCACACACTCGAAACATTGCGACCCGACGCCGGCCTGCCGGCTCTGCACGCCATACTCGACCGCGGGCTGGTAGCGATCATCGCCGACAGCGTACATTTCTACGGCCTGGTTACCCGTTTCGATCTCCTCAACCATATGCGCAGGACCTTATCGTGACCGATCCAGACTCCAGCCCCGCCCGCCATGCCTTCGGCACGCGCGTGATCCACGCCGGACAGACGCCAGACCCGTCCACCGGCGCCATCATGCCGCCGATCTACGCCAATTCGACCTACGTGCAGGACAGTCCCGGCATACACAAGGGGCTCGACTACGGGCGCTCCCACAATCCTACGCGCTGGGCCTTCGAGCGCTGTATCGCCGATCTCGAAAGCGGCAGCCGCGGCTTTGCCTTCGCCTCGGGAATGGCCGCCATCGCGACCGTGCTCGAACTGCTCGACGCCGGTGCCCATGTGGTTGCCGGAGACGATTTGTACGGCGGTACCTACCGCCTGCTCGAACAAGTGCGGCGAAGGAGCGCCGGCCTCGATTTCAGTTTTGTCGATTTGTCCGACCCGACCGCACTGGAAGCGGCGATCCGACCGGAAACGCGGCTGCTACTGGTCGAAACGCCGACCAATCCGCTGCTGCGCCTGGTCGACCTGGAAGCGCTGGCGGCTATCGCCCGCCGGCACGGAATTATTTCGGTCGCCGACAACACGTTCGCCTCGCCGTGGATTCAGCGCCCGCTCGAACTCGGCTTCGACATCGTCGTGCATTCGACCACCAAGTATCTGAACGGTCACTCCGACATCATCGGCGGCGTGGCGGTCGTCAGCGGCGCAACGCACAATGCCGAGAACGCCGAGCGCCTCGGTTTTCTGCAGAACGCAGTGGGCGCCATCGCCAGTCCGTTCGACAGTTTTCTCGCGCTGCGCGGGCTGAAGACGCTCAACCTGCGCATGCAGCGGCATTGCGAAAACGCGCTCGAACTGGCCGGCTGGCTCGAAGCGCAGCCCGGCGTGCGCCGCGTACGCTATCCCGGCCTGAGCTCGCACCCGCAGCACGCGCTGGCACGGCGCCAGATGCATGGCTTCGGCGGCATGATCGCGCTCGATCTCGATACCGATCTGGCCGGCAGCCGGCGCTTTCTGGAAGCCTGCGAACTGTTCGCACTGGCCGAGAGCCTGGGCGGGGTCGAAAGCCTGATTGAGCATCCGGCAATCATGACGCACGCAACCATCCCGCCCGATCAGCGCGCCCGGCTCGGCATTGGCGATGCGCTGGTCCGGATCTCGGTCGGCATCGAGGATGTTGGCGACCTCAAGGATGACCTGCGGCGCGCGCTCGCTGCGGCGGCGCAGAAGTAGGCGAGACCCGATTTCGTTGTGCAGGATAAAGGCATCGTCCTGACCGGCTTGGACAAAGTGGGCGCTCGACCAACCGGAAGTGCTTGCCAGCCGCAACGGCCCGGCGGTTTGCAGATTGCCGCCGGGCGACGCCGGCATCGTGCCATTGACTCGCGACGCGCGCTGAAAGCATCAACCGGAAACTGCTTTAAGGCCGCGCCCTGGCGGGGCGGCTTGCCGCTCGCCGCAATAGGCGCGATCCCGGCCCTCATGCTTGGCGGTATATAGCGCCAGGTCGGCGCGAATTACAAAAGCTTCGGGTGTTTCATCGGCGGCAATTGCAATCCCGACGCTAACGGTCAGGTGCGCGGCGACGACGGACTCAGCGTGGGGAATGCTGCTCTCCTGTAACTTCATTCGGATGCCAGCAGCTATTTTTTGGGCGCCTTCAACATCCGTTTCGGGAAGCAGTATGGCAAATTCCTCTCCTCCGATGCGGGCGACGAAATCAGCGCCGCGGCAGCGGGATAATTCCAGAACGCGCCCCACTTCCCTGAGCGCAAGATCGCCCGCCGGATGCCCGTAGTGATCGTTGTAAAGCTTGAAATAGTCGACGTCCAGCATCAACATCGCCAATGGCCGGCCATAGCGCGGTTCCCGGGAAAACTCCAATGCCAGCCTGGCATCGAAGGCCCGCCGGTTGGGAAGTCCCGTTAGCGTGTCGGTTAGCGTCAACGCATTCAGCCTTTTGATTTTAGACTCGATCATGCGTAGCAGCATATTGTAAAAATACACATATCTGTAATACGCACGCCGAGCGCCTGTCCGAGCATCGGTGCCGGCACTATCCATCAGCTGTATTCAGGGCTTTTCGTGAAAAATGCTTGGCCGATACCGAAGATCGACAAAACAGGTTGGTCGCACCATCGTGATTTGCATCCTGAAAATATAGTGCTTCGAACGAGTGCAACTGGCGAAACGCCGTACTTGAACCCTATGCAGTAGATGGACTATATTTACAGTGTGATCTGCATAAAAGTCTCCGGAGTGCTGGTGAAGCAAAATTGTCATTTGAAACGGGTGAGGTAAGTATGAAACGGGTTGTCTTGTGTGCATCGATTGCCCTATCCATGTTGAGCACAGAGGGTGTCCGTGCTGCCGACTTGCGAGGCGATCTGCAGAGAAAAGCCGGCACCAGCAAAAGTGCCGAGACCAGTCGCCGGCTGGTGATCCGGGTCGAGGATGGTGGATGGGACGGTGCCAGGCCGGAAGAAATCGAAACCCTGCTGTATGCGGTCGCCGACACATTGCTGACGCATTTTCCGCAGCGCAAACTCAATCCGATCGTCGTTTCATCGACCCGCCAGGGTCCCATCGTGCTGTACCAAAAGGGGCCGCAAAACGAGTACCAGGTCCATCTGGCGGCCAAAGGCACGCGTTGGGCAGAATACGTCTATGAGTTCTCGCACGAACTGTTTCATATCCTCGCCCACTACGAGAATCATGCGCCGCCTGGATTGGCATCCAATTTGTGGTTCGAGGAGACGTTGTGCGAGGCCGTTTCGTTGTATACCCTGCGGCAACTTTCTTTAAGCTGGGAGCGGTTCCCGCCGCGACCGGAATGGGCTTCGTATGCATCGACTTTGCATGACTTTACGGGACGGGTGCAAAACGAGCCGCACCGCCAGTTGCCTGCCAACACCTCATTGGCGCAATGGTTCCGTGAAAATGGGCCGCTGCTGCTTGAAAACCCGTATCTGCGCGGCAAGAACGAATTGGTGGCCAATTTATTCCTGCCCATTCTTGAACATAACCAGGACTGGCAGGCGGTCGGATTTCTGAATTCCGACGTACCGCAGGGAGAAATGGGTTTCTATGATTACCTGGCCAGTTGGCATGGCAGAACGCCGCCGGAGCATCAGGAATTCACTCGTCTTGCAATGCGGATGTTTCATTTCGATGCGCCTGAAAAAGCAGAGTACACGCTAGTCAAGGTCGGTACGCAAGTACCGGCCGCGGATCTGCCCGTCGCAACGCAGCAGTTGCTGGGTGCGGCGGGTTCCAGTCGGGAATGACGGTGTGTTTGCTTCATTTCATTGCCGCTGTATAGGGGGCAAATTCGGTGGCAATTCAGGTGACAAAATCAGCTTGCAAAATTTGATGATTCTGCCCACGTTTACTTGTGCGTTGAATGCCGGTTAGGACTTGAAATGCCTATTTTTTGGGCTACAATTTAATTGAGATTCGTTCATGCGCCAATTTGAAATCGGTTGGATATTTGAGGTGGCGTAAATTCTGAAGATGGTTGTTTCATTTCGGGAGGTTCGGCAAGTCTCAACGGTGGCTTGTGCTGAAGTTAAGATGCTTCATGTTGCAAGCTTTGAGTGGCGGCTCTTTCAACTGATATTGCGCATAATGCATACCGCTGGCGGAGTCGCAAGCAATGGTGTTTTTATACTGGTTGGAGGCTATCATGAAAACCAGACCACTGATTGCAGCGGTGATTGCCTTGTCTGCGTTCGCCACTGCTGGTTCGGCTCTTGCAGATCGTCCTTCTGAGGAGCCGATTGCTGTGTCGACCAAATCCCGCGCAGAAGTCCGGGCTGAGTTAGATCAAGCACGTGCCGAAGGATTGTTGATGTACGGAGATCGCGATGATCTGAGCAATTGGAGTCGGCCAGGTATGGGTGCATACGGTGTTGCCGGTTCACGTTATTCAGTTCGCACGCGCGACGAGGTGAGGGCTGAAGCGATTGAGTATGCGAGAAGCTTTCCATCGGGCAGCGACGAAATGTATGGCAAATGAAAGGAGTGTTATTGACGTACACTATGAAAAGTGGATTCTGCAATGGTTAATGTCTGAGAATAACGTCTGAAAATCTGTTTTCAGTAACAATTAAACTCCCGCGTTGTGGTCAAGAATCGACCATGGCGCGGGAGTTTAATTGTTTGATGACTGTCTATATTGTTCATTGCTGTCGCACACAGCTTGCGCGTAAGCGGACGGCCGGTTGTTGATAATCAATATACTGGTTTCAGTATTTTAA
>JBDSCZ010000307.1:0-13040 GCA_039920865.1 Burkholderiaceae bacterium
TTCCGGCCACGCTGTTCTTATTTTTTGCCAAGGACCAGTTGCAACTGGCGCAGTACGCCGGACTGTTTCTGGTGTTGTATTTCATCGCAGCGGCCTGCTCGATGCCGTTGTGGGTTGCACTGGCCAAGCGCTTCGGCGAAGCACACGCCTGGCTGATCGCGATGCTGCTGGCGGTAGCCGCATTCATCTGGGCCTATGGCCTTTCAGCCGGTGCCGCTGTGCCGTTTGGCGTGATTTGCGTACTGTCAGGATTTGCGCTGGGGGCCGATCTGGCATTGCCGCCGGCCCTACTGGCCGCTGTGATCGGGCGTGCCGGCCACAGCGGCCAACGCGAAGGAGCGTATTTCGGTGCATGGAACTGGGCCACCAAGATGAATCTGGCGCTGGCCGCCGGCATCTCGCTGCCACTGCTGGAGCAGCTCGGTTATGTTCCAGGCACCGTCAACAACAATGGCACGCAGGCGCTGTCAGCGGCGTATGCACTGCTGCCATGCGGATTGAAACTGGCGGCGGCCGGCCTGTTGCTGCGCGCCCCACTGCACGATGTGTGAACACCGGAATAACCCAAGGAGACGATGATGAACCATGTGAGATATCTTTTTGTCGCGATGTCAATCGTATTGCTCACATCCTGCGCGGCGCCGGAACCGGCCACCTACGCCAATCAAAAGCCGACGCTCGACCTGCAGCGGTATTTCAATGGCACGCTGGATGCGTGGGGCATGTTCCAGGACCGCTCCGGCAAGGTCGTCAAGCGCTTTAGTGTGGTGATGCGCTGCAAGTGGGAGGGCGATGTCGGCACGCTGGATGAAGACTTTACCTATTCAGACGGCACCAAACAAAAACGCGTGTGGACGTTACGCAAAGTTGGGCCGGATCGCTACATTGGCACCGCGCCGGACGTGGTCGGCGAAGCCAGTGGCATTACTGCCGGCAATGTCCTGCACTGGAAATACGTGCTGGCGCTGCCGATCGGTGGCCGCATTTACAATGTCAATTTCGACGACTGGATGTACCTGATGGATGATCGCGTGATGCTCAATCGTGCCGCGATGAGCAAGTTCGGATTCAATCTGGGCGAAGTTACCCTATCCTTCACCAAGCGCTGAAACGGGTTGACAATGAACCCCAAAATTGCAAGCTGGAACAAGCAGCGGGTGTGGGTGATCGGCGCATCGACCGGGATCGGTGCCGAAACCGCGCGCCTGCTGCTGGCCAAAGGCGCCCGGGTGGCACTGTCTGCGCGCCGTCTGGACGCGCTCAATGCGGTGGCAGAATCGCATCCGAATGCGCTGGCGGCGGCACTCGACATCATCGATCATGCCAGCGTGATTGCTGCGCGCGACCTGATCCTGCAACGGTGGCAAGGCATCGATCTGGTGCTGGTGGTGGCCGGCTCCTACAACGAGATGCGCGCCGACAGCTTCGATCTGGCGGCGGCCAATCGCCTGATCGACATCAACCTGCGCGGCGTCTTCAATTGCCTGGACGCAGTGTTGCCGATCTTGCTGGCGCAACGCAGTGGCAACGGTGGTGGTATCGGCATCGGCATCGTCGCATCGTCAGCCGGCTATAGCGGCTTGCCCAAGGCCCTGATTTACGGCCCGACCAAGGCGGCGCTGATCAATTTATGCGAATCGCTGTATCTGGATCTGCGTCCGCGCGGGATCGGCGTCTACCTGATCAATCCGGGCTTTGTCGAAACCCCGTTGACCGCCGCCAACGAGTTCCCGATGCCAGCGCTGATTTCGGCCGCCACCGCCGCGCAGGAACTGGTGCGCGGCATCGAGCGCGGCCGGTTCCACATCCATTTCCCAAAACGCTTCACCAACTGGTTACGGCTGGCGCGCTTGCTGCCGTACCGGCTGTATTTCTGGCTGATCCACAAAGGGACCGGGCTATGAGTGCCGATCTGCAGGCGGTAGTGCAGTTTTTCGAATCGCTGACTGCAGAATCGACGCAGCAACTTGGGCAGATCTATACCAGTGATGCGTTCTTCAAGGACCCGTTCAATGAAGTGCGCGGCTTGCCTGCGATCAGCCACATCTTCAGCCACATGTTTAACCAGGTCGATGGCGCGCGCTTTGTCGTGACGACTCAAATCGCACAAGGTGATACCGCATTTTTGACCTGGGATTTCCGCTTCCGCATGAAGCGATACCATACAGTCGAGCAATGCATACGCGGCGCCACACATTTGCGCTTTAGCACCGACGGTCGCATCGAATTTCACCGTGATTATTGGGATGCTGCGGAAGAACTGTATGAAAAGCTGCCGATACTGGGCGGCCTGATGCGCCTGCTCAAACGCGCTGCGCGGGCGTAATTTTCCGGCTTGAAACGTGATGTTCACGCGCCGCAGGTACGGATGCTTGCATGCTGCATAAGCCGTAGCCGATAACATCCATCCTGCCTCACTTCGGGTTGCGCTCCTCTGCTACACCGCCTCGGATGAAACCAGCAGGTCTGGTTCCGGGACGCTACCGCAGCGACGCGCACCGAAAAAATACTGAACGCTGTATTATTAAATACGACCATTAATATTGCGGAAAATGCCACGTTTAATAGCATACCCAGGCATTTAATATTAAACGTGGATCATTTAACATCGTGGGGTGCGCTGCGCGCACCAGAACCTCAACAGCGATGACTAGAATCGATGCGCACCTGTTACCGCTTCTCAGGCGCTTTACCCCTGATCAAAGCCGCAAACGCTGCATGAGCGGCAGAATCGACCGGCCGGTACTTGATAGTGCTACTCGCCGGCTAATTTCCCAGAGTTGCAAGCGAATGCTGCCGAGCTGAAATGGCGTCCCTTCCTCTATCCCTAGGTCGGCACAAGCCAGCCGATCGAACGCCGGCACCGCAATCTTGCTGCCCGCTTTTTTCTTTAGCTCGAGAGCGGCGGTAATGTGGTCCGCATGAATATGGGTGTCCAGACTGTAGGCCAGCGTCAATCCAAGCCGGCTGACTTCGGCAAGGTCACGCTCGACCGACACGATGACCGGATCAGTCAGGACAGCTTGCCCCGTTTCCTCGCAGCCGAGCAAATAGGTATAGGTACTCGATAACGGCTCGAGCAACTGACGGAAGATCACGGCTATGCCTTTGTCGCTTTAACGTTCAAGGTAAAGGACGCTCCGCCAGAACTGGCTGGTGGTGCGTCCCTCGTCTGCTAGCTTGGCAATTTCCTTTAGCGAGGTTGCTTGACCAACCGCAGATACGGCTTGATTGTTTTCCAGCCCTCCGTGAACATGCCTTTGGCCTCAGCATCGGAGACCGACGGTACGATAATGACGTCGTCGCCACTTTTCCAATTAACCGGGGTGGCGACCTTATGTTTGGCGGTTAACTGCATGGAATCCAGCACGCGCAGGATCTCGTCGAAGTTACGGCCGGTTGTCATTGGGTAGGTCAGCATCAGCTTGATCTTCTTGTCCGGGCCAATGATGAAAACCGAACGCACGGTTGCGTTGGTGGCCGCGGTCCGGCCCGCCGAGGTGCCGGCTTCATCCGCAGGAAACATGTTGTACAGCTTCGCTACCGCCAGGTCGCTGTCGCCTATCATCGGATAGTTGACAGCACAACCTTGTGTTTCTTCAATATCTTTTGCCCAGCTGACATGGTCCTCCACCGGGTCTACGCTTAAGCCGATAATCTTGCAGTTGCGTTTCTTGAACTCGGGCTCCAGTTTTGCCATATAGCCCAATTCCGTGGTGCATACCGGCGTAAAGTCTTTGGGGTGGGAAAACAGGATTGCCCACCCGTCACCGATCCATTCATGAAAATTAATTACACCGTGGGTTGTGGTGGCGGTGAAATTTGGCGCTTCGTCATTGATTCGTAGTGACATTTCATTCTCCTTAATATTTCAGAATGCTGTTCCTAAGGGTATAGACGCGGTATGGACGCGAATTTGTCGCTGGCGCCTGAGCTAAGGCAAGGCGCACGCTGCCCAAGCTATCCACCGGAGGGCGTGGCCGCAACGTAGAGATAACCATAAGCTTTGACAGTAGGACTGAGTTTGTGAAAACGCAAAGAACAGGCAACGCCAGCGACCCGCAAGGTACCGACCGGATTGCAGTTGGCGGCAAGCCTGGACGCCGCGCCGTTCGCGGTGCAATGCGGCACCCGCGACCGAAAATATACTGCCTGCTATATTTTTTATCATGCAATGAAATCATGCGGAAAATACCATGTTTATCGGCATACCCCCTATTTAGCAAATAATAACCAGCGCCGCATAGCACCTTCACAGGGAACGGACGCGATGCGTTTCGACTGCTGCTTTTTGCTCAGGCTACGGTTCGAGACTGAATACGGCTTTAGATGTTTCGGGATTAAAAGGGACCGAGCAATGCTCATGCACGATCTGCCATCTGCCTTCAATCCGCTGGTAGCCAGCGGTGTTGCGCATCCAGGTCTGCATCGCCGGATGATCCCTTTTCCCCTTGAAGCGCCACAGCCAGTGGGCCAGAGCCAGGTCGCCGCTGACGATGATGCTGAGATCGCGCGTTTCTGTCCCGAAGGCGGCCGGGAAGTAAGGCAGGCACGTCTCCCAGACGCGGCGCCAGGCATCGGCCCCTCTGGTTTGGTACGGCGGTTTCACATCGAAGACGATAGTCTCTGTGGCGTAGTGGGCCATGATACGGTCCAGGTCTTTGGCGCAGATGGCATTTGCCCGATCCGCGATGAGCTGGCGAATCTGGGCTTCGTCGGGTGTTTGGGCGGGTGTTGGGTCGGGTGTTGGGTCGGGTGTTTGGCCGGGAGTTTTGGTGGTTTTGCTTGTCATAGTGACAGATCCTTATCGACGGGTTTTTCAGGGCGCAGATTGAAAACGCCTGACGCATAAACGCAACTGCAGCGCAACTGTGCCCGGTAGCACAGGCAGAAACGTCGACCGGAACGCCGGGCTGGCTTAGCCGGGTAGTTTTGCGGCAAGGACGTCAAGCTTCTCGATCGACGGCGGACTGGCGAAAAGCTCGGATGCCTTTGCCATCAGCGCCGCCGCGACCTTGCCCGCAAGATGCGCCTGCCGCCCCGCCTCATCCGGGAACGCATCGAAGATTCCAAAAGTGGAAGGTCCCAGGCGGATTCCGAACCAGGCAGTCGTTGCCGGCTCTTCCAGCACCAGAGCAAGGCCGCTGATGAGAAAATTCTCGACCTCCTGCTCCTTGCCGGGTTTTGCTTCCAGACGGACGAATAACGCGACTTTGACCATGATTTTCCTCCATTGGAGAGCGGATTTGGAACTTGCAGTATAGTTTTGACACCGAGAATGTCTATCTTTACCGGCGCCGTATTTTTGTCTGCCGGCATGACTCGACACGCCATTGTGAGATGGTAGCGCCGCCGACCGGGGTCGGCATCATGGTTGCGCGCAGCACGTGTGGATGGCGCCGGAGGCGCCAGTTTTGTTGCGGGAATATCGCAGCCTGTCGGATGGAGGAAATCGAAGCGAAAAAGCGCTGGGCGAGGACAAATTTTGCCGCTTTCGCGGTATCAATGGCGAAGCCGCAATTAAGTAATATACAATTCAAAAAATTGCCTTTAGTCAACATCGCCTATAGACCCCTATGCAGCCATCGAAGCGTCAGATCACTGCCGCCGACATCAAACTCGGTGAACCTTTGCTCTTTTCAGTGTTTGACCCTGAGGGGCGGCTGCTGTTGCGCAGGGGGGTCGTGCTGACGATGCCGGCGCAGGTTAGCCGCATCATCGAGCGCAAGTGCCTGATGAATGCAGTGGACGCCGCATGGATACCGCCATCGGCAGCGCCACGCGCAGCAACGCCGCAACGCGTTCCCGGAGAAGCCATGCCGGTGTTCGAGCAGATGGGCAGCCTGATCCTGAACCTGAAGCACAGCCTGGTTACCGCTCTGAGGATGCCGGAGCAGATCGACCTGAACGCGCGCATCAGGCAGTTCGCGGCAAAAATCCAGGCCTTGTGCGCCGAAGATGTCGACAGTTCGCTGGCGGCGGCGCATCTCGATTACGTCAACCCTTACATTGTCGTGCACCAGGTGATGGGCGCGGTGCTGACGGAAATTGTCGCGCGCCGCAGCGGGATCGGCGCGCAGGAGCGGCTGTCGCTGGTGTGTGCTGCGCTCACGCGCGACATCGGCATGCTCGCCATCCAGTCCGAACTCGACCAATGCCGCGGGCCGTTGTCCGTCGCGCTCAAACTGCCGGTGCAGGCGCATCCGCAAGGCGGCGTGCAGATCCTGCGCACTGCCGGCGTGGACGAGCAGGTGTGGCTAAGCGCGGTGGAGCAGCATCACGAGCGTCTCAACGGCAGTGGCTATCCGCACGCCATAACGGCCGCAGCCATCGGCCAGGGCGGGCGCATCCTGGCCATCGCCGACACTTTTAGCGCGATGACCAAGCCGCGGCCCTACCGCGACAAGGAGCACTTCGCGCAGAGTGCGCTGCGCGACATCTACCTGCAAAAAGATGTCAGCCTCGATGGCGTTCTGATCCAGGCCATGATCAAGGCAATCGGCATTTTCCCGCCCGGCTCCATCGTCAAGCTGAAGAACGGCGAGGTCGCGGTCGTCAAGTGCTGCACCCACAAGCAATCCGACGCACGCGTATACACCGTCTACGACCAGCGCGGTATGCCGCTGCTGGAGCCGGTGCGGCGCAATACCGCGAATCCGGATTTCGAGATCGTCAGCATGGTGCCGTATTCCAATTGCCGCTCTGCCGCGGTCACAATCAAGCGCGTATGGATCAAATAGCCAACACTTTTCCGATACAAGGGCTGTCATGAAAAAGAACTTTCCAGTCACCGGTCACGAAATCCTGATTGACGAAGACGTGAGACTGGTGTCGCGCACCGACACCAGGGGCATCATCACCTTCGTCAACGATGCTTTCGTCAAGGCCAGCGGCTTTTCGCGCGAGCAACTGATCGGCGCCAGCCACAATATGGTGCGCCACCCGGATGTGCCGCCAGTCGTGTTCGAGAACATGTGGGATACGCTTAAAAAAGGCTTTCCGTGGCGCGGCGTGGTAAAGAACCGTTGCAAAAGCGGTGACCACTACTGGGTCGATGCGCATGTGGTGCCAGTGCGCAAGAACGGCAGCGCCATCGGTTATATGTCGGCACGCACCAAGCCGACGCGCGAAGCCATCACGCAGGCCGAAACGCTGTACGCGCAAGTTGCGCGCAGCGGACGCATGCCGCACCAGAGCGGCGGCGGCTGGAGCCGCTTCCTGTCGGTCAAGAACGGGGTCGTACTCGGCATTGCCTTCGTCACGCTGATGATGATCGCCGGCGGCGTACTCGGCATCACCGGCCTGAGCCAGTCGAGCAGCGCAATGCAACGGCTGTATTTCAACGAGATGGCGCCGATGCAGTCGATTGGCCGCATCAACTTCCTGATGGCAGACAACCGGGCCCAGGTGGCGCTGGCGCTACGCAACGGCCCACCAAGTCAACCCGCTGACGTGGTGGTTCCGATCGCCGATCATCTGGCCCAGCTCGTCCGCAACAAAGATGAAATCAATGCGCTGTGGACCGATTACGACAAGCTCGCGCGCAGCCCCGCCGAGCGCGACCTGGCACAGACCTACTGGGCCGCGCGCCAACGCTATGTCGAACAGGGGCTGATGCCGGCTCGGGCGGCGCTGCAACAGGGCGATTATCGCAAGGGCGAAGCGCTGATGCGCGAGCGCGTCGATCCACTGTACGATGCAGCTAACCAGAGCGCCGGCGATCTGCTCGAATTCCTGGCCGACAAGGCAAGCAACAACTTCCGCAGCGTCAACGAGCGCAACGAACTGATCTCCATCATTGCCATAGCCGGCATCTCGCTCGGCTGCCTCGTGATGCTGCTTGCCGGCGTGTATTTCTTTCGCGGCACGGTGCTGCCCCTGCAATCGGCGGTAACGGCGCTCGAGCGCATCGCCGAGGGCACGCTGTCGGGCGAGAACGACACCTCCGGTTCCGGCGAGCCGGGACGCGTGATGACCGGCGTGACGGTGATGCAGCTGCATCTGAAAGTGATGATGGACGAGATCCGGCATTCATCCGGTTCGATTCGCGAGCAGTGCCAGCGACTGAACCAGACCATGATGAACGTGGCGCAGCATTCGGAAGAGCAACACGACCGGGTCTACCAGACGCTCGATGCCGCTACGCTGGCATGCGACGGCCTGAGCAGACTGGCCGACGATGCACAGACGATGATGCAACTGGCAGAAGGCGTGGATGGCGACGCCCAGTGGGCGCCGCTGTGGGACGAGTCAGAAATGCTGATCGAGATGGCCGCAACGGCAACGCTGGAAGGCGTGGCCGATGCGCCATTGATGCAAATCACCACCGAACCGCCACTGCCAGAGCAATCCCATGCCCATGCATATGCGCAGGGCAGCAACTTGGCGCAAATGGCGCAAGACCTGGCGACGGCGGTACGTCTGGAAGCATTCTCGATGAGTGACACGGTGGCACAATTGAATCAGGTTGCAATGCTGATCGTCGAAAACCGCGCCGCTGTGCAGGAGGCCTGGGCCGCGTCGCAGCAGCTGGAACAAACCGCACGCGAACTGGATAGTCTAGTCAAATATTTCGATTGAGCGCCCACAGCAGCGCGTGGACTGGTTTGGTACAGAGTTAGTCCGGCACAGGCATTAATGTCCGGCTTTGCATTTGAAATACATCAGTTTAACTAGGAGTATATTAATTTTCATGGCATTTTACGCATATATTCATTGCGTATTTTAAAATACTATACAACAATAAATATCCGCATCTAGCCCGCAATACCAGCAAGCAGCAATCATTCGTCCGCAGGCCGCGACGATAGCCGGGATTGCTTCCCGGTCTAGCGCGCGTCCTATTCGCACCATTTTGTCAGCAGCGATGATTTTTCAATGTGTTCCACGCGGCGCAATAGCCCAAGTCGGCACCGCAGCGGCCGTGCATCGCGCCAAATGCTTGATCGGTCTCAATCACATGACAGGTCAATACATATCTGCCGTCTGTCTGAATTTCCGGTACCGCCTCTGTGGCGTATGGCAGCGCTTAGTCGATCACGAAAGACACCTTGGCGGTAATTCGATAGTTGGTTATCTTGTTATTCTCGACCTGCGCTTCAAAATCCTTGATATAGATGGACTTGATGCTGTGCACCGATCCGGCTGCTTTCGCAACCGCCAGCGCGGCAGCATCCTCCCAGCTCTTCGTGGATTCGGCAAGGACTTCTATGACCTTCAATACGTTCGACATGCTGGCCTCCGGTTAAACACACTGTTTCACACCAAATAACGAAAAAGAAGAAATGCAGTCATTTGCCCCACCCAATAGCTGGTTCCTGTGCGCGTGACAGCATTGAACAGTCGGGCACAATTGGCATGAAAAGACGGAAAAAGTTGGGCAAGGGCGTATCGGGCTAAAACAATCACATAACAGCAATCACATAACAGCAATCACAAAACAGCAACCACAAAACGCAATATCCACTTATTTTTTGCAAAGCTTCATATTGATAATATAAGTGATCGATAGCGCTGTTTTGAGCAAAATCAACGCTGCCGCAATCGCACCGTTCATGATGCATTCAGATCGGCTTTCCGATTTCCTCAATGCCCGCCATGGGCATTGCAGAGATACGGACCATCAAAATATTTTCAAGGGAGATTCGGGCATGTTCCTGCGCCGGCCAATGTGTGGATCGGCGCAGTGCTGGCCTTTCTTGGCGTTGTGAGCGAACTAATCGCTCTCGGACTAGCCCATAGCGGCGACGACAAAAAATAACTGCATTCGCTTCTCCATCCATTTAGATGATTCATATCCTGTCCGGTATCGGTCCGTTGCACTGTTCACGATTGGATTGCGTCACCACGATGCAGTCGATAGTAAAAACCAGGCCCGCAATCGGGCAGGTGCGGCTGACTGGAACGCGGCAATGTATTCACCAGCCGCGGTCTCAGGAAAATGCTGGCATTGCTGGATACCGATCGTGAACCGACGCCATGACGCCGGCCGCTACCTTTCCACCAATATCATGGCGATATAAAATTTCTGGGCAAAGGGATGCCAACAATGCGGCTTTTGATTTTCGACAAAACCACACAACAGTCGCGGGTCTACTCTATTTCCACGCTTGAACAGAAGTAGCCTTCTGGAAGCCAACGCACAGCAGGTGCGCCACATTGCAACGGAGTCGCCATGCGCATACTTGAAGAACTGAAACAGGATGTAGAGGAGTTATGGGATTCGGCCACCGAAGGATGGCGCCGATTGCGTCATCAGGCAGCAGGCGCGTTGACCCGCTTCAAACCCGGCGATAAATCATCCGCCGCCACCAATATCCGCAATGATTTTGACTTGCCGGCGCCGAACTGGGCGCTGCTGGCAGGCGATGTGTTTGAGGATAGCAACAAGATCGTGGTGCGACTCGAAGTGCCAGGCATGGAAAAGAGCGATTTCGACATCGAGGTGCGCGGCGATGTGCTCATCGTGCGCGGAGAAAAACACTTCAATTCGGAGTCCGGCGATGGACGCTACCGTGTGCTGCAGTGCGCTTATGGCAGTTTCAGCCGTACCATTCCATTGCCTGCACCCATCATCGTCGACCAGGGAAATGCAACTTATCATAACGGCGTGCTGAAGATCGAGTTGGCCAAGGCGAAGCCGACAGCAACCAAAGAGACCCAGATCAAGGTCAGCTAGGAATTATCGGATTATCGACTTATCGAAAAAATACATCGCAGGAATTCATCTGGCAGTGCACAGCCTGCTTGGCACGCCAATGAACGCATTTGTATTTTCACTTCATGGAGCATGCATCATGTCTACGCGGAAAATTGAAAAAACAGAATGGAAATCGTTTTTTGACGACCTTTCCAAAGTCGGTGGCCTGGAGAACAAATGCGCCGAGATCGAAGTGCTCGGCCTGAATCTGGGCGACCATATAGCAGCGGAATGGGTACCGATGTTCGGCGTGGTCTTTGATCCGAAGAGCGACATGCTGGAGGTCGGCCTGGAAGGGCTTAACCACCTGATTCACAAGCCGAAGATGATACATGTGGACGAAAGCGTGACCGGCTTGCACAGCATCAGCGTTATCGATGAAGATGACATCCAGCACATCATTCGCTTGCGCGATCCGCTCCTGTTGCCAGGAAAGTCAGCTTCGTAAGCTTAGCGATGCAGGCGAAGGCGACGCTGCAAGCATTGATCGCCATGCCGAGCGCGTTTATCAGGCACGGATCAAAAAGGGCCGGATAATGCGCGACCGCCCCGATTTTCATTGACTACAATACTGCATAATGTATTTTTAAAATCACAATAAATACCTGCGCAAATTACCGTGTTTTAAATGATACCCCGCCAATTTTTAGAATAATCTGGTTTCTGCAAGATTCTGGAATCCGAACGTCTGCGCTGCCTACGGTGTGGAAGTAACTTATAATCCCCACACCTTTTTCACCAAAACCACCATGCGCCAATACCTTGAACTCATGCGCCATGTTTATGAACATGGCAGCGAAAAAACCGATCGCACCGGCACCGGCACCCGCTCGGTATTCGGCTACCAGATGCGCTTCAATCTGCAGCAGGGATTCCCGCTGATCACGACCAAGAAGGCGCACCTGAAATCGATCATTCACGAGCTGATCTGGTTTCTGGCCGGCTCCACCAATATCAAGTACCTGAAAGACAACGGCGTCTCGATCTGGGATGACTGGGCCGATGCTGATGGCAATCTTGGGCCGATCTACGGTTACCAGTGGCGCAACTGGCCAGCGCCAAACGGCGCGCATATCGACCAGATCGCGCAGCTAATGGAACAGGTCCGTCACAATCCCGATTCGCGCCGGATGATCGTCTCGGCCTGGAACGTGGCCGACATCCCGCAGATGAAGCTGCCGCCATGCCACTGCCTGTTTCAGTTCTACGTAGCCGACGGCAAGCTATCGTGCCAGTTGTACCAGCGCAGCGCCGATATCTTCCTCGGAGTGCCTTTCAACATTGCGTCCTACGCGCTGCTAACGCACATGATGGCGCAGCAGGCCGATTTGGAATTGGGCGACTTCATCTGGACCGGCGGCGATTGCCACCTGTACGCGAACCACATGGAGCAGGTCCAGGAGCAACTGTCGCGCACCCCATTTACGCTGCCGCAACTGCAGATCAAGCGCCGGCCGGATTCGATTTTCGATTACACATTCGACGATTTCGAGATCACCGGCTACCAGTCGCATCCGCATATCAAGGCTGCTGTCGCCGTCTAGGAGTCTGTTGGGATCGGCATTAAAAAATATTACAGGAACAGCATCATGATCAAGCTACCGACATTATTCATCTCCCACGGCTCGCCGATGCTGGCCATTCAGGACAGTCCGGCGCGTCGCTTTCTGTCGGAATTGGGCAAAACACTGCCCCGCCCGAAAGCCATTGTCGTTATCTCGGCCCACTGGGAATCCATGGACGCTCCGGCAGTAAGTTTTGCCGCAGAGCCTGAAACAATCCATGATTTCGGCGGTTTTCCAGCTGCCTTGGGCGAAATTCAATATCCGGCCAAAGGAACGCCGGAGATGGCAGCACAGGCAACCCGACTACTGGAACAGGCCGGTTTATCGGTGCAGCACAGTCAGGAACGCGGACTCGATCATGGCGCCTGGGTGCCGCTGAGTCTGATGTATCCAGAAGCCGACGTTCCGACAACGCAGATTTCGCTGGTACGCGGCGCGACTCCAGCCGAACATTACCGGATCGGACAGGCGCTGGCACCGTTACGTGATCAAGGCGTGCTCATCATCGGTTCCGGCTCGCTGACGCACAATCTGCATGAAGTTTGGGGAAAACCGATCGATGCCAGTGCCCCGGCCTGGGTCAGCGACTTTAGCCAATGGATGACCAGTCGCGTGCTCGGCAACCAGCGTGACGCGTTGCTCGACTACCGGCAGCAAGCACCATTTGCCGCCCGCAATCATCCGACCGAAGAACATCTGCTGCCGCTGTTCGTTGCGATGGGCGCAGCCGGTACGGATGCGCAAGCGCAGCGCATTCACGCCAGTTACGAGTACGG
>JBDSCZ010000308.1:0-8514 GCA_039920865.1 Burkholderiaceae bacterium
AACTCCTTCAATACCAGCAAAGCGATCGCCGTCAGCAAACTCCACGGCAGCGTAAGCGGCAATTCGATCCGTGACATCGGCAACAGCGCAAGGAACTACGGTGATGCCAATGGCGGCAATGGCGGCAATGGTACTGGCGGCAAAGCGTATGGCGGCGACGGTGGTAATGGTGGCAATGGCGGTAATGGCGGCAATGCCAGGAACGGCAGTGTCTCGGCTTCTGCTCGCAGCGGCAATGCAACGGGCAGCGATGGTGGCGACGGCGGTAATGCCAGAAACGCACGCGGTGGCAGGGGTGGTGACGTCACTGCTACTAGCGGTCGAGCCGATGTCAATAACACAGCCTCCGGTGGTAATGGCGATGGTAGCTCCGGCAATGCGGGTGCTCTCAACGCATCCGTCGGTGGAAGAGGTGATGGTGACTCCGGCAGAGCGGGCGCTCTAAACGCATCCGTCGGTGGAAGAGGCGACGGTGATTCCGGCAACGCCAGTACCAGCGCCAATGGCGGCTT
Organism: Burkholderiaceae bacterium; assembly: GCA_039920865.1. Classification (GTDB taxonomy): domain Bacteria; phylum Pseudomonadota; class Gammaproteobacteria; order Burkholderiales; family Burkholderiaceae_D; genus AVCC01. The sequence continues at coordinate 513 of JBDSCZ010000308.1, forward strand.
CGCCGCGGCCTTCGGTGGCTTCGGCGCTGGCGGTGGTGCCAATGGCCGGGGTAATCGTGGCGGTTCCAGCCGTACCGGAGGTGACGGCGCAGGTATCGCTGCCGGCCTCGGCGGCGACGCTACAGCAGGCGCAGCGACCAGCGGTACCGGCACCGGCACCGGTGGTGCAGCTACCGGTACAGCGACAGCTACCAGCGGTGCAGGTACCGGCACCGGTGGTGCAGCTACCGGCACGGCAACAGCTAGCAGCGGTACGGGCACCGGCACCGGTGGTGCAGCTACGGGCACAGCGACAGCCAGTAGCGGCGCAGCAACCGGGGTAGGCGGCAGTGGCGGCACTGCCAGCAATACAGGCGGCGCTGGCGGTGCCGGCGGCTCAGCAACCAGCGGCAGCGCTACCAATACTGCTAGCAATGGTGCTGCCACCGGTGGTGCTGGCGGTGCAGGCGCAGCCGGCGCTGCGGGCGGTGCGGCTACTGGCGGTGCTGGGAATGGTGCAGCAGGAGGCAATGGCGGTAATGTCCTGGTGGATGCCGGTGCTTTCAACATGTCCAATACCATGACTAGTGTCGGGCAGTCCGCTGCGGGCATCATGATCGCAAACCAGAACAGTGGAATTGCATCATTGATACAGCAAAGTGTGAACGTCCAGGCTAATTTGGCCGTAGGCAAGTAAGTGAAATGGCCCGCCGCAGGCAGCAACAGAGCAATAGCCAGCGGCGGGACTTTCTGAGTATCAGAAGAAGAACAGTATGCAGCTTGTAGCAAGCCTTCCGACTGGGCAAATTTGATAAAACGGCCATTCAGGTTCGTGATATCGAGGCGGTGGACGGTGGATCAAGTACAGGTTGGTGTTCCAATATCAGGTATCTCAGAGGCAGGGCGTCAACGAGGAGTGAGCAACATGCGATCAATTAACCATGCGGTTAAAGTCGTTGTGGCACTAGCGGTATGTTTGCCGTACTGGGCCATGTCGGCAGACTTGCCGCCAGATAGCACACCGTTACCGGTGTCAGGCATCAACGCCAATGTATCAGATACAGTTCCAGTCACTGTGGCTTCAAAAAAAACCGTCATGGTTGCTGGCATGGGACCGGCGATGCGTGCGGATCAACTGGAAAGTTACCGTGGCGGTACCGACATCGTCAGCAATGATATGCAATTGAGTGGCACGGTAGGTCGCAATTCGGCCACCAATGTGAATACCGGCATGAATACAATCAGTGGAGGTGCATTTACCAACGCCAGTGGCCTGCCAACCGTTATTCAAAACACGGGAGCCAATGTGCTGATCCAGAATGCGACCATCGTCAATGTCCAAATGAAATAAGCCATGAAAACCTTGATTGCACTGATAGCAACAACCGTCGCGTTGGCGGCCGGGCCAGCAGATGCCGGGATGCTGGAGTTGGCCGGCATTGGTGGAAAATATACGGTGCCTGTAACCAGCCTGAAAGAAGCGCGCTTCAAGTCGACCCTGCGCCAGCAATATGATTTTAGTTGTGGTTCGGCGGCTGTTGCGACATTGCTTACGCACCAATATGATTATCCGGTGTCCGAACAGGCCGTGTTTGAGGAAATGTTTGCTCGGGGTGACCGGCAAAAAATTCAGAAAGAGGGCTTCTCGCTGCTGGATATCAAACTGTATCTTGAGGCCCATGGCTTCAAGGCAGACGGCTTCGAGCAACCATTGCAAAAACTGATTGACTCACATTTTCCCGCCATCGTGTTGATTGCGGAAAAAGGGTATCACCATTTTGTTGTCATCAAGGGCTTGCGTGACGGACGCATTTTAATCGGCGATCCATCCAATGGAACGCGGGCAATTTCTCGCAAAAGTTTTGAATCGATATGGGTAAATAAGCTTCTGTTTGTGATTCACAATAAACAGGAATTGGCGAAATTCAACGACAACGCCGATTGGCGCGTCGCACCGAGAGCGCCGTTGGCCGAAGGCATCAATCATGATGGCCTGGCTAATGTGACGCTGCCGAAGTTCGGTCCCGGCGATTTCTGACGGGTTATATATGAAACAAGCACCTAAATTAAGCACTATGTTCTGCGCGTTTATTGGTGCCGGTATATCTTGTATCGGTGTTGGACATGCAGAAGCCAGACTGACAGAGCGTAATTCTGGGTCACTGGCAGATGTTGCGCACAATTTTGAGCCGGTCATGCTGCCGTTGACGCGAACCGGAAAACGAATTGTGTCAACGGGAGGGAAATCCCGGATCGCACGCAACATGACGGTTCCGTCAGCCGCCAGTGATGAAATTGAAAAACTCTGGCTTACCTGGCGGGAAAGCGAAACCATACTGCCGCCGATGCATCAGGTGAAGGCGTCGGAGAATGCGCAGGAGAAATGGCAGAACAAGGGCCGTCACGCCGCCGATGCCACGCCGCTCCAGCGGGAAAATGCACCGCGCAGATTATCCAGCCTGACGCAGGTGCAACACAATAAAGTGGTGGAGCTGCCAGTGACTGCGCCGAATGACGTTGTGGCGAAGCAGCCAGATTACTCTACTGGCAATCAGTGGATTCTCGATCCGGACAATGCCGAATCACGGTTGTCAGAAAATGCATTGCCAGATAATGCGACAGATGCAATTCATGCAACGCTAAGTTCACTATCAGAACGACGGCCCGACCTGTTTGGGTTAGCCAGTGGCGATGCACTGGACACGACAATACAAGCGTCTGTTCCAGTAGTTCAGCCAACAGTGCTGTCCAACCGTGGGACGCAATCGACTTCGGCAACGGATCCGATGCGGCCAGAGAAGATTGCCCTGCAATCAGAACAAGCCGATCAAATCGATAAAAATCGCCGTGAGCAAAGTCCTGCACAGGAATGGCTTGCTGTGAGCAACAACAGCCTCGATGACATGCGCGGGGGGTTTGATAACGGGGCAGGATTGCTGGTTTCTTTTGGTATTGAACGTGCGGTCTATATCAACGGTAATCTGACCACCAGCGTCAGCTTCAACATACCTGATGTCGGCAAGTTCGCTGCCAGCCAGGCGCAGATCGCAGCAGATCAAGCCAAGGTTGTAGCAGATCAATCCAGGATTGTGGCAGAACAAGCAAAAGTGACTGCAGACCAGGCCAGACTTGCTGCAGACCAAGCCAGGATTACAGCAGTCCAGGTCGGCGCGGCAGCAGGCCAAACAGCAGCTGCGGCTGCGACTGCGGCTGCGCAAGCCAGTGCTGCAGCAGGGCAAACAGCGGCTGCGGCAGCGCGAGCCGGGGTGGCAGCAGGTCAAACTACGGCTGCGGCAGCGCAAGTCGGGGTGGCAGCAGGTCAAACTGCGGCTGCGGCAGCGCCAACCGGGGTGGCCGCAGCGCAAGCAGGATTGGGTGAGCAAGTCAGGATCGCCAGCGAGCAGGCCAGGATCAATAGCGAGCAATCCCGCTTGAGCAGCGAACAAGCCAAGATAAACAGTGAACAGGCCAGATTGACCACGGAGCAGGCAAAAATCGGCAGCATAACGGGTGCAGCAGTGAACCTGATTCAGAATGGCCCTGGCAACGTATTCCAACCAGGCCCGTTGCCACAAACAGTTGCTGCAACGGTGATTCAGAATACCTTGGATAACCAGAATATCAAGAGCCTGACGGTCATCAATACGGCAGTCAACAGTTTGGGCGTTCTCAAAGCGATCAATGCGCAGGCTTCACTCAGGGATGCATTGGGAAATTCATTGGGCGTTAGATGAGTATTAGTTGCTCAGTTGCTCAGTTGCTCAAATCCATAAAGCCCTGCCATGAAATGCTTTATGCATCACATGGCAGGGCTTTTGGCTGCTCGATTATCCTGTTCCCGGTGGCGTTTCACATTCCGCACAGCCCCAATACTTTTTCTTGCTGACTGCATTTTCTCGCGACCGGTGACGGCAGTACCGGTTTGGTGCTTATTGCGCGACGGGCCACGCAGGCGCGTAATATTCGTTCCATCGACGGGTAGTAGCTCCAGCCTTTGCCCAGTGGCGGCAATTCCATTTTGACCTGCTTCCATTTCGGGTGCCCGAGATTCTGTAAATTATCGAAATTGAGGCAAAAGGCCTGTGCGAAGCGGTTCAGCTGAGCTCGCGTTATTTTCAAGTTGTAATCGTAGGTGACAAGAAACGCCTTGACCGTCAGTGTCGGTATGTCTTCGGTGATCCAGTTTGGATAGCTGGTGCTGCGAATGGCGGCTGGAAAATAAGTCTTGGTCGCTCGCACCGTTTCGGGCGCCTTGTCATCAAGGCGGAGCAATTTTATGAAGCCCCGTGCTTCCGGTTTCATGTCTGCAAACAGCTTGGCTGGCTGGCCTGCAACGATGATCACCACATCCAGTGATTTATCGCCAGTGAGCTTGAGTAGCGCCTCCTCATTGGAGAGGTAACTCGCGTTGGCATCAGGCAAGGCCTGGCCGAACATGAGCTTATATAGCGTTGTTGCGGACAGGGCCGTGCCGCTGCCTACCGGGCCCACATTGATTTTTTTGTCCTTCATTTCATGGATGAATTTAAGCGGAGAATCGGCACGCGTGACAAAGTAAATTTCCTCATCATATAGCGGCATGATGACCCGCAAAGGGCGGATGATCTGGCTAGCCTGCTTGTTCCCAGTGCCGGCCTGATCGAGCAGCCCCTGATACACATCGGACTGCACCAGGGCAAACTTGACGCCGGGTTCATAGCGTAAGCGCTGTACATTTTCCGCTGAACCTTTGGATGGCAGTACTTCCAGCGCTATATCTGCCGGTTCGGCAACCCACTTCGCGAGGTCGCGGCCAATCTGGATATAAGTACCGCGTTCGGATGCAGTCACGATCTTGTATTCCATGCGGGCCCAGGCCAGCGTGGGGAGCAAGAGCAACAAACAGAGGATAGAACCCATCTTTCTCATGACGCTTCCTTTTCATTTAATTGCATCGGTATCGCACAGTGCTAACGCGTGTGCGGCTTCAGAACAGGGTGAGTTTTCAGGCGTTCCCGGTTTTTCTGGTTGCGGAATTGGGACTGCAGGCGTTGCTGGCGTTGCTGGCGCACTTGGCTTTGCCGGCGTTGGGGCTTGGGGTTTTGTCTCCGGCAGCTGCTGAACGGCTGCAGCCTCTGTGAGGGGGGCGGTTGCAGCCATCTCAATATCCTGCACAGGCACCACCGGCGGCTGGATAACTGCGCTGCTGCCAGTGTTCTTATCGAGATTCTTGCTTGCATAGGGTGATGTGATAGACGGCTGCAGCGAAATGACGACAACGATAATCGGGATTGCAAAGAATGCAAAAAATACTGCACCCCATATTCGCCGCTGCCATTTCTGTTCATTGCTCATACTAAAACGTCTGTTGTTTGCCGGCACATCCTGCGCAGCTTGGTCAGATGCGGGCGCGGCCTGAGATGCGGCCGCACCGGCAGGCAGGGCAGTTGATGCTTTACTCTTCAGGTCGTCTGAAATCTTGCTGTGCTTATTGTGTAATGTTGTCGCCTTGTGTTGACTCAAGTCCCCGCGTTCAGTGGGTGTCTCAGGCGCAACTCCAGAATTCGTAATTACGTTCGAATTTTCGGCGGGCTTGCCTGGTTCAGATAACGGATGACTGCATTTGACGCACAGTGTTGCCGTCGTATTGTTAAGCGCCGCGCACTTGGGACAGGCCTGCAGATTCAGAGGCAATCCCCATTGGGCATACATGTTCTTTTTTTGCCCGGTTAAAACCAGGCGGAATGAGTATTTCATCGACCTTACTCGCCTTGTGCCGACTTTCGGTGTGGCAAAGCTTTGGGATACTTGCTGGATGGTATGCCGTCCACGAAAGACACGAAAAGCACGAACCTGACTAACAATACGTTTATTTTACAAAAACAAGGAGTATCGTATTTTTCATGGTGTTTTCCGCATGTGTTTATTGCGTAAGTTAAATATACTGTAGCATCGTATGTTGGTATGACGCGTTATCAGCGCAATATTTTGCGCACGATGTTGGGCTTCGCAAGCTCAGCGCCAAGCTACGCGTTTTTCGTATTTTTCGAGGACAAAGGCAACATCAATTTTCACTTCAAAGTTACACCAGAGTTCTGAGAGACTGGTCCGCTATGTCGGTATAGCGGACCAAACATTCAGAACCCCAGCTTAAGACCCGTAACTTGCACCCACATCTAATTAGAATGTCATCGGCAATCTGACCGTGAGCGACACATCCGGCGTGTCCCGTGTCAGGCCCGCACCCACCGATACGCTCAATGAAGTACTTTCGTTCAGGCGGTAGGAGTAGCCGAGCAACAGGGTGGCAAGCTGGGTCCTGACTGAGCCTGTTACTGTCGTTCCGTTTTGGCTGGTCCGGCCTACCGAGTTATGGTCGTAACCGATGCTGAACGAAGATTTTTCATTCAGTGCCAGGCCCATGCCGAAATTGAAGCCTATGACATCACCCGGCTCGATCGTACCCAGTAATTCCTCGTTGCCATTTAAGGTTTTGCGGCTGACATTGGTACGCTTGAAGTTATGCAGATAGCTGACGCTGCCGAAAAAAACTGCCGGATCTGACGGGAAAAGCATAGTCAGGCTAGGCTGCAATGAATAAAAACCGGAGCCAGTCGGCAATTCTAGTGGCAGGCCGGTACCTGTGATAGGCGCAGGATTCACCCCCCCCACGCATCGCGGGTTGCAATCGGTTACCACCTCGAACGGATCTTTGCCGGTGCGGGACTTGAAGCGCAAGCCGCCGATGTAAAAAGGCTTGTCCACACCGCCTTCATTCAATTGATAGCGCGCCGCCAATTCGATGTCGCCGATATCACGGCCGCTATTGTCGAACACTTGATCGGACGCAGCACCTTGACCAATTGGGCGATTAACCGTGGAGTCCGAGCGGTAGACATAAGGTACCCTGGCCTCCACTTCGAAGCGGTTAGTGATGCCGAAGCGTCCCGACAGCGCAGCGGTTACAGTGTTGCGCTTGACTTCGCGCACATCCACCAAGCCGATCAACAGCGCCGGGATAATCGGGTAACCGACCAGCGCCACCCGGTTGCTGGACGAGTAACCGTACTGCAGCGACGGTTCCAGCACGTATTTCCCTTTCGGCGTCAGCACGCCAGGCTGTTCAAAAATCGGGGCGACTTCAGGCAGGCGGCCGTCTCCGGAAGGCGCTTGCCCTACCGGTTTGATGCCTTGCGGCTCCGCCTGGACCAAATTCAATTGTCCCGGCTCCCCGACTTTTCCGGCGCCGCGTTGCGTGGACAATACATCCATGCCGACAGTGTTGCGGACTTCCTTGAGGCTTGATTTTTGTTCGGCAACGGATCGTTTGAGCGATTCAAGTAGTTGTTTCTGTTCGGCAAGCTGTTGCTTCATTGATTCCAGGCGTGCTGTCAGTTCTTCTGGTGTGCCGGTCTGCTGCTGGGCATGTGCGATTCCTCCCAGCAGAAAAAGAGCAGAGCATCCTACTGAACCGATGCGTTGTAACCGTTTTTGCTTCATGAATATTTCTCCCTGGTGACTGTCGTGCAAGCAAGCTGCAATCCTGAGCGTAAGCCATCGTGCTGATGGTTTTTTTAGAGATCAGTGAATGCAGCGTGCGGAGTAACCATCAGTGCCAATATGTATTTATGGCGCTGATCGAATCCGGCTGCTTGTATCGCGATGCTAATGAAGCTATCACTTCAGATGTTGCGCAATATCAATAATTATTAAAATAAAGTAACTGTTCAGCACGCTGTGGGAGGCCAAAAAAATTCAAAGCATTTATTGCTGCGCATATACTGTGATCGACTGTTGTTGCATGCAAGCAGTGTCATGCGGCATGCCTCGCGACCATGCCGGTGCCGGTATTTTGTCAATCTCAATTTGGCTTGACTGACATCAAAAACATTTGCCGTAACGCGCATAAATTGACCCATGTAGTTTTCAATATTTATTGTATCGAACCATTCAAGGAGATCAACATGAGTTATGAAGATCGCGATCAGTACGGCATGTACAAGAATGATGCAAGCGAAGGACCCGGACCCGAGCTGATGGGTGC
>JBDSCZ010000309.1:0-1826 GCA_039920865.1 Burkholderiaceae bacterium
CGTATAAATCAGCGTGTATTCGCGTACCCGACCCTGGTTGTTGAGCGACAGCACGGATTTGTCCCGGGTCTCGGACAGGACGTCCAGAATCGCCTCCGCATCCTTGGCGTCGGGTGCAATCACCGTATTGCCCGCACCCCGGATATTGCGTTTGAGCGAGTTGCCCAAGGTGGATGTGTCGGCAAAACCAAGATAGATTGACTTGAATGGCATTGCCATGTCGCTGGCCCCGCGCAAATGGAAGCCGCAGGCGGACAGCATGGCGGCGACCAGCAGGCCGAGAACATACTTCAGTATTGCAGGGCGAGCTGTCGTCATGGATTTTTCCGAAACACAATAGGGTTAGGCAACAATGTTGACCAGCTTGCCGGGCACCACGATGATTTTTTTCGGGGTGCCTTCAAGATAACGCTGCACATTTTCATTGGCCAGTGCAGCGGCTTCAATCGTTGCCTTGTCGGCATCCTTGGCGACTGTGATACTGCCGCGCAGCTTGCCGTTGACCTGAATCATGATCTCGATTTCAGCCTGTTCCAGCGCTGCCGGATCGACCTGCGGCCAGGCAGCGTTGAGGATGTCGCCATGCACCGCGGCAAAGCCGAGTTCCTGCCACAGCGCGTGGGTGATATGCGGCGCGACCGGATACAGCACGCGCAGGAATATCGACAAGCACTCTGCAATGACGGCATTGGACGCGGCACAGTCATCGAGCTTGGCGGCTTCCAGCGTATTCAGCATTTTCATGCAGGCCGAGACCACGGTGTTGTATTGGATGCGCTTCAGATCGTGATCCGCTTGTTGCAAGATTTTGTGGATTTCGCGCCGCAGCGTTTTTTGTGCATTGTTCAAGTTTGCACTATTTACGGTGCCGGCAGTCGCGATACGGCCGGCTTGCGCATAAGCGAACGCCCACACCCGGCGCAGGAAGCGATTGGCGCCTTCAACCCCTGTGCCCGACCATTCCAGCGTTTGTTCCGGCGGCGAGGCGAACATCGTAAACAGGCGGGCGGTATCGGCGCCGTACTGGTCGATCTGGGCTTGCGGGTCGATGCCGTTGTTCTTCGATTTCGACATCTTTTCGGTGCCGCCGATGGCGACCGGCTGGCCGTCGGATAGTAATTTGGCGCTCAGCGGCCGGCCTTTTTCATCCAGTTCCAGCGTAATGTCTGCCGGGTTGTGCCAGGTTTTCTTGCCGCTGGCTTCTTCGCGGTAATAGGTTTCGTTGAGCACCATGCCCTGCGTGAGCAGGTTGACGAACGGTTCGTCGAACTTGACCAGGCCGAAGTCGCGCATGATCTTGGTCCAGAAACGTGCGTACAGCAGATGCATCACCGCATGCTCGATACCGCCGATGTACTGGTCCATCGGCATCCAGTAATCGTTGCGCGCATCGACCATCGCATCGTTTGATCCGGGCGAGGTGTAGCGCATGTAATACCACGACGAATCGACGAAAGTATCCATGGTGTCGGTTTCGCGCCGCGCCGGTTTGCCGCATTGCGGGCAGTCGACATGCAGGAATTGCGCGTGCTTGTTGAGCGGGTTGCCGCTGCCGTCGGGCACGCAGTCTTCCGGCAACACCACCGGCAAATCTTTTTCGGGCACCGGCACCGCACCGCAATCGGCACAGTGGATGATCGGGATCGGCGTGCCCCAGTAACGCTGACGCGAAATGCCCCAGTCGCGCAGCCGGTACGTGATTTTCTTTTCGCCTAAGGCCAGCGCGGCCAAATCGGCAGCAATCGCATCGACCGCATCCTGAAACGCCAGGCCGTCGTATTTTCCGGAATCGACGCAGTGGCCGATTTCCTTATTGCCATACCAGT
>JBDSCZ010000310.1:0-2948 GCA_039920865.1 Burkholderiaceae bacterium
CCGGACGCTTTCAATTCTTCCAGATATTCACGCCGGCGCAGGTTTTCGCGGATCGCGACGAATTCCATTTCCGGTGTGACGATGCCGGCGCGCGCGTAGTGCATTTGTGTAACATTTTGGCCAGCCTTGGCGCGGCGTGGCTTGCGGTGCAGGTTGAAGCGCAGTTCGGCCAGCTCCGGGTCGTTCAGGCGTTCGACGCCGTAAGCGGAACTGGGACCGGACAGTTCTTCGGTGTCATCGCGCTCGGCGATCCAGGGGCCGCGCACGCTGGACAGGCCGGAACGGATGTCGATCTTCGCATCCGGGTCGGAATAAGGACCGGAAGTGTCATACACGTAAATCGGCGGATTGGTCTCGAAGCCAAACGAAGCCTCGGTATCGGACTGGCTGATACGGCGCATCGGCACCTGTATGTCGGGGCGCGAGCCTGCGATATACACTTTGCTGGAATTCGGCAACGGCTGGATTGCGGCGGCGTCTACCGTAGCGGTAGCGGACAGGAATTTCGGATTGGCGTTCATTATGGCTCCTTATCTAAAACTTAAAATAGCGAAGGAGCTGTGTAAAAACGGATAACTCCATTTTTTGCTTCCCTTCGCTGGCATTATCCAGTTCAGGTTTGAGGGTGTTTCTCACCCGACTTGTTCTGTCAGGACCCCTAGCTTTATTACATCTTTATCCCTTCAAATATGAGGATTTTCTTGCTTTCCTCTACGAGCATTAATACTTCATCGTGGATTCATCCTTGCCAGACCCGGCGACCAGATTTGTATGAGCTCCCGACGTGGCATGCCGGTAAATGCGAAATCAAGCTCAGGCTGACGGCCGCAAACAATATCCGCAATCGCGCGTCCTGAGCCACAGCCCATTGTCCAATCGAGAGTGCCATGCCCGGCTTTCAAAAACAAGTTACCGAATTTCGTTTTTCCAATATAGGGTACGTTCGACGGCGTCAATGGACGTAAGCCAGCCCAGTACGTTGGATTGTCGTAGTCGCACGTCCCCAGAAACAAGGCACGAACACGCCGCGTGATGGCGTCGCAGCGGGCTGGGTTAAGTTCCCGAGAATAGCCATTCAACTCGCATGTGCCGGCACCCCATAGGCGATCGCCCAAACGGGACACCACCAGCTTGTGGCCGCCATCTGTCAGCGACACGTTCGGCGCGGCCTGTTGCAGGGATGATTGGGTAAGTACCGGAATAACCTATGCCCGGGTAGATCATTAGATCGATGCCAAGCGGCGTCAGCAATGGCGCAGAGAAGCTGCCGAGCGCCACTACCCATACGTCAGCCTGCAGTTTCCGGTGCCGACTGCTTGCATCGATCACTTCGACAGCGGTAATTTGCGGACGAGCGCCTCTGGCTTCGAATTGCAACCGTGTGACAGTAGTATTGAATTGGAATTGCACACCAGCTTCAGCCGCATCAGAAGCCAGGTCGTAGGCGAACTTGTAGACGTCGCCGTATTCGTCGGTTGCCGTAAAATCGTAATCAATACCAGTTTCGGCACGTACAACCCTTAAGGTCTGGCGACTATATTCCGCGATCGAGACAATCTGGCGGATATTGTAGGAGATCCATTTCGGAGAGTATTCACTCAGAAATTGCAGGCACCATTTCCACTGCAGAAACTCAGGACGAAGCCGGAACAACAGCGGGGTATCTTTCTGGCCTAGCCATTTCAACACTTTGATGAGAGTACATGGATTTGCCCAGGGTTCAGAATGTGATACAAAAATCCGGCAGCCGTTGGCAAAGTTGGTCTCCAGCGCGACGCCTGGTTGGCGTTCCAGAACCGTCACCTCTGACCTGCCTTGTGCAGGAAACACGTGAACGCCGTGCCCACCATGCCAGACCACAAGACAATGACTTTCATGACGCCTCCCTTATCAGTTGGTCGCGTTTATCTGCTAAGCAGTAGCGCGCCGATCACAAGTGCTGCGATCCATACTGTTTCCATTACCAACATGATGACCGGACGCCAACCCAACGATGCCAGTGATTGAAATGAAGTCTTTACTCCTAACGCAGCAATGGCAGTCACCAGACAAGCGCGCGATGCGTCACTTATCCAGCCGCCAACCTGATGCGGGATTGCGCCGAGGCTGTTGATGATGACAAGAAATATAAAACCTAGCAGGAAGAATGGCACAATCGGCGGGGTATCCAGTTCGGTTTTGCCATTCTTGGCCTTGAAAGCAATTGACAAACCGAGTACTACCGGCACCAGGCAAGCCACACGGGTCAACTTGACGAAGGTAGCGACATCGCCAGTGTGGTTCGATACAAGATAGCCAGCACCGACAACTTGTGCAACGTCATGGACCGTTCCGCCGATAAACACGCCGGCCTCTGTCGGATCCAATCCAATCAGCTTTACAAGCAACGGATACACAATCATTGCCATAGTGGAAAGACCTGTGACGCCAACTACCGTTAGTAATGTAAATTTTTCATTTTCTTTGGTTTGCGGCAATACCGCAGAGATCGCCATTGCCGCCGACGCGCCACAGATTGCGACGGAACCTCCAGACAGCAACCCTTCCGCAATCGGCCGTTTGAGCCACTTCGACAGCAAATACCCGAATCCTATCGTTGTCATCAAAGCACTGATGACGATAACTAACGGTGCTATGCCTACCGACACGATTTGTTCCAGCGTAATGCGCACGCCCAATAATGCGACGCCAGCTCTCAGCAAGACTTTGCTGCAGAATTCAATTCCAGGCTGGCACGTTGAGTCTTTTGATAAAAAGTGAAATGCCAAACCAAAAAATAAGGCATATAGCAGTTGCGGTCCACCATAGTTCATTGAAATAAACGATGCAGACAACGCAATTGCAATTGCCACAGCAACTCCCGGCCAGTTTTGTTGTATAGAGCGAGGCCGCCAAATCGCAATAGCAGACGATAAATATGGAACGTTCATGTCAGATACACGTGAAGC
>JBDSCZ010000311.1:0-13560 GCA_039920865.1 Burkholderiaceae bacterium
TGCAATAGCTGGTGCGGCTCCGCACTGTTGCAGAACGAACAATTGGTCGGCCGAATCCTGGATGCGGTGGTGTCCGCGGTGGATGTGCCGGTGACGTTGAAATTTCGCACCGGTTGGGATAGATCAAACAGGAATGCGCTGACCATTGCCAGAATGGCCGAGTCGGCTGGGATTGCGATGCTGACGCTGCATGGCCGCACCCGCGCCGACGGTTATAGGGGCGACGCCGAATACGACACGATTGCTGCTGTGAAGGCGGCGGTGTCGATTCCGGTGGTGGCTAACGGCGACATCACGACGCCGGAAAAAGCCCGCGCAGTGCTCGACTTCACCGGTGCTGATGCGGTGATGATAGGTCGCGCGGCGCAGGGGCGACCGTGGATTTTCCGCGAAATCGATCATTTTTTGCGTACCGGTAACCATTTGCCGGCGCCGCTGGTAGCCGAAGTGCAACCGCTGATGATCGCGCATCTGCGCGCGCATTATGCGTTTTACGGCGATTATCTGGGCGTGCGCACCGCCCGCAAGCATATCGGCTGGTACGTGCGCGATTTACCCGGCGGCGAAGCATTTCGCCAGCGCATGAACCGGATGGAGGCAATCGATGCGCAACTGGAGGCGCTGAATACATTTTTTGGTGCGCAATTGGCGTATGGCGAGCGGTTACAATATGGCCCCCCGGAATCTGCACTGGCAGCATGATGTCCTCCCGAAGTTCCGGAGTTTTTGAAAAATAGATGGAGTATATTAAAAAGCAAGGTGTTTTCCGCAATAATTTAAAGCGGTATTAAAAATACCCCCTATATTGATTGACGTCAGTCAAAAACATCAACGAATTAGAAGAAAAAGCATGAGCAAAGAAAGCATCCAGGAAGTCGTCCAGCTAAGCCTTCAAGCGTATTTCAATGATTTAGGTGAACTGCAACCATCGAACGTGTACGACATGGTGGTTCTGAGTGTTGAAAAGCCGATGCTGCAAGTCGTGATGGCGCGTGCCGAAGGCAACCAGTCGTCTGCCGCCGAAATGCTCGGCATTAACCGCAACACCCTGCGCAAGAAGTTGCTGCAACACGGTCTGTTGTAATCCAGAGGCGGATAACGTGAGGGGTGCGCCATATTTGCTGCTGCCTTCACGTTAGCCACTTCAGATCCAGAGAATCTCATCATGATCAAACAAGCTCTCATTTCCGTCTCCGACAAGACCGGTGTTCTCGACTTCGCACGCGCGCTGTCGGCCATGGGCATCAAGATCCTGTCCACCGGCGGCACCGCCAAATTGCTGGCCGACAATGGCGTGGCAGTGACCGAAGTGGCCGATTACACCGGCTTTCCTGAAATGCTGGATGGCCGTGTCAAGACGCTGCATCCGAAAGTGCATGGCGGCATCCTGGCGCGGCGCGATTTCCCTGAGCACGTTGCTGCCCTGAAGCAGCACGGCATCCCGACCATCGACATGGTGGTGGTCAACCTGTATCCGTTCCAGCAAACCGTTGCCAAGGATGCGTGCACGCTGGAAGATGCAATCGAAAACATCGACATCGGCGGCCCGACCATGCTGCGTTCCTCGGCCAAGAATCACAAAGACGTGATCGTCATTTGCGACCCGCTCGATTACAGCACAGTGCTGGATGAGCTCAAGGCCGGCAACGGCGAAGTCAGCTACGACACTAAGTTTTCGCTGGCCAAGAAAGTATTCGCGCACACCGCGCAATACGACGGCGCCATCACCAATTACCTGACCAGTCTGGGTGCCGACAAGGCGCATGCAACGCGCAGCCCGTACCCGCAAACGCTGAACGTCGCTGCCGAAAAAGTGCAGGAAATGCGCTACGGCGAAAACCCGCACCAGTCCGCTGCGTTCTATCGCGACCTGAGCCCGTGCGATGGTGCGCTGGCCAACTATACCCAGTTGCAAGGCAAGGAATTGTCGTACAACAATATCGGTGACGCCGATGCCGCCTGGGAGTGCGTGAAAACCTTTGACGCATCAAGCAATGCTGCGGCCTGCGTGATCGTCAAGCATGCGAATCCGTGCGGCGTGGCAACCGGCGCCAATGCGCTGGAGTCGTACAGCAAGGCGTTGCAGACCGATCCTACTTCGGCCTTCGGCGGCATCATCGCCTTCAATTGCGTCTGCGATGGCGCAGCAGCTGAGGCGGTTGCCAAGCAATTCGTCGAACTGGTGATCGCACCATCCTTTACCGCAGAAGCGAAGCAGATTTTTGCCGCAAAACAGAACGTGCGCCTGCTGGAAATCCCGCTCGGCAAGGGTCAGAATCCATTCGACATCAAGCGTGTCGGCGGTGGCTTGCTGGTGCAGTCGCCAGACACCAGGAACGTCGGTCCGGCCGACATCCGGGTCGTCACTACGCTGCAACCGACGCCGCAGCAAATGCAAGACATGCTGTTTGCCTGGCGCGTCGCCAAGTTCGTCAAATCGAATGCGATCGTGTTTTGCAGCAACGGCATGACGCTGGGCGTCGGCGCCGGCCAGATGAGCCGGGTCGATTCCGCCCGCATCGCGTCGATCAAGGCGCAGAACGCCGGTTTGTCGCTGACCGGTTCGGCGGTGGCGTCGGATGCATTCTTCCCGTTCCGCGATGGTCTGGATGTGGTAATCGACGCCGGCGCGACCTGCGTGATCCAGCCGGGCGGCTCGATGCGCGATCAGGAAGTGGTCGACGCCGCCAACGAACGTGGCGTGGTGATGCTGTACACCGGCATCCGTCATTTCCGTCATTGATTCGATACCGTTGTTAAACTTACCGGATTCATTTGTACAGCCTCTGACTTATCTGGGGCTGCTGCTGGGTATTCTGGTGGTGCCGAAGGCGTTGCAACGCTTTCGCATCCCGGGGCCGATCACCTGCCTGTTCTTTGGCATCGCGATCTCGCTTTGGGGCGGCGATTACCATCACGACAAAACCCTGACGCTGCTGTCGGTGTTCGGTATCGCATCGGTGTTCCTGTTTGCCGGTCTGGAAGTCAGCCTGAGCGACCTGATCAAATACAAATGGCCGATTTTTACCCATTTGTTGTTGACGCTGGCGATCGTAGCGGTCTGTGCCTTGCTTGCCATGCAATTTCTGGCACTTTCCTGGCAGGCGGCGACCCTGGTGGCGCTGGCACTGTTCATACCATCGACCGGCTTCATCCTGGATTCGCTGTCGCAATTCGGTCTGAATGAATCTGAGCGGTTCTGGGTTGCGCTGAAAGCCATTACCAGCGAACTGCTGGCGCTGGTGCTGATGTTCATCGCGCTGCAATCGGATTCGGTCGCGCAATTGGCGCTGTCGTCGGGCATCATGTTGGCAATGGCTATTGCCATGCCTTTCCTGTTCCTGCTGTTCGGCCGTATCGTGCTGCCGTATGCACCCAATTCGGAATTTACCTTCCTGGTATTGATGGGCGTGATTGCGGCCTCAGTCACCAAGGAACTCGGCGTGTATTATCTGGTCGGCGCATTTTTGGTCGGATTCCTGGCGCGCCAATTGCGTGAGCATATGCCTTCGCTGGCGTCCGACAGCATGCTGCAATCGGTGAAGCTGTTTGCTTCCTTTTTCGTGCCATTCTATTTTTTCCATGGCGGCATCAGCATGCCGGTTGAAGCGCTGAACTGGCAGGCGCTGTGGCTGGGCATCGGCATCACCGCCGTGGTGCTGCCGCTGCGGGTGTTGATAATGTGGGGGCAGCGGCGCGCCATTTTCAATGAAACTTTCCGCAGCAGCCTGCACGTGTCGATCACGCTGGCGCCGACGCTGATCTTCACCCTAGTCCTGGCCGGCATCCTGCGCGAGCGTTTTTCGCTGGATGAAACTATTTACGGTGCGTTGCTGGTGTACGCAATGCTGACTACGATCGTGCCTTCGTTCCTGCTGCCGAAGGCAATCAATTTCGATCTGCCGGAAGACTTCAATACAGTCGACTTGCGCAAGATTTCCCAACCGCTGGCTGAACGGGTCTGAGATGCGCATTCTCGGCATCGACCCCGGTTTGCGCACCACCGGCTTCGGACTCATTCATAAGCAGGGTAACAAGCTATTCTATATCGCATCCGGCATCATCAAGACGCCCGACGCCAGCCTGCCGGAGCGCCTGAAAGTCATCCTCGACAGCGTCACCGAAGTGATAGCGACTTACCGCCCCGACTGCGCGGCGATCGAAAAGGTATTCGTCAACGTCAATCCGCAATCGACGCTGCTGCTGGGGCAGGCGCGCGGCGCGGCGATTTGCGCGCTGGTCAGCGCCGACTTGGCGGTGGCCGAATATACCGCGCTACAACTCAAGCAGGCGGTGGTCGGCCACGGCAAGGCAAAGAAGGCGCAGGTGCAGGACATGGTGCAGCGCCTGCTGCTGCTGCCCAGCCTGCCGGGGCCGGACGCGGCCGATGCGCTGGGGGTGGCGATTTGCCATGCACATTGCGGCGAAGCGCTGGCAATGCTGGGCAAGCTGGCGCCGGCGCTGGCCAAGCGCGGTCTGCGGGTCAAGGGCGGGCGCCTGGTCGGCTAACTTTCAGTCGGCCGGGAATGCTTTTCGGCCTTGCGCGCAGCGATTTCAAAGTGGTTATGCCAGTAAGCCTGGCGGCCATGCAGCACCGCCCAGGCGCTGGCGACCAGATAGGCTAACGGGAAAGCCGGTCCCCAACGCGCTGCCTGCAATACATGCGCCAGTTCGTGGCGCAATGTTTGCGGCGTCAAACCGTGCTGGCGAGCGATGATGATGTGTCCGATTGCCATCGCCGCCATCGGGCCGAACGGATGCCGCTCCAGCAGCTTATCTGCCAGTGGGCCGCGCACCAGCAGCGCGGTTACGCTGCCTGTCACCCGGTCGATGCGACCATGCAAGATCCGGATCGGCAGCGCCAGCATCAGGCCCAACAAGCTCAATGGCAGCGCCCATAGTACGCCGACCAAATTGCCAAGAATGCCGGTGCGGCGGAACCGATGCCGGTTTCGGATCAACGCGTCGATTAAATTACGCATGCTGTATGTATACTCAGTTAAAACCTGTCCTGTATGATGCCTGTAACTTATTTTCAGGGTCTCAACATCATGATAGGCCGTCTTTCCGGTATTTTGCTCGAGAAAAATCCCCCCCAGTTATTGATCGATTGCAATGGCGTCGGCTACGAAATCAACGTTCCGATGAGTACCTTTTACAATCTGCCGGCGCTGGGCGAGAAGGTCATGCTGCTGACCCATCTGACGGTGCGCGAAGATGCGCATCTGCTGTACGGTTTCGGCAGCGCCGAAGAGCGCACTGTCTTCAAGCAGCTGATCAAGATCACCGGAGTCGGTGCGCGCATGGCGCTGTCGATCCTGTCCGGCATGTCGGTGGCCGACCTGGCACAATCGATTACCCTGCAGGAAGCCGGTCGCCTGACCCGGGTGCCGGGCATCGGCAAGAAAACCGCCGAGCGGCTGTTGCTGGAGCTGAAAGGCAAGCTCGGTGCCGATCTCGGCGCTGCCGGCGGGCTGGTGGTGAGTGATTCGGCCAGCGATATCCTCAACGCATTGCTGGCTCTGGGTTATTCGGACAAGGAGGCGCTGCAAGCCACCAAGCAGATTCCGGCTGGCAGCGGCGTCTCGGACGGCATCAAGCTGGCATTGAAGGCATTGTCCAAAGGTTAAGGTAAGTTACGTCATCCAAAATTAAGCTACGCACACCATGAGCATCCAGACCGACAGCTTTACCGAACAGCGCATCATCGCCGCCACCCCCGTCTCGAACCACGAGGAGGCGATGGAACGCGCGTTGCGCCCCAAGCAGCTGGACGAATACGTCGGCCAGGAAAAGATCCGCGGCCAGTTGGAGATATTCATCACCGCCGCCCGTAACCGCAGCGAGGCACTCGATCACACGCTGTTGTTCGGCCCGCCGGGCTTGGGCAAGACCACGCTGGCCCACATCATCGCGCGCGAAATGGGGGTCAATTTGCGCCAGACTTCCGGCCCGGTGCTGGAGCGTCCGGGCGACTTGGCGGCGATCCTGACCAATCTGGAAGCTAACGACGTGCTGTTCATCGATGAAATTCATCGGCTGTCGCCGGTGGTCGAAGAAATCCTGTATCCGGCGTTGGAGGATTATCAGATCGACATCATGATCGGCGAAGGCCCGGCCGCGCGCAGCGTCAAGCTCGATCTGCAGCCGTTTACGCTGGTCGGCGCGACCACGCGCGCCGGCATGCTGACCAACCCGTTGCGCGACCGTTTCGGGATCGTCGCGCGGCTGGAATTTTATACCGCAGCCGAACTGACGCGGATCGTGCTCCGCAGCGCGTCGCTGCTGAAAGCACCGATCGAGGACGATGGCGCGTTTGAAATCGCCAAGCGTTCGCGCGGCACGCCACGCATCGCCAACCGCCTGCTGCGCCGGGTGCGCGATTACGCCGAAGTCAAGGGCAATGGCGACATCACCAAAAAAGTCGCCGATGCGGCGCTGGTGATGCTCGATGTCGACCAGGCCGGCTTCGATCTGATGGATCGCAAACTGCTTGAAGCGGTATTGTTCAAATTCGGCGGCGGCCCGGTCGGGGTCGACAATCTGGCTGCAGCCATCAGCGAGGAGCGCGACACCATCGAGGACGTGCTGGAACCGTATCTGATCCAGCAAGGTTTTCTGCAACGCACGCCGCGCGGCCGCATCGCCACGCCTGCGGCCTACGTGCACTTCGGCCTGGCCGCGCCCAGCGTCGGGCCAAACGGCGAGCAATGGATTGCGCTGGAGCGCCCTGAATCCTGATACTACTGTTGGTATTATTCAAGTCACTTTTGAATCATGCGGGAAACCTGCTATTTTTGGCGATACTCTAAGTATTATTTTTATCCTTGTTTTTTATCAGGTAGCACGTCGATGCTCTTGCGTAAACACGGGATGGCGCTGACAATATAAATCCGTGCAGCGTTTGCCTTGCTAGTCAATGCCATGTTGATGTCCTCTCTCGCCAACCGTTACGCCCATCGGTTACTGGATGCCCGCGCCTGCTCGCGGCTGATTGCCCCGTTGTCGTCCAACGCCAGCCTGACACTGCAGGATGCCTACGATATTGCGCACAGCATCAGCACCGTCCGCGTCGCTCAGGGCGAAACCATCATCGGTCGCCGGATCGGCTTCATCGACCGAAAATTCGGCCCCGAAGTTGGCGAAGACGCGGCCAGCGGCACGTTGATCTGGGCTCCGCTGTTCGATGCTACCGTGCGCACCGTGGCGCGTAATCACGGCATTCAGAGTCTGGCCGGCGCTTTGCAGCCGCGTCTGGAGGCGTCGGTGGTATTTCGCCTGGGTCGCACGCCGGCTGCAGATGCCAGCCTCGATGCGCTGGCCGATTGCATCGAATCGATCGCGCACGGTTTGGAAATTGTTATCTGCCCCTATCCGAACTGGAAATTCGCCGCAGTCGATGCGATTGCCGCTTTCGGCCTGCATGGCGCGTTGCTGATCGGCGAAACGCGTTTGCTGTCGCCGGCATCGCGCCGGAACCTGGCCCTGACGCTGCCCAATGCCAGCGTCTCGCTGTCCTGCGGCGGTTTGCTGCGCGGCGCAGGTTATGGCTCGGATCTGATGGGCAGCCCGGTGCATGCGCTGCTGCATCTGCACCGGCAATTGCAGACCCAGCCCAACTGCACGCCTCTGCAGGCCGGCGAAACTATCGCCACCGGCAGTTGGGTCGCAGCCATCCCGATTGCTGCCGGCGAAACCTGGAGCACCGCGTTTTCTGCGGTGGACCTGGCGGGCATGAACATCTCTTTCGTCTAATTACGCGGCGGGCAGTTTGGCAAACTGTTCGCGCAATTTTTCCAGCGTCGAAGAAAAATTCGATAAACGTTCTTTCTCCTGATTAACTATGGCTGCCGGGGCGCGTGCGACGAAGCTTTCGTTGGCCAGTTTGCCGTTGATCTTGCCGATTTCTCCCTCCAGTCGTGTCATTTCCTTGCCCAGGCGCTCGCGTTCGGCGGCGACATCGATCTCCACCTTCAGCATCAGCTTGGCGCTGCCGACGATCGAAACCGGCGCCGGCGATTCCGGCAATGCATCGACCACCAGCACTTCGGACAGTTTGCCCAGCGCTAGCAGGTACGGCGCGAACGATTCCAGCCGCGCTTTCTCAGCCGCATCGGCCGCCTCCATGATCAGCGGCACCCGCAGTGCCGGCGACAGCTGCATCTCGCCGCGCAGGTTGCGGCAGGCGTCGGTCATTGCCTTGAGCTGGGTCATCCAGGTTTCGGCCTGTTCGTCGATTTTTTGTAGTTGCGACAGCGGATAGGCTTGCACCATGATGCTGTCGCCGGCCGGGTTCAGCGTTTTTCCGGACAGCGGCGCTACCGTTTGCCACAACGCTTCGGTGATAAACGGGATGATCGGGTGCGCCAGTCGCAACACGGTTTCCAGCACCCGTAGCAGGGTGCGGCGGGTCGCGCGTTGCTGTGCTTCGTTACCGTGCTGGATTTGTACCTTGGCTACTTCCAGATACCAGTCACAATACTCGTCCCAGACAAATTTGTAGATGCCCGAGGCGATATTGTCGAAACGGTAATCGGCGAAGCCTTTTTCGATCTCGGCCTCGGTGCGCTGCAGTTGCGACACGATCCAGCGGTCGGCTTGCGAGAAGTCGAGATAATCATTTTTGCAGACGCCATCGACCTGGTTGTCCAGGCCGCAATCTTGGCCTTCGGTATTCATCAGCACGAAGCGGGTCGCGTTCCACAGCTTGTTGCAGAAATTGCGGTAGCCATCGCAGCGTCCCAGGTCGAAGTTGATATTGCGCCCGAGCGATGCGTAACTGGCCATGGTAAAGCGCAGCGCATCGGTGCCGTAGGACTGAATGCCGGCGGCGAATTCCTTGCGGGTGGCTTTCGCGATTTTTTCGGCGTCGCGCGGATTCATCAGGCCGGTGGTGCGCTTGGCGACCAGTGACTCGATATCGATGCCGTCGATCAGGTCGATCGGATCGAGCGTGTTGCCCTTCGATTTAGACATCTTCTGGCCGCTGGAGTCGCGCACCAGTCCATGCACATAGACCGTATCAAACGGCACCTTGCCAGTGAAGTGGGTGGTCATCATCACCATCCGAGCGACCCAGAAGAAGATAATGTCGAAGCCGGTCACCAGCACCGAAGACGGCAGGAACATCTTGTAGTCCGGCGTTTCTTCCGGCCAGCCCAGCGTGGAAAACGGCACCAGCGCCGACGAGAACCAGGTATCGAGTACGTCTTCATCGCGGGTGATCTTCTTGTCGCCGGCTTGGGCCTGCGCTTCAGCCTCGGTCTTGGCGACGTAAATCCTGCCGTCTTCGTCATACCAGGCCGGAATCTGGTGGCCCCACCACAGTTGACGCGAGATGCACCAGTCCTGGATATTGTTGAGCCACTGGTTGTAGGTGTTAGTCCAGTTTTCCGGCACCATCTTGATTTCGCCGTTCGCGACTTTTTCCAGCGCGACTTCGGCGATCGACTTGCCGGGGAAGTGCGTGCCTTCCGGTGCCGACTTGCTCATCGCGACGAACCACTGGTCGGTCAGCATCGGCTCGATCACCACGCCGGTACGGTCGCCGCGCGGCACCATCAGCTTGTGCGGCTTGACCGATTCCAGCAAGCCCAGCGCGTCGAGGTCGGCCACGATCTGCTTGCGGGCTGCGAAACGGTCCAGGCCCTGATAAACGGCCGGACCATATTCGTTAATTTTCGCGTCCAGCGTCAGAACGCTGATTTTTTCCAGATTGTGTCGCTGGCCGACCTGATAATCGTTGAAGTCGTGCGCCGGCGTGATCTTCACGCAGCCGGTACCGAATTCCTTGTCGACATATTCGTCCTTGATGATCGGGATTTCACGCCCGCACAGCGGCAACACCAGCATCTTGCCGACCAGCTGCGCGTAACGTTCGTCGGTCGGATCGACCGCCACCGCGACGTCGCCCAGCATGGTTTCCGGTCGCGTGGTGGCCACCGTCAGGTGGCCGGAGCCGTCTGCGAGCGGATAGCGGATGTACCACATGAAGCCGTCTTCCTCTTCCGACACCACTTCCAGGTCGGATACCGCAGTACCGAGTACCGGATCCCAGTTGACCAGTCGCTTGCCGCGATAGATCAGGCCTTGCTCGAACAATTGCACGAAGACGTCGGTCACCACTTTCGAGCGCGGTTCGTCCATCGTGAAATATTCGCGCTGCCAGTCGGCCGACGCGCCCAGGCGGCGCATCTGGCCGGTGATGCTGGAGCCGGATTTTTCCTTCCATTCCCACACTTTTTCCAGGAACTTGGCGCGCCCCAAGTCATGACGCGAGACTTTCTGCGCATCCAGTTGGCGCTCGACCACGATTTGGGTGGCGATACCGGCATGATCGGTGCCCGGAATCCAGGCGGTATTGAAGCCGCGCATCCGATGGTAGCGGGTCAGTCCGTCCATGATGGTCTGGTTGAACGCGTGCCCCATGTGCAGCGTGCCGGTCACGTTCGGCGGCGGCAATTGAATCGAGAACGAAGGCTTGTCTTGCTCCATCGTCGCGGCAAAGTAGCCGCGCTGTTCCCATTCCGTACGCCAGAACTGTTCAACGTCGGCGGGCTCGAAAGACTTGGCTAATTCCATGATTTGGCGTGTGAGTTTGCGTAAATGCGCATTATAAGGGACTACTTGAGCAAGCCCGGTGAACCTCGCAGCTTGGAATGCGCCAGCAGCATTCTGCAAGAAAAATCGGTACGCCTTTATTTCGGGCTATATTGCAATGAAGCACTGATGTAAAATAGCTACGCCTATATCAACAAAGAACTGCCATGACAATGGATGGATCCGTAAAAAAGCTGCTCATCGTGGACGACAGCAAGGTATCGAGAATGATTATTCGGGCCCATGTGCTGGTCCAGCATCCTGCATGGATCATTTTCGAGGCTGCCAACGGCGCGGATGCGATAGCTCTGGTGGATCAGGAATTGCCCGACTATTGCACAATGGATATCAACATGCCGGGGATTTCCGGAACGGACGCAGCAGAACTGATTCTGGTCAAATATCCGATGCTGCGGATGGTGTTGTTCTCGGCCAATATCCAGGAATCCAACCAGGCCCGGGCCAGTGCACTGGGCATCATTTTTGTCGCCAAACCGGTAACGGAAAAATCCATCAGCTTGGCTCTGAACCATTTTGCAGGCATCAAGTGAGCCTGCTCACCGATATGCATCTGGACGCGCTTACCGAAATATTCAACGTCGGTGCTGGTCGCGCCGCTTCCAGCCTGAGTGAAATTGTCGGCGATGAAGTCAAGCTTTCGGTGCCGTCGATAGAAATCATCAAGTCGGACGATGTCGAAGCCAAGTTGCTGGTACAGAACGATGCCAAATTTGGCGCGGTCAGCCAGCATTTCAGCGGACCTTTCGATGCCGATGCGGTGCTCTTGTTTACCGAAGAAAATACCCTCGAAATCGTGCGCGACATGATGGGCTCGCAGATGAGCATCGACGAGTTGGCCGAGTTCGAGCAGGAAGCGATGTGTGAGCTCGGCAATATCATCCTGAATGCCTGCCTGTCCGCGATGGCCGATATGCTGAGCATCACCATGGATAGCTCGCTACCCAGCTATACCGTCGCATCGCTATCCGATATTGTGCACAGGATTATCGCAGACAGCTGCGATCAGCCCTATATCCTGCTGCTGCATATCGATCTGGCAATCGAAAAACGGCATACCGAAGGTCACCTTATTTTTCTGCTGAGTTCGACTTCGCTCGGTAACCTGGTGACCCAAATTCAACGCTTTATCGACGGTTTATGATGCACGCAACCGAGTCAAACCGCTTTGATATCGAGGCGCTGTGCAATGCGGTCAATCTCGGTTTGATCATCGTCGATGCCAACGGCAATATTTTGCTGTGGAATGACTGGATCACCAAACGCAGCAATATTGATCAGTCCTACGCCCTCAATGCGCAGTTAGCGGATGTATTTGAAGAGCCTTTGACGCCGGCATTTCTGGCTGCGATCAAAAACACCTTGACCTACGGCTTGCCCGCAGTCCTGTCGAATGCACTGCATCGTTGCCCGTTGCCGCTGTACGACAGCGCCGAGATGCAGCAATCCGGCTCGCGCATGCATCTATCCATCACGATTACGCCGATTTCTTCCCGCTTGGGCGAACGTTGTTGCCTGATTCAGGTGGCCGACTCCAGCACGTCGATCAAGCGCGAAAAAGTGTTGCGCTCGCATTCAGAGACGCTACGGCTGGAAACCATCACCGACAGCCTGACCGGCATTTATAACCGGCGCTTTTTCGATGGGCACTACAAGATTGCGTTGGGTCATGCAAAAAGGCAAGACCACTCGTTGTCGGTGTTCGTGGTGGATATCGATCATTTCAAGGAATATAACGATTACTACGGACATATAGAGGGCGATCGGGCGCTGCGGCGGGTGGCCAGGGCATTGAAGGCCCAGTTGTCGCGTGCAACCGACGTGGCGGCGCGTTATGGCGGCGAGGAATTCGTGCTGGTGTTGCCCAATCTGTCGCGGGAAAATGCTGCGGATTTTGCCGAAAAACTCCGTTGTGCGGTATTGAATCTGGCCACGCCGCACCTTAAGTCCAGCACCTCCGATATGCTTACCGTTAGCATCGGGTTTTGTACTTTCGTGCCTGACACCGATTGTGATCCTGTTCAATTGCTCGACAGTGCTGACGCAGCACTGTTTTGCGCCAAGCAAAAAGGTCGGAACCAGGCTGTCGCTTTCACACTTGGCGCGGAAAACAACTATCTCGTTGAGTCATTCGAAAACCCCATTGTCCTGAAAACGCTATAATTCACATCGCGCTGCCGCCAAAGCAGCGCAACGCTAGGGGTCCTGATAGTCGCAAAAAGTTGCGGCAATCGGGTGAGAAACACCCTCCGAACCTGATCTGGGTAATGCCAGCGTAGGGAAGCTTGAGAGATTCCACTAGGTGATTCCACCTTAGCCGCTCCAACCCTCCCTTGCTGGCTTCTTTAGAGAAATACAAAGGAGCCAAAATGAACGCCAATCCGAAATTCCTGTCCGCTACCGCCACGGTAGACGAGGCGGCCATCCAGCCGCTGCCGAATTCCAGCAAAGTATATATCGAAGGCTCGCGCCCCGATATCCGGGTACCGATGCGCCGCATCAACCAGTCCGATACCGAGGCTTCGTTTGGCTTCGAGACCAATCCGCCGATTTACGTCTATGACACTTCCGGTCCTTATTCCGACCCGGATGCGAAGATCGACATCCGTTCCGGCCTGGCCAGCGTGCGCGGCCCCTGGATCGCCGAGCGCGATGACACCGAAGAACTGTCCGGCCCCAGTTCCGCTTACGGCGTCGAACGCCTGAACGACCCGGAGCTGGCCGAACTGCGCTTCAACCTGCAGCGCAAGCCACGCCGCGCCAAGGCCGGCAAAAATCGCAGTGGCAACGTCACGCAGATGCACTATGCACGCCAGGGCATCGTCACACCGGAAATGGAATTCGTCGCGATCCGCGAAAACCTGCGCCGGCGTGAATATCTGGAAGAATTGAAAGCGTCCGGCCCGATGGGCGCCAAACTGGCGACATTGATGGGCCGCCAGC
>JBDSCZ010000312.1:0-16752 GCA_039920865.1 Burkholderiaceae bacterium
CGCAAACGACGTTTTTTCGATCAGAAAGCCTTGAAGAGTGGCAGGTTTCGCTGGCAATGGCATTGCGGTTTTGTGGTTTTATTTCAACACGAAAAATTAAAAAAACCAGCCACGGGGAAAGTCGGAAGACTTTTTCCCGTGGCTGATTTTTGATGCGCAGGCCTGGTATCAAACCCCGGCTGCACCCTATTGCGTTTTGTTAGGAAACAGGTTTTCAGTACCCTGCCCTTGCGCTTCAAATTATGGATAAGGGTTGGCGAATCGCCGTCACGGAGTAGCCCGCCGCTGCATATTTAAAATACAGGCAGCTGTATTTTAAATATCACAATGAATATATGCGTAAAACAAGCTTTTTATTGACATACCCATTGTTTTTACGATTCCACTGAAACCGGTGAAAGACCTCGACCGGGCACCAGCTTGCGCTGGCGCTCCTCGCGCGGGGTGATGCCGAACAGCGCGCCGTAGGCGGTTGAGAAATGCGAGCCGGACGAGAAGCCGCACATCAGGCCGATCTGGACGATCGAATGGTGCGACTCCAGCAGCAGCTGGCGCGAGCGCTGCAGCCGCAACTCCAGGTAATAGCGCGACGGCACCGTGCCCAGGTATTGCTTGAACAGGCGCTCCAGCTGGCGGCGCGAGATGCCGACCAGGCCGGCGATGTCGTCGGTGGCCAGCGGTTCCTCGATATTGCTTTCCATCAGCGTCACCGCCTCCGACAATTTCGGCTGCAGCACGCCGAAGCGCGCCTGCAGCGCTTGGCGCTGGCGCTCGGCAGCACTGCGGACGCGGTCCACGCACAGCGCCTCCTGGATCTGCGCCTGCAACTGGGCATCGAACAGGGTGCCGATCAGGCACAGCGCGAAATCGATGCTGGCCGCACCGCCGCAGCAACTCAGGCGATGGCCGTCGAGTTCGAATAAATTCGGGGTCAGGATCGCGCGCGCGGCGACCTCGCCGGCATCCGCATACAGCGCCCACGGCAATGCGGTGCGCGCCCCATCCATCGCACCGCTGCGCGCCAGCCACAACACTGCGGCCCCGACCGCACCCCAGACCGGTGCGCGCTGGCAGCGTTCCAGCAGGATCCGTCCCTGCTCCTTGCGCAAGCTACCCAGCGCATCGTCCGACACCAGCAGGCAAAGCTGCACTGCAGGCCAGGCCGAGGCGTGCAATGCGGGTTCCAGCGCCGACTCCAGTGTTATCGATTCAAGCTGCAGCCGTGCCGGCCCCAGCGCCTTGACCGCCATCTGCAGCGGCTGCAACAGCCCGGCCAGCGTGAGCGAGGCTTCGCTCCCGGGATAAATCAGCAGGATGCGCAGCGGCAGTTGCGGCAGCGCGGAAAGAGTAGAAAGGGAGGCAAATGACATCGAAACAGAATACCCTTTTTCAGCGCGCACCGACAGGCCGGCGGCACGCGTTGAGATTGGTGCAGTTGATGCATTCGCTGCTACCATGGCGGCATGATGACTCAAGGTTTTTTCTTGCCGGTGCTCAGGCGCCTGGGCCGCAAACTGCTGGTGTGGATTGGCACTTGGTGGCGAATCGTGCTGTTTGGCGTGCTGATATTGACGCTAGTGCTGTCGCCATCGACCTATGACCGCACTAGCCGTCGCGCCATTGCACGCCAGATCGTGAGCGGGACGACACCGAACTTGCTGTGGTTTACGGTACTGTCGGCACTGATCAGCGTGGTGCTGATCCGGATTGTGGTGGTCACTGCGCTCAGCTACGGCTTGTCGCGGTTTGCCATCGAGATGGTGGTGCGGGTACTGGTACTCGAACTGATTCCGCTCACCGCCGCAATGTTCGTGGCGCTGCGCTGTACGCTGCCGGACGGCGAAGAACTCGAACAGATGCGCGCGCAAGGCACGCTGGACGCGTTGCAGCGCCAGGGCATAGACCCGATCCGGCACGAATTCCTGCCGCGCGTGCTGTCCGGCGTGTTTTCGGTCTGGATGCTGGGCGCGGTCAGCTGCCTGCTGACGCTGGTGCTGGCATATCTGGCAATTTACGGCTTTACGCCCTGGGCGCTGGCGGGTTACACGCGGGTGGTCGGCCAGGTATTCAACCCGGCAGTGACCCTGATCCTGGTGCTGAAGATCTTCTTTTTCAGCCTGGCCGTGTCGTTCATCCCGATCGCCTCCGCGTATTACGATGGGCTGGCCGCTGTGCGTCGCCACCGTACCTATCTGGCCACCGGACTGGCCGGCATGGTGCGGCTGTTTGCCGTGGTACTGCTGGTTGAAGTGGCTTCGCTGATGGGTAACTATTATTGACCTGCCTGACATGCATTCAAGATTCATTCAAAAAAATTCAACCAAAAACCCTTATGCAGCCAGCCTTGAACCGCCATGACAGATAAAGCAAACGATACCGCGCCGATTCCCGATACGCCGCCGATCCTCAACGTCGAGTTCAAGGCGGCCATGCTGCTGGTCCTGATGCTGGCATTGGTGTCGGCCGCGGTGATCTACCTGATGTATGCACGCGGGGTGTTTGAATCGACCCAGAAGCTGGTGCTGGTAGCCGACGATGCCGAAGGTGTCGTGGTCGGGATGGATGTCACGTTTTCCGGCTTTGCGATCGGGCGCGTCAGTCGCATAGAGCTCAACAAAGAAGGCAAGGCGCGCATGATTGTCGAGGTGGCAAAGAAGGATGCGCACTGGCTGCGCAACTCCAGCATCTTCACGATGGAACGCGGCCTGGTCGGCGCAACCCGGCTGCGCGCCTTCAGCGGCATTTTGAGCGACCCGCCGTTGGCGGACGGCGCGGTGCGCAGCGTGCTGATGGGCGATGTGAGCGCCGAGATTCCGCGTCTGGTGGCCTCTGCCAAGCAACTGATAGAAAATCTGAATAGCCTGACTGCGGCCGATTCGCCGCTGGATTTGAGCTTGCGCAATGTGCAGTCCGTCACTGAAAAATTGGCTGGCAAAAGCGGTGCGCTGGGGCTGCTGGCCGGCACCGATGAAAATGCCAAGAAGCTGCTGCTCACGATCGACCGCGCCAACCAGTTGCTAGCCACCGTCGACGGCCTGGCGACCAAGGCCGACAGCCAGGTGTTTGGCAGCAAAGGCGTGATGCCTGAAGCCCGCATCGCCATCGGCCAGCTCAACGGTTTGCTGACCGACGTCAGGACCAGCCTGAAAAAAGTCGATGCGGTGCTGCTGGAAGCACAGGCGGTCGGCGCCAACGTCAAGGACGCCACTGCCGACCTGGCCCCGCTGCGCGCCGAGGTCGAGAGCAATTTGCGCAAAGTCGAGCAACTGGTCAATCAAATCAATCGCAAGTGGCCGTTCAAGAGCGAAACGGAGATCAAGCTGCCATGAAAATTACATTTTTCCCGTTCGGTATCGTGCTGCTGCTCAGCGCCTGCGCCAGCGGCCCTGCAGTGCCCGACTGGCAGATGAACGCCAAGAGCAGCATCGAGCGCGCGACCTCCGCGTATCTGTCCGGCAACGACCGGGTCGCGGACCAGGAGTTCGCCCGTGCGCGCAGCGCATTGGCCAGCACCGGCCAGATCGCACTGGTGGCGCGCGCGGAACTGATACGCTGCGCCAGCCGCGTTGCCAGCCTGGTGCTGGAAGACTGCGGCGGATTTGAAAAACTGGCCCGGGACGCCGCAGCTCCTGAACGCGCCTACGCCCGCTATCTGACAGGCCAGGCGCAACCGCAGGACGCTGCGCTGCTGCCGGCGCAGCAGCGCAGCGTGATTACGACATCAAACCCGGCGGCGACGTTATCTAGCATCGGCGATCCGCTGTCCCGACTGGTGGCAGCCGGCGTTCTATTGCGTAGCGGCCGCGCCAGCCCGGCAGTGCTGGCACTGGCAGTCGATACCGCATCGGCCCAGGGCTGGCGCCGCCCGTTGCTGGCATGGCTGGGCGCGCAGGCGATGCACGCCCAGCAGGCTGGCGACAGCACGGAAGCGCAACGGCTGCAGCGCCGTATCGAACTGGTGGACAGCAAGCCAAACCCGAATTAGCGCAACCCCGCACTCTCAAACGCCTATAAAACTCAGGATGCGGCCGGCACCGAGGCCGACATTTCCACTGCCTCGTCACTGCTTTTCCACTGGCTGACTATGATGCCGCCGATCAGCAGCACGCCGCCCATCAGACCACGCCAGCCCATGGTTTCGCCGATCCAGAAATAGGCGGCGATGGCTGCGCAGGCCGGCTCGAACGCATAGGTCACGGCGGCCTGGTTGGCGCCGGTATGGCGCTGCCCCCAGACCTGCAGCGAAATAATGGCGGCGGTAGCGACGATGCCAAGGTATAGCAGATTCAGATAATGCTGCTGCAGCGCTTGTTGCAGTTGGAACCAGTCGACCGGCTTGCGTGGCATCTCCCACAACAGCAGCCAGAGCGCAGCGCAGACCCCGACCGTAATGATTTGTATCGCAGTCAATGCCATCAGATGGCTGGCATTGCGGGTCGCCAGCTCCATCTGCTTGACGTAAATGCCGTAACAGACTGCGCCTCCCAGCGCCAACGTGTCGCCATACGACCAGGCGCCGCCATCCCAGCACAATGCCACAAGGCCGCCCATCGCCAGCATAACGGCGAGCACAATGTGACGCGGCGGCAACTGACCGACCAACACCCCCAGTAGCGGCACCACCAGCACATTGAGGCCGGTGACAAAGGCATTGCGGTTGGAACTGGTCAGCGCCAGTCCTTCGGTTTGCAGCATGAAGGAGACGAACAGCGTCGCGCCCAGCAGCGCGCCGCCCAGCAGATCGACCCTTCTGGCGTGCCGCAGAAAGGGCGCCAGCAACAGGCCCGCCAGCGAGAAGCGCAGCAGCGCGATCCAGACTGCAGACAGGTCGGCCGATAAATCCTTCATAGCCGGGAAAGTTGTACCCCAGACGACGGTGACAAGCAGCAGTGCCAGAATGCCGCGCAGGCGGTGTGGAATCAGCATATTCAGTTTCTTGTTCAAATTGAAAAGGGTATTTTTAATATCATACTATTACCTGTATTTTTCAACACATAGCAATATAATGCGATAAATGCAGTAATAATCGGCATACCCATATTAAAATCATAAATTCCGGATGCGTGGCAGGCCGGATCGCAATATGCCGTGTATTTTCAGGCGTCAGAGCCGGATTCGCGGCCGCTGCCAGTTTCCCTCCGCAGCCGAACGCGTCACCAATCTAGGCGCCGGTTTATACCGGCAATCAACGGGGTCAATCCAAATGCCATCGTATGCTGTGGCTGATTCAGATTATGGAAAGAAGTGCTGGCATCCAGTGTAGAACCAGATGCTGTCAGAAAATAGAGGGAACAGTGTCGTCGATATGCACTATATTGATACAAATTGACCAAAAAATACTACATTTTGGAATACATGAAGCCGAATTTGGATGAAGTCGACAATAAAATCCTGGCCTTGTTGCTGGATGATGCGCGAATGCCGATCTCCACCATCGCCAAACGGGTTGGGGTAGCGCGCACCACCGCCATCGCCCGCATCGGCGCACTGGAGAAACGCGGCGTAATTGCCGGTTACGGCTTGCGCCTGAATCAGTCGCTGTATCAGCCCGCGGTGCGCGCTTATGTCGGCATCGCAATCGATCCGCGTCAGGCCGGTGCTCTGGTCGGCATTCTGGAAAAAATCCCTGAAGTCGAGTCCCTGTGCGCGGTTAGCGGCGCCATCGATTACATGCTTACGCTGCGCTGCCAGTCGACCGGAGAACTGGACCATCTGCTCGACAAAATCGGCCTCATCAACGGCGTGCGGCAAACCTCTACCTCAATCATCCTGAGCAAACGCATCGACCGCAGCCCGATCTGAGCCGCAATGATCTGCAATAAATTGGGCAGCGCCGGCTACCGATATAATCCTAGAAACATCAGTTGACTGCTAATCAGGTTCGATAAGTGATTGCGTCAATTGAGAATTGTGGCATTTAAATCATTCACCATTTGGATGAGAGCGCTACAGGGCCGATTGCACACTTTTCCGTCTCCCTGGCGTTGTTGCTCCTCCTAGCAACGTGAAGGTTGCGTCGTCGTCGCGCCTAGCCAGAGAACCGAAAAAACGCACACTCGACCCTGCCCAACTGAGGTTTCTAGGATAATCCCGACATGAAAGAACGCTACCTACGCAGTCTGCGCCTGTTGTCCGAGTGCTATCACGGCTTTGAACAAATGTCCGCGCCCGATATCCGCAGAACCGGCCTGACCCAAGCCCAATTCGACATCATCGTGACCCTCGGCAATACGCCGGGCATGACCTTCAAGGAACTGGGCCAGAAAACCCTGATCACCAAAGGCACCCTGACCGGCGTCGTCGATCGGCTGGAAACCAAGCAACTGGTGCGGCGCATCACCAGCCTGGAAGACCGCCGCAACACCATCGTGCAACTGACTGCAAGCGGCGAGCGTACTTTCGAACAAGTATTCGAGCCGCACGTGCAGTTTTGCAAGCAGCCGTTCTCCGATTATGCGGAAGCGGATTTTGTCGCACTCGAAGCCGCCCTGGCCAAACTCAAAAATCAGCTGGACGCAACGGTTGCCGCCATCAAGACGGAAGCACCAGCAAAAAAAAATGGCATATGATGGTATGCGGCATGAAAAATGCGTCAAAATACACAACCATTTTAATTGTCGCTAAGAAATTTTATGGCGACTGCCGATCCACCACCCGTAATTTCGGCAATTCCGGCAAGAATTGACGGTGCATCAGGCGGTATACGAGTTGAAGGATTGATTCCTATGCAGGCTAAGGCCAATTGCGTCATGTCACCACCAATTGCGGCCTATCATCCGCTCCAATTTTGCCCATTAGCATGATAAAAAACGCATCTCCGCTCGACGCAACGCAAAATTACCAGATGCTGCTGGAATACCAGGCGCTGCTGGATTACGTTGCGCTCGGCGTCGCATTGGTGCGCGATGGCTGCTTTGTGCATAGCAATGTGCGCTTCAGCGAAATGTTCGGCTGGCCCGGCGATCAACTGGCAGGACAGCCGGCCAGCCTGCTCACGCCATCGGCTGCCGCATATGCCGAATTTACCAGCATTGGCAAGCAAACGCTGGGCAGCGGGCCGCCGCTCGATACCGAACTTGCGCTACAAAAGCGCGACGGCAGCACCTTCTGGTGCCGTCTGCGGGCACATACGATCGATCCGACCGATCCCGGCAAGGGCGAAATTTATCTGATTGAAGACCTTACGCAACGCTGCGCCACTGACGCCTCTGTAAACCAATTGCTGCTGGAAAACCAGGCGATTCTGGATAATGTTTCACTGGCCATCACCTTCACCCGCAAACGCCGGTTTTTACACTGCAACCAGCGCTTTAGCGAAATGTTCGGGTGGTCCAGCGACGAGCTGATCCAGCAGACCACTGACACCCTGTATCCGTCAGCGCAAGCGTTCACAGAATTATCGAACCTGGCCAGAGCGACGCTGGGCAGCGGGCAACGGCTCGATACCGAACTGCTGATGCGAAGACGCGACGGCAGCACTTTCTGGTGCCGCATGCTGGCCAAGGCGATCGATGCGAACGATCTCGGCAAGGGTTCGATCTACATCACCGAGGACATCACCGAACGCAAGCACGTGCAGCAAGCGCTAATGCGCGCGCACGACGATCTGGAGTTGCGGGTGCAGCAGCGCACCGCAGAACTGGCCACCGCCAACCAGCGCCTGCAAGCCGAGATCCAGGAACGTCTGCAAGCCGAGAAACTTATCCGCCATCTGGCCGATCACGACGCGCTGACCGACTTGCCCAACCGCCGCCTGCTGGAAGACCGGCTCCGGCAAGCGATGGCCGCAGCCAAGCGCAGCAGCAATCAGGTCGCCGTGATGTTTATCGATCTCGACAGCTTCAAGCCGATCAACGACTTGCTCGGACACCGGGTCGGCGATCTGCTGCTGCAGGCGGTAGCGAAACGGCTGCGAGAACTGCTGCGCGCGGTTGATACCGTGGCACGCATTGGCGGCGACGAATTTGTTCTGGTGCTGCCCGACATGCACTCACAGGAGACCGCGGGCGAGACGGCAAAAAAAATCATGGCCGTACTGGTGCAGCCGTACCAGGTTGAAGGCAATACGCTGACCGTCACGGCCAGCATTGGCATCAGTCGCTATCCGGAACACGGCACCGATGTCGATACCCTGATCGGCCGCGCCGACGACGCGATGTACCAGGCCAAGCAATTGGGCCGCAGCAATTTCCAGTTCTACATCAAGCACAGCAAAGAATAGCTTTGCCGATAGCTTTTCGATTTCCGCCAGCCGCATTGCACCCATAAAAAAGCCAGCCGACAGCAAGCTGGCGACTGGCTTGGCAAAAACCCGAACGCTTAAACTACAGCGCCATCGTTCTCCACCTTATCCTTGACCGGTTTGATCAGGTCTTCGCGCTTGATGCCCAGCCACATCGAGATCGCAGCGGCGACGAACACCGAAGAGTAAATCCCGAACAGAATGCCGATGGTCAGCGCCACCGCAAAGTAATGCAGTGCAGGACCGCCGAACAGCAGCATCGACAACACCATGATCTGGGTCGAGCCGTGCGTGATCACGGTACGCGAAATGGTGCTGGTGATTGCATGATCGATGACCTGCGGCACCGCCATCTTGCGTTCCTTGCGGAACATTTCGCGGATACGATCAAAGATCACTACCGATTCATTGACCGAATAGCCCAGCACCGCCAGCACGCCGGCTAACACCGAGAGTGAGAATTCCCACTGGAAGAATGCGAAAAATCCCATAATAATGATCACGTCATGCAGGTTGGCGATGATCGCTGCCACCGCAAACTTCCATTCGAAGCGCAGCGCCAGATAGATCATGATGCCGATGATCACCATCGCCAGCGCCATCAGGCCGTCGTTGGCGAGCTCCTGGCCCACTTGCGGCCCGACGAATTCGGAGCGCCTAAGCACCACATCGGCATCTTTTGCCTTCAGCGCTGCCATCACCTTGTTGTTTTGCTCGGCTGCCGTCACGCCGCCCTTGAGCGGCAGGCGGATCATCACATCTTGCGCGGTGCCGAAGCTTTGCACTTGATTGTCGGCATAGCCCAGGGTTTCGACCGATTTACGGATGCCGTCGATATCAGCCGGTTGGGAATATGCCACTTCCATCACGGTGCCGCCGGTAAATTCAATCGACAGATGCAAGCCCTTGTTTACCAGAAAAAACACTGCCAGCAAAAACGTGACCACCGAAATCGCATTGAGCACCAATGCATGGCGCATGAACGGTATATCTTTTTTGATGCGGAATAATTCCATCATCGATCCTTTCGATGCGGCGCCTGGTCCAGCCAGAGCGCCGCGAGATGCTTGATTAAAACGGGACACGATGAAATCAAGACTTCATCGTGCCGGATCAATAAGGCGGTTTAGTTTTCTGGCTTCCAGACCGTCCCGATTGACAGGCTGGTCAGTTTCTTCTGGCGGCCGTACCACAGATTTGCCAGGCCGCGCGAGACGAACACCGAAGAGAAAATCGAGGTCACGATGCCGATGCAATGCACCACAGCGAAACCGCGAATCGCGCCGGAACCGAAGATCAGCAACGCCAGACCGGCAATCAGCGTGGTCACATTGGCGTCCAGGATAGTGGCCCAGGCCCGATCGAAGCCCATCGCTATCGCTGCTTGCGGCGAGTGGCCGGCGCGCAACTCTTCCCGGATCCGTTCGTTGATCAGCACATTGGCGTCGATCGCCATACCGAGCGTGAGCGCAATCGCGGCAATCCCGGGCAGGGTCAGGGTCGCCTGCAGCATGGACAGAATCGCCACCAGCAACAGCAAATTGGTCGACAGCGCGATCACGCTGAAGAGGCCGAACAGCACGTAATACACGCTCATGAAAATGGCCACAGCCAGAAAGCCGTACATGGTCGAATCGAAACCCTTCTTGATGTTTTCGGCACCGAGTTGTGGGCCGATGGTGCGCTCCTCGATAATGTCCATCGGTGCCGCCAGCGAACCGGCACGCAACAAGAGCGCCAAATCGCTGGCGGCCTGGGGTGAGTTTTCACCGGTGATCTGGAAGCGCGATCCAAGTTCATCCTGGATGGTGGCCACCGTCAGCACTTCGCCGCGGTTCTTTTCGAACAGCACGATTGCCATCAATTTGCCGATTTTGCTGCGGGTGGCATCGCGCATGCGGCGCCCGCCGTCGCCATTCAGATCGATGCTGACCGATGGCCGCTGATTCTGATCGAAACTGGCGCTGGCGCTGGCGATATAGTCGCCGGTAATGATCGGATCCTTGTACAGCACTACCGGTGCGCCCTTGCCGACCTTGAACAGTTCGGAGCCGAACGGAATCGCCGCGCTTTCTTCGCTGCCGCGGGAAACTGTCTCATCGACCATGCGCACTTCCAGGGTCGCGGTACGGCCGATGATGTCCTTGGCACGCGTGACGTCCTGCACACCCGGCAATTGCACCACGATCCGACTGGCGCCCTGGCGCTGGATGACCGGCTCTGCCACGCCAAGTTCATTGACGCGTTTCGACAGTGTCAGGATATTCTGTTGCACTGCGTCATCCAGGTTTTTCTTCAGCGCTTCCGGCTTCAAGCTCAACACCAGCTTGAGTTCGCTGCCGCTGCCGGTCGTATTGAAAGCCAATTCACCGAGCTGCGATGCCAACTCTTGCTGCGCCTGGTCCAGGGTGGCCTGATCGCGGAACTGCAGTTCGAGCGCATCGGCGCTGCGGGACAGGCCACTATAGCGGATATTCTTGTCGCGCAAAATGCTGCGCACACTGGCTTGCAGTCCTTGCAAATGCTTGGTAACTACAGCCTTGGTGTCGATCGCCATCAGAAAGTGCACGCCGCCGCGCAAGTCTAAGCCGAGATACATCGGCAGCGCATGCAGGCTTTGCAGCCAGCCGGGCGTATTCGGCAACAGGTTGAAGGCTATGATATACACCGGATCCGCCGGGTCGGTATTGAGTTCTTTTTCCAGTAATGCCTTGGCCTTGAACTGGGCATCCGGGCTGGCAAAACGGGCCCGCACCGACCCCTGATTGCCCACGGCGCTAAAGGACACGCCGCCAGTCGCCATGCCATTCTTTTGCAAAATCTGCTCTACCCGCGGCACCAGGTCGGCTTCGACCTTGCGGGTCGCTTTCGCACTACTGATTTGCACTGCGGGCGATTCGCCAAAGAAGTTCGGCAGCGTATACAACACGCCAAGCACCAGCGCAAAGGCGATAACGAGATACTTCCAGAGGGGATAGCGGTTCATATTGAGTCAATGTTCAGGGTTGGCCGACGGGCAGAAATGGCCTGGGAGAGATGCAAGGCCGGAGTTGCGCACAGCGCACCCACCGGCCACCCAGCATCAAATCGATTTGATCGTGCCCTTTGGCAGCAGGGTGGCGATGGCCACTTTCTGGATCACGATTTCGGTGCCACTGGCGATTTCCAGTGTCACATAAGCATCGGTAACTCTGGTTACGCGACCCAGCATGCCGCCGCTGGTGACTACCTCATCGCCCTTGGCGATGGCAGCCATCATGGCTTTTTGTTCTTTCTGACGCTTCATCTGAGGACGGATCATCAGAAAATACAGCACCGCAAACATCAGGATGATCGGTAAAAAACTGGTCAGGTTGCTGCCCAAACCCAGCGCGTCTGCGGGGCCTGCTTGTGCGAATGCATTAGAAATAAACAAGACGTACTCCACTTGGTTGTTGTAAACAGGCAGGCATTTTAGCATTCAGGCATAGGTTTCCCGATGCACTATGCTGCATCGTGCAGGAAAACCCACATTAGCATCACGAGCGGTTTTCGCATTGAATTTATACAGGCAATAGTATTTTTAAAATCGCAATATA
Organism: Burkholderiaceae bacterium; assembly: GCA_039920865.1. Classification (GTDB taxonomy): domain Bacteria; phylum Pseudomonadota; class Gammaproteobacteria; order Burkholderiales; family Burkholderiaceae_D; genus AVCC01. The sequence continues at coordinate 11,821 of JBDSCZ010000312.1, forward strand.
TACATGCGGAAACTCTTAGGTATTTACATATACCCCATCATTATTGATTATTCCAGGATATCTGTGCAAGCCTTCGCACTAGGTAGACTGCATGACAGCCCAACACAAACAGCATGGCGCAAACAGCAGCGGCGACATTCATGCGGCTTCTAATTGGCCTGTGCAGTTGTGATGTTTGCGATGCTGCCAGAATATCTAAAAAATATTTGCAGTTGCTGTCAACCGGATTCAAAAACGCTGCGTTATCACCAGTACGTAGCAATTGCCTACGGACCCAACCAAAAGGAATTTAGCATGAACAAACTTATCGCCACTCTGATCGCCGCTACTTTCGCAATGGGCACAGCCTTTGCGGCAACTCCTGCCGCTCCTGCTACCCCAGCAACTCCTGCAGTTGCGACCGCACCAGCTGCAACCGCACCAGATGCTATGCCAGCGCCGACCAAAACAGTTGCCAAAAAATCCGCACACATGAAAAAAGCTGCGCATGCCAAAAAAATGCGCCATGCAACGAAAAAAACAACGCGAGTACCAGCCGCCAGCTAATTTGCACTGCCGCGCAATACAGCGCGGTCGATGAAAAAAAGCCCGGGGCCGCCAGTTATTGAAAACTGGCGGCCCCGGGCTTTTTTATTAACTTGGCCAAAGCGGATTCAGACTCCGCGCGCACGCTCCGCTTTGAAGCGCAGCACAAACGACGAAAACTGCTGTGCATCGATGGCCGAGCGCATTTCGCGCATCAGCTGCAGGTAATAGTGCAGGTTATGAATGGTATTTAAACGCGCACCTAGGATTTCACCGCTGCGGTGCAGATGGTGCAGATAGGCTCGCGAAAAATTGCGGCAGGCATAGCATTCGCAGGTCTCGTCCAGGGGCAACGCATCGTCCTTGTAACGCGCATTCTTGATCTTGATGTCGCCAAAACGCGTGAAAATCCAGCCGTTGCGCGCATTGCGGGTCGGCATCACACAGTCGAACATGTCGATGCCGTTGGCCACGCCCGCCACCAGATCCTCCGGCGTACCGACCCCCATCAGATAATGCGGCTTATTGGCAGGAAGGCGCGGGCCGATATGCGCCAGCATGCGCATCATGTCTTCCTTCGGCTCGCCCACCGACAGGCCGCCGATCGCGATGCCGGGGAAATCGATCTCTTCCAGCCCGGCCAGCGATTCGTCACGCAAATGTTCGAACATGCCGCCCTGCACGATGCCGAACAGCGCATTCGGATTCTCGCCGCCGACAAATTCATCCTTCGAACGCTTGGCCCAGCGCAGCGACATGCGCATCGACTGCGCAGCCTCGTCGATGGTGGCCGGACGGCCGTCGATTTCGTACGGCGTACATTCGTCGAACTGCATCACGATGTCGGAATTGAGCGCACGCTGGATTTGCATCGACACTTCCGGCGACAGGAATAATTTATCGCCATTGATGGGTGACGAAAAATGCACGCCTTCTTCGGTAATCTTGCGCATCGCGCCCAGCGAAAACACCTGGAAACCGCCGGAATCGGTCAGGATAGGCTTGTCCCAGCCCATGAAACGATGCAGGCCGCCGAACTTTTTCAGCACCTCGACGCCGGGTCGCAGCCACAGATGGAAAGTGTTGCCGAGGATGATCTGGGAATCGATCTCCTTAAGCTCGAGCGGCGACATCGCCTTAACCGTGCCGTAGGTTCCGACCGGCATGAAAATCGGCGTTTCGATCACGCCATGGTTCAGCGTCAGACGGCCGCGACGGGCCGACGTTTGGCCGCTCTCGTCGGTTTTGAGAAGTTTAAAATCAAGCATCTTGTTTGGTGGTTGAATGCGTTGTCAGCAGCATCGCATCGCCGTAGCTGAAAAAACGGTAGCGCTGGGCGATCGCGTGAGAATAAGCATTGCGGATGGCGCCATAGCCGGCAAAAGCCGACACCAGCATCAGCAACGTCGATTTCGGCAAGTGGAAATTGGTAATCAGGCGGCTTACCGTCCTGAATGCATAACCGGGCGTGATGAACAGCGCGGTATCGGCGCTGCCGGCCACCAGCGGGCCGGATTGCGAGGCCGACTCCAGCGCGCGCAGACTAGTGGTGCCGACTGCCACCACGTCGCGCCCGGCCGCTTTGGCCGCCTGCACCGCGTCCACCGTGGCTTGCGGTATCGTGTACCACTCGCTGTGCATCTGATGCTCGGCCAGATTTTCGGTACGCACCGGCTGGAAAGTACCGGCACCGACATGCAACGTCACGAACGCGAACAGCACGCCCTTGGCGCGCAGCAGCGACAGCAATTCGTTATCGAAATGCAGGCCGGCGGTCGGTGCGGCGACCGCGCCGGGCGCTCGCGCGTACACGGTCTGGTAGCGGGTTTCATCGAAGGCATCGGCGGTATGTTCAATATACGGCGGCAGCGGCAGCCGGCCGTGCGCTTCGATCAGCTCGAACACGTCGGACGGAAAATTAAGCTTATAGAATTCGCCGTCGCGCAAGCCGATCGTGACATCAAAGGCGTCGGCCAGACGGATGCCGCTGCCGATCGCCGGCGACTTGGAGGCACGGATCTGCGCCAGTACGGTGCGGTTATCGAGCACGCGCTCGATCAATACCTCGACCTTGCCGCCGGTGGCCTTGACACCGAAGAACCGTGCCTTCAGCACCCGGGTATCGTTAAACACCAGCAGGTCGCCGGCAGCGAATTGGTCGGCAATATCGGTAAAGCTGCGGTCGATTAAAGCCTCACCATCGACGTGCAGCAGGCGCGAGGCGCTGCGCTGCGGCAGCGGCAGTTGCGCGATCAGCTCCGGTGGCAATTCAAAATCGAAATCGGAAAGGGAATATGTGACTTGCATTGGTTCTAAGTTCTAATAATGAGACTGGCGAAGCGCCAAAGCACTGTATTAAATTACAGTCTTATTGCGATGAAAAGCGCCATTCGACTTACAATAAGCGCAGGAAAACCCGCTATTTTACGCTTTAGGCCTGACTATGCCGACACCCAAGCAAAACCCTGATGGTGCGACCATTGCCACGGACGGTGCAACCGCGTCGGAAGCCGTGCCGGTAGCAGCAATGACAGCGGTGGGAAAGCCCGCGCCGGCGCCAAAGAAACCCAGCAAGCTGGCGGCAAGATTCGCCAAATTCGGCCTGCGCTGCGGTATGGATTTTGTGCTGCACCTGCCGGCACGCTACGAAGACGAAACCGAGATCGTCCCTATCCTGGAAGCGACCGCACTCTTTGGCCATCCGGCACAGGTGGAAGGCATCATCACCGGCTGCGATGTGCAGCTCAAGCCGCGCAAGCAACTGATGGTGACCATTGCCGACGACAGCGGGCATCAGCTGGTGATGCGCTTCATCAATTTTTACGGCAGCCAACAGAAACAAATGGCAGTCGGCCGCCGCATCCGGGCCCGCGGCGAAGTCAGGCACGGCTTCTTCGGCCCGGAAATGGTGCATCCGGCCTTCAAGCTCATCACCGCCGGCGCACCACTGGCGCAGGCGCTGACGCCGATCTATCCGGCCGGTGAAGGTCTGCCGCAAGCGCTGCTGCGCAAGGCGATCAACGAAGCGTTGAATCGGGTGCAATGGCGCGACACCTTGTCACCGCTATGGCGGCAACGGCTGGAATTGATGGAGTTCGAATCGGCGATCCAACTGCTGCACAATCCGCCGCACGATATCGATCAATACACGCTGACCGAGCGCACCCATCCGGCATGGGAGCGGATGAAATTCGACGAATTGCTGGCGCAGCAGTTGTCAATGAAACGGGCGCAGGCGGCGCGTCGTTCGATAGGCGCGCCCAAACTCGATACCGTCGGCCCGCTGTCGAATGCGTTCCTGATGGCGCTGCCGTTCGCGCTGACCGGCGCGCAGCAAAAGGTGCTGGCCGAAATCCGCACCGATCTGCGCGCCGCGTTCCCGATGCAACGCCTGCTGCAAGGCGACGTCGGCAGCGGCAAGACCGTGGTCGCCGCGCTGGCCGCCGCGCAGGCGATCGACAGCGGCTATCAGGCCGCGCTGATGGCGCCGACCGAAATTCTGGCCGAACAGCATTTCCGCAAACTGGCCGGCTGGATGGAGCCGCTCGGCGTCACCGTCGCCTGGCTGACCGGCAGCCTGAAGAAAAAGGAAAAAGCCGAGGCCAAGGCACTGATCGAATCGGGTGCCGCGCAACTGGTGGTCGGCACCCACGCGCTGCTGCAGGACACCGTGCAGTTTTGCAACCTGGGACTGGTGATCATCGATGAGCAGCACCGTTTCGGCGTCGGCCAGCGCCTGACGCTACGCAACAAGGGAACCATCGCATCATCGGCACTGCCGGATGGGAAAGAAGGCGCCAGCCCGGCGCTGCCGCACCAGTTGATGATGTCGGCCACGCCGATCCCGCGCACACTGGCGATGACCTATTACGCCGACCTGGAGGTCTCGGTCATTGACGAACTGCCGCCTGGACGCACGCCGATCGTCACCCGCGCGATCGACCAGAACCGGCGCGACGAAGTGATCGCTCGCATCCACGCCGCCGCGCTGGAAGGAAGGCAAGTGTATTGGGTCTGCCCGCTGATCGAGGAATCCGAAACGCTGGAACTGCAAACAGCCACCGACACCCACGCCACGCTGGTCGAGGCTTTGCCGACCTTGAACGTCGGCCTGGTGCACGGCCGCATGAAGCCGGCCGAAAAGCAGGCAGTGATGGACGCCTTCATCCGCAATGAAACCCAAGTGCTGGTCGCCACCACCGTGATCGAAGTCGGGGTCGACGTGCCGAATGCGTCGCTGATGGTGATCGAACACGCGGAACGCTTCGGCCTGTCGCAATTGCACCAGTTGCGCGGCCGGGTCGGGCGCGGCGTGCAAGCGTCGGCCTGCCTGTTGCTGTATCAGGGCCCGCTCGGACCGGTCGCCCGGCAGCGCCTGCTGATCATGCGCGAAACCACCGACGGCTT
>JBDSCZ010000313.1:0-3957 GCA_039920865.1 Burkholderiaceae bacterium
TTGCTGTAGATGCCGGTGCCGGAATAGCCTTTCTTTTGCGCGTAATGGAAGTTGCCGTGATAGCCGGCCGGCGTCAGCATCTCGGGGCTCATGTCGGCGGCTTGCGCCTTGAGTTCCTGGACGCAGATGAAATCGGCGTCCTGTTTTTGCATCCAGTCGAAGAAACCTTTTTTGCTGGCGGAGCGGATGCCGTTGAGATTGGCGGAAATGATGGTCGGCATAGATGTGCAGGCAAGGTGATTGATCAGCCCGCAGGATAACCGAAACACCGCAATCCTGCGGCCAGCACCGGATTGGATTGCGCTGGCAATCGGCTGCGATGGCTTTAAAATAGCGTCCTGTTTAGTTAATCATTGATGTTACTCAAAGGTAAAAAATGTCCACGAAAAACACGAAGCGCACGAAACAAACACAAGGTCATTGATTTAAGTAGCGTGCGCCATGCGCACCAATGCAGCTATTTCATGATTAAATAAAATTCATGTGAATGTACGCGTTGTTTGTGATTTTAGTGTCTTTCGTGGCCAATGTTTTTTGCTGTAATGAACCTGTGTAACACCAGTTAATCACTGATTTTTTTGTCGGATCACAGCTGCTGGGGATATTTTGAACAACTTACGTCAACAATTCATCGCATTTTCGGTCGATGCCGGAGTGCTGCAATTCGGTCATTTCGTCACCAAGGCCGGCCGCAACTCGCCGTATTTCTTCAATGCCGGCCTGTTCAATTATGGACAGACGCTGGGCCAGCTGGCCGAATTCTATGCGCAGACGCTGCTCGATTCCGGGCTCGAATTCGACATGCTGTACGGCCCGGCCTACAAAGGGATCACGCTGGCTTCGGCGACTGCGGTGGCGCTGGCCAAAAAAGGCCGCAACGTGCCGTTCGCCTATAACCGCAAGGAAGCCAAGGACCACGGCGAGGGCGGCAGCATCGTCGGCGCCAAGCTGCAGGGGCGGGTGGTGATCATCGATGATGTGATTTCAGCCGGCACGTCGGTGCGCGAATCGGTCGAACTGATCCGCGCCGCCGGCGCGCTGCCCTGCGCGGTGCTGATCGCGCTCGACCGGATGGAGCGCAGCGGCAGCGACGATGCGCTTTCCGCGCACTCGGCGGTACAGGAAGTCAGCAGCAACTATCGGATGCCGGTGATCTCGATTGGCAACCTGGATGACTTGCTGGAATATATTTCGGCTGCTGGCGCCAATCCGCAACTGGCGCAATATGCGGACGCGGTGGCCGCTTACCGGCAGCGCTACGGAGTATGAGATGAACAGGGCTGCAATGAAGCTTGCCGCAAGACTGCTCTGCGGCACCGGCATGATGCTGGTCGCCGGGTTGGTGCAGGCGCAGATCTTTGTCTGCAGGGATGCAGCGGGGCGCACCTATACGGGCGACCGGCCGCAAGCCGAATGCGCCAGCCAGCCGATGCGGGAACTGCGCGGCGACGGCATGCTGCGGCGCGATCATCCGGCGCCGCTTACGGTCCAGCAAAAGCAGCAAAGGCTGCTGGAAGAAGAGCGGCGCCGCGCCGACGAGGCAGCCGCGGCCGCGCTGCGACAGAGCGACCGTCGTCTGCTGCTGGCGTATCCTACAGAAAGTCATCTGGAAGCTGCCCGTACCCGTGCGGTCGCGCTGCTGCAGGAGCAAATCAGTCAAGCGGCGGCGGCCATCGCTGCAGCGCAGCAGCGCCTGCAACGGGCGCAAGCCGAGCCCGGGCCGCAGCGGAGCAAGGATATATCGCCCGCGCTGCGCGACCGGATCGATATCGCACAGCACACCATCAACAACGGGCAACAGGGCATCAGGCAGATTGAAGCCGAAATCGTGCAACTCAATCTGCGCTTCGATGCCGAGATGAAGCGTTACCGCGCAATCGTCGCGCCCGGGGCGTCGGCGCGCTAAGCCGTGGCTGTGCGTCAATTTCAGTCTTTAAATATACATCAGCGTGTATTTTCTGGCAGGCAGTAAAACACTGCGGTAACCATCGTATTTTTGCCTATACCGTTCGAGCGGCGCCGGATGGAGTCGCACTGGCCACCGCCGACGAAGTGGAAACCGCGCGCCGCCATGCGAAACAGGCCGCGGCCAAGGTCAAGCCTGTCATTGTGCAGCTTTCGTAGGGCGTCAATAAGCGTAGCGCATTGCGCCGCATGTTGCCTATGCTAAATTCTTACAATGCCCAATTACCGACGCGCCTGGCATCCGGGCGGCACTTACTTATTTACGCTCAATCTGCTGCAGCGATCCGGCAACGATCTGCTGGTGCGCCATATCGATCTTCTGCGCAATGCGGTGCGCGTGGTGCGATTTGCACATCCTTTCACCATCCATGCATGGGTCGTGATGCCGGATCATCTGCATTGCGTGATTGAATTGCCGATGGGCGATGCAGATTTTGCGGTGTGTTGGCGTTTGATAAAAACCCGCTTCTCCAAATCCCTGCCCCGCACAGAATGGCGCTCGGCTGTGCGTGTGCGACGTGGCGAACGCGGCATCTGGCAGCGCCGTTATTGGGAACACCTGATTCGCGACGACCGAGATTTTGCTGCGCACATGGATTATGTCCATATCAATCCGCTCAAGCATGGCCTGGTGCGCAAGGTAATCGACTGGCCGTATTCAACGTTTGACCTGTTGGTAGGGCAAGGCGTTTATCCTGCAAATTGGGCTGGCGGCGATGAAGACGATACGGATTATCGGGAATAGTCATGCGGCGCAATGGTGTAGCAGGGGTTTCGTGGGGCACTGCCCCACGCCTGCGAACGGTATCCGCTTGCAGGCGGATATGCGCCCTGCAAGGGCTCCGCTTATTGACGCCCTACTGGGTGCGGCTTATGGCCTTACTGGGTGCGGCTTACGGTCTTAGGGCACGTCAGAGTTTCCAGAGGCCACCTGTAGCAAAGAGTGCGTAAAGCATGGACCACAATAGTGCTAAAAGCATTGGCGCCAGTATGAGCGCCTGCGGGAGGATCACTATTGTGAAAGCCATTTTTACCTTACCGCGGCTAAGTGCCTTACGTGCAACGGATGGGCCCAAGAAAACCGAAAACGGAATAACCAACACGATTAGCAAGAACAGCCACGGCCAGCTACCGGAATTAGGTGCGTCAAAGCCCATGCCAGCAACTATGAGCATAGGAATCCAAAAGATAAGTGACCAATACCCTGAGCGAGCATGCTTATTTAATCTTTCGAGATGTGTTGCTTTCACCATGATGTGTCTTAAGTTCTAACGCCGTAAATTACCAATTTAACATGGCCACTTCGGTATAGCATGGTTTTTGCTGATCAGACGGGGAGCCGTATGCGGATTAGCTTTGCGGCCCACTGGGTATGTTCGTAACAGTAATAACAAAACCGACAAACCACGCAACCAGTTTTACGCGAGACACGACTGCTCGGCAAGCTTCGACGTTGTGTTGGCGGCAGAGAGCCGAGTGATGTTCTAACGCCTGCTTTGTAGAGGAAAGTGCGATCGACCATTTCTGGTCGACTTCCATCATCCGGGTACACCAGCACCCCGCAAGGCGGAAAAACATACTCAGCCACGTATAAAAAATAACCCGCATAACACATGCGGGTTTCTAATCATTTCAGCTTATACCCCTGCCTATTTCCTTATCCTGCCAGTTTCTGCTTCAGCAACTCAGTCACCTGGGCCGGGTTGGCTTGGCCCTTGGAGGCTTTCATCGCCTGGCCGATCAGCGCGTTGAAGGCTTTTTCCTTACCGGCGCGGAAGTCTTCGACCAGTTTGGCGTTGTCGGCCATCACTGCGTCGATGATGGTTTCCAGCGCGCCGCTGTCGGAAATCTGCTTCAGGCCTTTGGCTTCGATGATGCGGTCGGCGCTGTCGTCGTGGTCAGAGCCGGCTTCCCACATCGCCGCGAACACTTCCTTCGCGATTTTGTTGGAAATGGTGCCGTCGGCGATCCGTTGCAGCAACAGCGCCAGTT
>JBDSCZ010000314.1:0-1952 GCA_039920865.1 Burkholderiaceae bacterium
CCGACGCCTTCCCGGCATCCGCCAGTGGCATTGTGTCTGGGTCATCCTCCTTACAGCGTTGGGCACGTGGCGGAATTGCACCGCCTTCCCGATTCTCCCTGCGCGTTGCGGCGATGGGCACCTGAAGACTGCGATCATCGGGAGACGCAGCAGTTTTGTCAAGGCGCGCAATCGACAAATGCCGATATGACGCCATACCTGTGGTTTTTCCTTTTCCGTATGTGGCGTCCGAATCGAGAGTTTCCTGGTCGGCGCCGGTTCGCTGCTACTTGAAAGTCCATGCATGCGAATTCCGCATCGCTACAAAAGCCTTCCGCATCAATGACTTGGCCAATTTGAGGGTAGCTTGCGCACAGAGTTATCCACAATATTTGTGGATAACTTTTACTGCATCCATAAATCTACCGCCAGGCCATTGCAGCACAGGTGCAGTGCAGTAAAATGCGTGTCCGCCAGACAATTCACGCATATCACTATGAAGCCCACGAATCGAATCGACAAACATCAACAATTGCGCAAGATGAAGTTGTTGGCGACCGCACTGCTGGCGGGCGTCACCGTGCTTTTTATTCTGGCGCGCTTGCAGCTGGGTCTGGGGCTGTGGGGTTGGGTCGCCGCGTTTGCGGAGGCGGCGATGATCGGTGCGCTGGCGGACTGGTTTGCGGTGGTGGCTTTGTTCAAGCGTCCGCTGGGCTTGCCGATTCCGCATACCGCGATCATCCCGCGCAACAAGGTGCGCATCGCAGACAACCTGGCAGTTTTTGTACGCGATAAATTTCTGGCTACCGACACACTGGTGGAAAAAATCCGCGGTTTCAATCCGGCCCAGAAAATTGCCGGCTGGCTCAACGCCGGCAACAATGCCGATCTGTTTGCCGGCAAGGCGCTGGCGATGGTACTCAACGGCCTTGACTTCATCGATGACGCGCGGGTGCAGCGGGCATTGCGCACCGTGGTGCAACAGCGCTTGCAGCAACTGGATTTGGGCAAAGAGATTGGCCACTTGCTCGACATCCTGACCGAAGACAACCGGCATCAGATGCTGCTCAATCAAGCGCTGCGCAAACTGGCGACGACGCTGGATGACCCCGCTTCGCAAAAGGCGCTGGCGGGCATGATTATCGAAGTGGCGGGGCGCGAATATCCGAGCCTGATGCAAATGCTGGGCATGGTCGCCGACCCTGAAGAGTTCAGCCAAAAAATTGCCACCTCGCTGGTCAACAGCATCAATGGCTGGCTGCATGACATCGGCGACGATCCGGCCCATCCGCGCCGGCAACAATTCGATGAAGTGGTGGCTGAATTCCTGGAGCGGATGAAAAACGATCCGGCGCTGCATCAGAAAATCGACCACTGGAAGCAGCAGTTGCTGGACTCGCCCGAAGCGGCGCAGTATATCGACGGCCTGTGGGGCCAGCTCAAGACATGGCTGCGCGACGACTTGGCAAAGGACAGTTCTTCGCTGCGCGCAAAAATCGCTGCCGGCGCGCGCAATATGGGACAGTGGCTGGAAGATAACCCGGCGCTGCGCGACTCGATCAACGATCACATGGCCGATGCCGCGCGCGGCCTGGCCGGCGATTTGCGCGACACCATCGCGCTGCACATCGCCAACACCGTCAAGCAATGGGAAGACAGCGAACTGGTGCGCGAACTGGAACAGAGCGTCGGCAGCGACCTGCAATTCATCCGCATCAACGGCACCGTCGTAGGTGGCCTGATCGGCATCACCCTGCATGCGCTGGTGCTGTATTTTCCGGCCGGCTGAAAACATTGTCCACGAAGACACGAACAAGGCTTGCAATCCGATAAATTGCATAAAATGACTTGATTAGCTACCAACCTCAGACTAAGAGCGGAATTCACAATATTGTCATTCCCGCGAAGGCGGGAAACCATACATCGCACGCTGAATCACCGGTGTATGGATCCCCGCCTTCGCGGGGACGACG
>JBDSCZ010000315.1:0-5154 GCA_039920865.1 Burkholderiaceae bacterium
GTTGGACAAAATCATGTCCTACATGGACATCGGCACTCAGGAAGGTGCCGACAAGTTGATCGGCGGCGAGCGTTGCAATCTGGATGGCGATCTGGCCGGCGGCTATTACATCAAGCCGACGATATTCCACGGCAATAACAAGATGCGCATCTTCCAGGAAGAAATTTTTGGCCCGGTGGTCTCAGTGACTACTTTCAAGGACGAGGCAGAAGCGCTGCAAATCGCCAATGACACCTTGTATGGTTTGGGCGCTGGCTTGTGGACCCGCGACGGCTCACGTGCATTCCGCGTCGGCCGCGCAATTCAGGCTGGCCGTGTATGGACCAATTGCTACCATTTGTACCCGGCACATGCCGCGTTCGGCGGTTACAAACAGTCCGGTTTCGGTCGCGAAAACCACAAGATGATGCTGGATCACTACCAGCAGACCAAAAACCTGCTGGTCAGCTACAGCCCGAAAGCGCTCGGCTTCTTTTAAGCCCTGAGGTCGTTTAATCCTTGGCATCCTAAGCGCGCCTTGCCTTGGCAAGGCGCGCTGCATTTAAGGAGTTGAACTATGGCGCACACAGTTTCACGCGTGACGGCAACCCAGGCGACGCTGGATTTGCTGCAGACGCTACAGCAGAAACACGGGCCGCTGATGTTTTTTCAATCCGGCGGCTGCTGTGACGGCAGTTCCCCGATGTGCTATGCGATCGGGGAATTCGAGATTAGCAATACCGATGTCCATTTGGGCGACATCGATGGCACCCCGTTCTATATGGGGTCTGAACAGTTCGAATACTGGAAGCACACCCAACTTATAATCGATGTGGTGAGCGGCAATGGCGGCATGTTTTCGCTGGAAAACGGCTCAGGAAAACGCTTTCTGACGCGTTCGCGCTTATTCACCGATGATGAATGCGCTGGCCTGGAGCAGCAGGGACACACTTGACAACCATAACCGGGGATATGACTTGACCTTGCGCGTGACTTCCATCTGCAAATCGTTCGGCCAGCGCAAGGCGCTGGATAACGTCAGCCTGCAGGTTGGCGCAGGAGAATTCCTGGCGCTGCTGGGTCCCAACGGCGCCGGCAAGACCACGCTGTTTCAAATACTTTCAGGACTCTTCATCGCCGACGCCGGCAGCGCTGTCATTTGCGGCGCAGATATCGGCAAAACGCCGATTGCGGCCTTGGCGCAACTGGGCATCGTATTCCAGCAACCGGCCCTGGATCTGGACCTGAGCGTCACCGCCAATCTGCAGTTTCAGGCTGACTTGCACGGCATCGCACGGCGTGAATCGAAGCAGCGCATCGCCGCCTGCCTGGCGCGTTTCGGCCTGTCGGAGCGTGCGCAAGATAGCGCCCGGGTCCTGTCCGGCGGCAACCGGCGCAAGGTGGAACTGGCGCGCGCGCTGATGACGCGCCCCAAATTGCTATTGATGGACGAAGCCACTGTCGGCATCGACCCGGCTTCGCGCATGCAGATCATTGCCGACGTCAAGGCGCTGTGCAAGGAGCAGAATATGGCGGTGCTGTGGGCCACCCACCTGGTCGATGAGGCCGACAGCGCGGACCGCATCATCGTGCTGGCCAAGGGCCGGGTGCAATTCGACGGACTCCCGGCGCAACTGCTTGTCAACCAGGAGTGCGCGACATTGACCGATGCCTTCTTACGCCTGACCGCATGAATGGATCCATAAAAATACACAACGGGAGACATGACAATATGAAATTAAGAATAGAAAAATTTCTGCCGGCCTGTGCAATGACTGTGGCGATTGCCATCCTGTTTGCCGCGCCTGCTGCGGCCAGGCAGACCGGAGCGGTATTCATCTCCAGCGAAAAGGACAATATCGTCACCGTGCTGGACGGCAAGACCCAGCAACAGATCGCCACCATCAAGGCCTGCAAGCGCCCGCGCCACATGCAATTGACACCGGATCGCTTGCGCCTGATCGTCCTGTGCGGCGACGATGGCAGTGCGGTCGTGATCGATGTCGCCAGCAAGAAAGTGGTCGACAAGATCCCGCTGCAAGAGGGCGCCGAAATATTCGACCTCTCGAAAGACGGCAAGAAACTCTATTTCTCGAACGAAGACGAGGCCAGCATCGTCACGGTGGATCTTGCCAGCAAAAAAGTGCTGGGCGAAATCAAGGTCGGCGAAGAGCCGGAAGGCGTGCTGGTGACGCCGGACGGCAAGACCCTGTATGCAACCTCCGAAGTGGCCAGCCTGGTGCATGTGATCGATATTGCCAGCGGCAAGATCATCAAGAATATCGCGGTCGGCAAGCGGCCGCGCCGCTTCGCGCTGACCCCGGACGGCAAGGAGCTGTGGGTCACCTGCGAGCTGGGCGCCGCGGTAAGCATCATCAGTACTGCCGACTATAGAGTCAAAGGCAGCGTCAAGTTTCAGCCCAAGGGTTTTCGCGCCGATGATGTCACTCCGGTCGGAATGGTGATGGCTGCCGATGGCAAGACCGCCTACGTGGCATTGGGCAAGGCCAACCATGTGGCGGTGGTCGATGTGGCGAGCCGGAAGGTAAAGAACCTGATCCTGGTTGGCAAGCGCGCCTGGGGTTTGGCACTGTCGCGCGACAATGCGACGCTGTATGTCGCCAACGGCCTGTCGGACGATGTCTCGATAGTCGATGTGGCCCGAGGCCGTGCAGTAAAAACGGTGAAAGCCGGCCGGGTACCGCATAGCGTGGTAATCGATGATTAAAGCCAAGATCAGGCCTAAAACCTGGCGCAGCGTGTTGGCCTGCACGCTGCTGGCCGGCGCCAGCTGTGCAACGCAAGCGCGCGATCTGACGATTGGCGTCGTGTATGCGCCGGACGATGCGCGTTATGCATCGAAGCGGCTGGAAAAAAGCTTCCCCGGCCATCCTCTGGGCCGGCCCAAGGCGGGCGCCGAGGTCGCCATCGCCGAATCGGAGTTTCAACTCGCCAATGCGGGTATCAAAATCGCGTTGCAGGAGGTGCAGCTCGATACCGTGCAACAAGCCAAAACGCAGATCGTGGCAATGGCGCAAAAAGGCGTCCGGCATTTCCTGCTCGACCTGCCGGGTGCTGCTGCGGCGCAGCTGAGCAAAGCGCTGCAGAGCACCGATGTATTACTCTTCAATGTATCTGCGCCGGAGGACAGCCTGCGCCGTGCCGCCTGCAGCGCGAACCTGTTCCATACGCTGCCGGACGACGCAATTATGGCGGACGCGACCGCGCAATTCCTGACTGCGCACAAATGGACCAAAATCTTGCTGCTGACCAGCACCACAGCGGCCGATGCACCCCGCATCGCCGCTGTCCGGCAGGCGATCAAGCGCTACGGCATCAAAGTAGTCGCCGATAAAAATTTCAAACTGTCGAATGACCCGCGCGAGCGCGATCTGGGCAATGTGGCCTTGCTGACCGCCGGCATCGATGCCGATGCGGTGTGGGTGGTGGATGCCGACGGCGAATTTGCGCGCGATGTGCCGTACCGCACCAATCTGCCGCGCCCGGTAGTCGGTAGCGCCGGACTGGTGGCCGAAGCCTGGCAAACTTCATGGGAGCGCTATGGTGCGCCGCAATTGTCGCGGCGCTTCAAGAAAATCGCCAACCGGCCGATGGCGGGTGCCGATTGGGCCGCATGGATTGCCACCAAGGCCATTATCGATGTCGCGCTCAAATTACCGGATGCGCGCCAGCACAGGAACGCGTTGCGCAGCCCGGACCTGGTGCTGGACGGCTTCAAGGGCGCGCGCCTGTCGTTTCGGCGGTGGGATCAGCAATTGCGGCAACCGGTGTTTCTGGCACACGGCGGCATCGGTGGCGGCATTGCCGGGGTCGCGCCGTTCGACGGTTTTTTGCACCCCAGCAATAATCTGGACACCTTGGGTGCCGACCAGAAAGAATCGCCTTGTAAGTTAAGCGACAGTGCAACCGGCGGCAAAAAATGAGAACCGCGCACGCGTTGCTGGCCTTGCGGGCAGTCGCCGGCCGCGAAATCCACAAATTTCTGCGCCAGCCGGGACGACTCGTTTCGTCGCTGGTGCGCCCGGCCTTGTGGCTGGTAGTGTTTGCGGCCGGATTCCAGAACGTGTTCGGGGTGGCGATCCTGCCGCCCTACGATACGTACGTCGAATACCGGGTCTATATGGTGCCCGGTCTGGTAATGATGGTCTGTCTGTTCAACGGCATGCAATCGTCGCTGGCGATGGTGTATGACCGCGAAATGGGCGTGATGCGGCTGTTGCTGACTGCACCGTTGCCGCGCGCCTATCTGCTCGGCTGCAAGCTGCTCGGCACCACTTTCCTGTCGGTGCTGCAGGCGCTGGCTTTCTTCGTGCTGGCGCTGCTGTTCGGCATCGACCTGAGCCTGCGGCAAATCGCCATCGCGATGCCGGTGGTGGCGCTCGGCGCACTGATGCTGTCCGCCTTCGGCCTGATGCTGTCGGTCTACATCAAGCAACTGGAGAATTTCGCCGGCACCATGAACTTCGTGATCTTCCCTATGTTCTTCCTGTCAACCGCGCTGTATCCGCTCTGGAAAATGCAGGAATCGGGCGCGCAATGGATTTACTTTTTGACCCGCTTCAATCCGTTTACCCATGCGATCGAAGCAGTGCGCTTTAGCCTGTACGGCCAGATCGAAGCGACTTCGCTGGCGGTGGTGGCGGCAAGCACCGTGGTCTTTTACCTGATCGCCGCAGTCGGATACGACCCGCAGCGCGGCTTGATCAAATCCGCTTAACTTAATGACTGATATTACGCAATTTCATTATGTCAAAAAAATACTGCGGGCTTCTCTGGAGCGCGAGCACCCTCTCTCCCGGCCTCTCTCCCATTAGTGGGAGAGAGGAGAAAAGCGCCCTCGCCCGCTTGCGGGAGAGCGCTAAGACATCACACCTTGCAAGGAGCAGCGCCATGTCCACCCGTTTTATGATCCGCATCCTGGTCGCATCGCTGCTGGCGCTGACGGTGCTGGGCGCGCATGCACAACCGAATCCGCAGCCTAATCCACCATTAGCGCCGTTGCGGGTCGGCGTGCTGGAATTCGGCACCGTCAGTTGGGAGCTGGAAGTGATCCAGAGCCGAGAGCTGGCCAGGAAGCGCGGCATCGATTTGCAAATCGTGCCGCTGGCGTCGGGCGACGCCTCCACCGTTGCGCTGCAGGGCGGCGCGGTCGAC
>JBDSCZ010000316.1:0-3079 GCA_039920865.1 Burkholderiaceae bacterium
CACCCAGTCCGTATTCAAAACCGTCGGCAAAGCGGGTCGAGGCGTTGACCATCACCGAGGCCGAATCGACTTCGCGCAGGAAGCGCATCGCGCGCGAATAATCCTCGGTGATGATGGCGTCGGTGTGCTTCGACGAATAGGTGTTGATATGTTCAATGGCGTGATCCATGTCGTCGACGATCTTGACCGCCAAAATTGGTGCCAGGTATTCGGTTTCCCAATCTTCTGCCACTGCAGCGGTCAGGTGCGGATAATTGCAGTCGGCCAGAATCTGGCGGGCGGCATCGTCAGCGCGCAATTCAACTTCCTTGCCGGCAAACAGCGCGGCTAATTTTGGCAATACCACCGGTGCGATGCTGCGCGCCACCAGCAGCGTTTCCATCGTGTTGCAGGTGCCGTAACGGTGGCATTTGGCATTGAAGGCAATCGCCGCTGCCTTGGCCAGATCGGCGCGATCGTCGATATACACGTGGCAGATGCCGTCCAGATGCTTGATCATCGGCACCCGGGATTCGCGCATCAGGCGCTCGATCAAGCCTTTGCCGCCGCGCGGCACGATCACGTCCACATATTGCGGCATGGTGATCAGTTCGCCGACTGCCGCGCGGTCGGTGGTTTCGACGATTTGCACTGCATCCTGCGGCAGTCCGGCCGCAGCCAGCCCATCCTGGACGATTTTTGCCAGCGCCTGGTTGCAGTGGATCGCTTCCGAGCCGCCGCGCAGGATGGTCGCATTGCCGCTCTTGATGCACAAGCCGGCCGCGTCCACCGTCACGTTCGGGCGCGCCTCGTAGATGATGCCGATCACGCCCAGTGGCACCCGCATCTGGCCGACCTGGATTCCGCTCGGGCGGAATTTCAGGTTAGAGATTTCGCCGATCGGGTCGGACAACGCGACGATCTGTTCCAGCCCTTCGGCCATGGTGGCAATCGCCTGCTCGGACAAGGTCAGGCGGTCCAGCATCGCATCGGTCAGTCCACTGGCGCGTGCCGCCGCCATATCCTGTTCGTTGGCGGCGCGCAGCAATGCAGCATCGCGCCGGATGGCGGCAGCAATTGTCAGCAGCGCTTGATTTTTAGCGGCAGTATCGGCTTTGGCCATCGCGCGGGAAGCGCTGCGGGCCTTCTGGCCGAGGTCGTGCATGTATTGTTTGATGTCCATGATCTCTTTTTGTCTTGATGCGTTTTCTAAACAACTGACGTTACGCACTGATCCACGAAAGACTCGAACCAGGTGCACAATCCGACGATTTTGTATTTGCTTAATCTGTCAGGGCCAAGTAGCGACTATTTGAAGCCCCGTTTTCCAGCTTTCTTTCCAGCCCTCTCCCGCAAGCGGGAGAGGGGGCTTTTCTCCTCTCTCCCACTGGTGGGAGAGAGGCCGGGAGAGAGGGCGGGCGCTATCCAGAGAAGCATGCAGTATTTTTTTCATAATCAAGCTGCGTCAGTCAATGACCGCGTGCCACTTTCAATCCCAGTTGCAGCAGTGCATCCCAGGCGTCGCCGCAAAATGCCGGGGCGCGCAAGCCTTTGATCATCTTATCGACTTGCGCAGCTTCCTGCAGCGCGGCCTCCAGCGTTTTCAGCGACAGCCGCCGCAGCGCCGGCTGCATCAACTTTTCACGCGGACCCCAGATCCGGTATTCCTTGAGCAACTGGCCCAGTGTACGGCCGGAGTCGATGCCCGCTTGCAGCTTGAGCAGTGTGCGGATTTCTTCGCTGACCGCCCACAATACCAGCGGCAGCGCTTCGCCTTCGCCTTTCAGTCCTTCCACCATGCGCACCAACCGCACCGTATCGCCGCTTAGCATCGCTTCGTTGAGCTTGAAGACGTCGTAGCGCGCGACATTGAGCACCGCATCCTGAATTTGCTCGAAACTCAATTTGCCGGGCGGATGCAGCAGGCCGAGTTTCAATATTTCCTGATGGGCAGCGAGCAGATTGCCTTCCACCCGCTCGGCGATGAAGTCCACGCTGTGGCGCTCGGTGCTTTGCTGCTGCGCTGCCAGACGGATACCGATCCAGCCCGGCAGTTGCGCGCGCTCGACTAATGGAATGTCGAGATATATGGCGGCTTGCTGCAAGGCGTTGACCCAAGCAGCTTTTTGCGTGGCCCAGTCGAGTTTGGGCAGCGTGATGATGGTGATGCTATCGCCGGCGATGCTGCCGGACTGGCCGCCAACGGCAGCCGCATACTGCTGCAGCGCCTGGCCGCCATCCTTGCCCGGCTTGCCGGTGGGAATCCGCAGCTCGATCAGTTTTTTGTCGCCGAACAGCGATTGCGACTGGCTGGCGGCCAGCAGTTCGCCCCACTTGAAGCTGCGCTCCACGGTCAGCACTTCGCGTTCCGAGAATCCCTGCGCACGCGCCGCCTTGCGGATTTTGTCTGCCGCCTCCAGCGCCAGCAAGTGCTCGTCGCTGGCAATTACATACAACGGCGCCAGCGGCTTGGCCAAATGCGCATCCAGCCATTCAGGTCGCAACTGCATCGGATGCCTTCATGACTGGTTCGGGATGGCGGACAAGCGCCGCAGTATCTGCGCCACCAGATCGTTTTGCATGTCGCGGTACAGCATAGCTTCTTCGCTTTCCTTGGCCAGTGTTTGCGAGTCGTCGTAGTTGATGTCGCGCACCAGCCGGATCTCGGTGGGCGCCAGCAGCTCTTTACCCTTGCCGTCCCTGACACGGAATTTGAACGTATAAATCAGCGTGTATTCGCGTACCCGACCCTGGTTGTTGAGCGACAGCACGGATTTGTCCCGGGTCTCGGACAGCACGTCCAGAATCGCCTCCGCATCCTTGGCGTCGGGTGCAATCACCGTATTGCCGGCGCCCCGGATATTTCGCTTGAGCGAGTTGCCCAAGGTGGATGTGTCGGCAAAGCCAAGATAGATTGACTTGAATGGCATTGCCATGTCGCTGGCGCCGCGCAAATGGAAGCCGCAGGCGGACAGCATCGCGGCGACCAGCAGGCCAAGGGCGTACTTCAGTATTGCAGGGCGAGCTGTCGTCATGGATTTTTCCGAAACACAATAGGGTTAGGCAACAATGTTGACCAGCTTGCCGGGCACCACGATGA
>JBDSCZ010000317.1:0-5101 GCA_039920865.1 Burkholderiaceae bacterium
TTTTCGTTTCCCGTTTTATCCCGGCTGGCGGCGGGATAAGGAGCTTGCGCTTGCAAGCGCAAGGCGTTCCGCAGGCGGACAGCATGCTGTCCGAATTCCCTGCTCCACCCCGAAGGGCTGCATCTTGCGGTCGCATTCTTTGGCTTATTTTACTTGGCGAAACAAGAAAGGTAAGTAACCGCCCAACCACCCCAGCTAGGTCGCAAAGCTGGTAGCCGTATTACACAACACAACGCCAGACTGCGTGCTCTTTTCTCAATCGGCACTAAAAACATACCATCCGCTGTATCTTTTACAGCTCAATTAATCTGTGCGGGAAAAAATGTGTTTCGCGGCATACTCCTGCCATTTCCATTGGCTCACACACTCTCCATACAGCAAAACGCCCCGACTCGCGGGGCGCTTTTAATTGCTGAACGAAGCAATAATTACTTGGCAGACATCAGCGCCATCGTGGTATCCAACATGCGGTTCGAGAAACCCCACTCGTTGTCGTACCAGGACGATACCTTGACCAGACGGCCGGATACTTTGGTCAGTGTCGCGTCGAAGGTGCTCGATGCCGGGTTGTGGTTGAAATCGACCGAAACCAGCGGTGCTGTGTTGTATTCCAGAATGCCTTTCAACGGACCGCTTTCCGACGCTTCTTTCATGATCGCATTGACTTCCTCGACCGTGGTGTCGCGGGCCGCGATGAACGACAGGTCGACGATCGACACATTGATGGTTGGAACGCGGATCGAATAACCGTCCAGCTTGCCGTTCAGTTCCGGCAACACCAGGCCGACCGCAGCGGCTGCGCCGGTCTTGGTCGGGATCATCGACTGAGTGGCGGAACGGGCGCGGCGCAGGTCTTCGTGCATCACGTCGGTCAGCACCTGGTCGTTGGTGTACGAATGGATGGTGGTCATCAGGCCGGTTTCCAGGCCGATTTTCTCGTGCAAAGGCTGGACCAGCGGGGCCAAACAGTTGGTGGTGCAGGAAGCGTTCGAAATCACCGTGTCGGTCGATTTCAGCACGCCGTGGTTGACGCCGTAGACGATGGTGGCATCGACGTCCTTGCCGCCCGGTGCCGAAATGATGACCTTTTTCGCGCCGGCGGCCAGATGGGCCGAGGCTTTTTCCTTGGTGGCGAAGAAGCCGGTGCATTCCAGCACGACGTCGACGTTCAACTCGCCCCAAGGCAGGTTGGCCGGATTGCGCTCGGCGAAGACCTTGATCGGGTCGCCGTTGACGATCATGGTGTCGCCTTCGACCGTGACGGTGCCCGGGAATTTGCCGTGGGCAGTGTCGTAACGGGTCAGATGCGCATTCGATTCTGCGTTGCCGAGGTCGTTGATGGCAACGATCTGGATTTGCTCCTTGAACTTGCCGCCTTCGTAATGTGCACGAAGGATGTTGCGACCGATGCGGCCGTAGCCATTGATTGCGACGCGAATAGTCATACTATCTCCAGAACGTAGTTAAGTGATCGATGTTAAATAATTATGTCAATTAAGCGAGGTTAATTAGGCAATACTGGTTAAGCAATGTTGCTCAATCAATGCCAATTAAGCAATAACCAATTTTACCTTGGACACGACGTTTTCGACCGTGAAACCAAAATGTTTGAACAACACGCCCGCCGGAGCGGACTCTCCGAAGGTATCGATTCCAATCACCGCACCTTCAAGACCTACATATTTGTACCAGAAGTCGGTTACGCCGGCCTCAATCGCGATCCGCGGCAGGCCTCGGGTCAGTACGCTGGCTTTGTAAGCCGAATCCTGACGGTCGAACACGTCGGTACACGGCATCGATACCACCCGTACCGGCACGCCTTGCTGGGCCAGCTGTTGCGCTGCCTGCATCGCCAGTTCGATTTCAGAGCCGGTCGCAATCAGGATCGCTTGCGCATCCGCCGCGTCTTTCAGTACGTAGCCGCCGCGATGGATGTGGGTGATCTGTTCCGGCGTGCGCTCCTGATATTGCAGGTTTTGACGCGAGAAAATCAGGGTCGATGGGCCGTGACGGCGGGTCACTGCGTGCGACCAGGCCATTGCCGATTCGACCGTGTCGCAAGGACGCCAGTTATCCAGGTTCGGGATCAGGCGCAGGCTGGAGATGTGTTCGACCGATTGGTGGGTCGGGCCGTCTTCGCCGAGGCCGATCGAATCGTGCGTGAACACGAAGATCGAACGGATTTTCATCAGCGCCGCCATCCGCAACGCATTGCGGCTGTAATCGGAAAAAGTCAGGAAGGTGGCGCCGAAAGGGATGTAGCCGCCATGCAGCGCGATGCCGTTCATCATTGCGCTCATGCCGAATTCGCGCACGCCGTAGTTGATGTGGTTGCCGGGCTGGTCGGCGCGCACTGCGACGCACTCTTTCCAGTTGGTCAGATTCGAGCCGGTCAGATCGGCCGAACCGCCGAGGAACTCGGGCAGGGCCTGTGCATAGGCCTGAATCGCGTTCTGGCTGGCCTTGCGGGTGGCGATGGTTTCTTTCTTGTCGATGCAGCTGGCAATGTAGCTTTTCACGACTTCAGCGAAATTGCCCGGCAACTCGCCCTTCATGCGGCGCACCAGTTCGCCCGCTTGCTGCGGGTAACGCTCGCTGTAGGCTTGGAACAAGTCATTCCATTGCGCTTCAAGGCGCGCGCCTTGCGCTTTTGCATCCCAGGCGGCATAGACATCGGCCGGCACTGTGAACGGCGTATGCGGCCAGTCCAGGGTTTCGCGCACCGCGGCGATTTCCTTGTCGCCCAAGGGCGCGCCATGCACATTGTGGGTGCCTTCCATGTTCGGCGAGCCCTTGCCGATCACGCTCTTGCAGCAGATCAGCGTCGGCTTATCGGATAGCTTGGCTTGCGCAATCGCGGCATCCACGGCCGCAACATTGTGACCATCGACCGCAGGAATCACATTCCAGCCGTAGGCTTCGAAGCGTTTCGGGGTGTCGTCCAGGAACCAGCCTTCGACATGGCCGTCGATAGAGATGCCGTTGTCGTCATATAGCGCGATGATCTTGTTCAGGCGCAAGGTGCCGGCCAGCGAACAGACTTCGTGCGAAATGCCTTCCATCAGGCAGCCGTCGCCGAGGAATACATAGGAGTGATGATCGACCACGGCAAAGCCGGGCTGATTGAATTCGGCCGCCAGCAGCCGCTCCGCCAGCGCCATGCCGACCACGTTGGCCAGACCTTGGCCGAGCGGGCCGGTGGTAGTCTCGATGCCCGGCGTGACGTGGACTTCCGGATGGCCCGGCGTCTTCGAATCCATCTGACGGAAATTCTTGAGATCTTCCATCGACAAATCGTAGCCGGTCAGGTGCAGCAACGCATAGTGCAGCAACGAACCATGGCCGTTCGACAACACGAAACGGTCGCGGTTGATCCAGTGCGGATTGGCCGGATTGTGGCGGTAATGCCCCGCCCACAAGGCGACAGCGATGTCAGCCATCCCCATCGGCATGCCGGGATGCCCGGAATTGGCTTTTTGGACAGCATCCATTGCCAGTGCGCGGATCGCATTGGCCATCTTGGTAGTTGGGAGCGTGGAAATCATGTTGGTCTGTTTGAATATCGATGGGTCAGGAAGGACGTACTCATAGACTTGCGTAATACAGTACATAGTGCGAAGCCAAGTATTTTACCAGAGACACGGGTGTCGAATTAAAATCGGGGTTCCTCCTAACTGGATTTACCATGCCTCGATTTTATTGCTCGCAACCACTGGCTATCGGTACCCAACTGGTGCTGCCGGATAACGTAGCCCATCACGTCCAGGTTCTGCGCCTGGCGCCCGGCACGGCGATTACTCTGTTTAACGGCGATGGCGGCGAATATACCGCGACCCTGACCAGCATCGAAAAGCGGCAGGTGAGCGCCGAAGTCAAGGCGCACACCGCGCACGATGTCGAGCTGCCGTATGCAATCACACTGGCGCAGGCATTGCCGGAATCATCGAAAATGGACTGGATCATTGAAAAAGCGGTCGAACTGGGCGCAGCCGCAATCCAGCCGCTGTCGTCACAGCGCTGTGTAACGCGGCTGTCCGGCGAACGCTCCGAAAAGAAACATGCGCACTGGCAGGGCATCGTCGTCTCGGCTTGCGAGCAGAGCGGACGCAACCGCCTGGCCCAATTGGGCGCACTGTGCGACTTCAAAAGCTGGAACGCGCAACAAGACTTGCACCACCGCATTCTGCTCAGTCCGCGCGCCGAACAGTCGCTGTCCGACTGGGCCCGCCATCATCCACCGCAGGCACTGGCACTTATGATAGGTCCGGAGGGCGGATTTACCGAAACGGAAGAAAATCTGGCGATCGCGCAAGGTGCGCTTGCATTCTCGATGGGACCACGTGTGCTGCGTACCGAAACCGCCGGACTGGCGGCTCTGGCAGCACTGAATGCAATATGGGGCGGGATGTAAAAATTTGTCCGCTCAAACGTTACGCAGCGATTTTCTCGACCAAGCCCATCTCGGCCGAAGACATCAATTTATCGATATCCACCAGGATCAGCATGCGTTCATCGACCGTGCCCAGGCCGATCAAATAATCACCATCGAAAGCGGTTCCCATATCCGGCGCCGGCTTGATCTGTTCTTGCGCCAGCGTGATCACGTCGGAAACGCTATCGACCACCATTCCCATGATGCGCCCGCCAATATTGAGGATGATGACTACCGTAAACTGGTCATAGGTCGGCGTGCCCAGCTTGAATTTGATGCGCATGTCAACCACCGGCACGATGATGCCGCGCAGGTTGATGACACCCTTTAGAAAATCGGGCGCATTGGCGATCCGGGTCACCACTTCATAGCCGCGGATTTCCTGTACTTTAAGAATGTCGATGCCGTACTCTTCCTGTCCCAGCGTAAACGCCAGGAACTCGTTACGGCCATTCGTGTCTGCCTGATTCGGGTGCTTGCCTGCGGCGGAGAGTGATTGCGTTGAAGAAGACATGAGGCTCTCTTAAAAAAGGAGTGATTACAATACATCCGATCCTGCACCGGATGGCTTCTACTAATCGATATTTGCTTGCCGGCATCAAATTGCCCGCAAGCGAAGTATCGCAGGTAACGGCAATCCACGACAAAACTTTAACCCTGTGCAACGCC
>JBDSCZ010000318.1:0-11313 GCA_039920865.1 Burkholderiaceae bacterium
TGGGCAATAAAACCGACGCCGCAGGCGTCATGTTCATTGGATGGATCGTACATACCTTGTGCGCGCATAGCCGTTCTCCACTGCTTGATGAGTTTGAACGTGAAGAATAGTGCAGCGCAATAAAAAATTCAACAACAACAATTAGGGTCGGAGTAAAATTAAATTCATATTATTTTTAAATTTAATTTAAATGGGGACAGAGTAATTAAAGGCCGACAGTCTGGACAGTATTATTACGCGCACGCTATCTGTCTGGATCAAGGACCTGTTTGGCCGGCGCAACCCCAGCCTGCTTGCGTGGCCGCCCTCTTTTGGCTGGTGTCACGCGCCGGTGCACCTGACGCTCCAGCGACTGCTGGAACGCCACATCGCCCAGCACCCAGCCTTTCAGCAGTGCTGCATCCAGCATCGCGACCTGTTCCGGCGGCAATGACTGTTCCAGCAATGCCTTGTATTCTGCCTCGCGCTCGAAAGGGGTATTGCCCAGCGACCAATACAGCGGATGATCGGTGACCAGTGGATTGACCCCGATCCCGACATGGTGGGCACAGCTCGACCACGGATATTGCGCCGCCGTCGCCACCAGGCCGGTGCGCACCGGATGGGTTTCCAGAAAGCGGTAACAGTGCAGCAGATAGCGCGGCGCTTCGATCACCGAGGCCTTGAAGCGGCCCTGCCACAGCGTGCCGACATGCCCATGCCGGCGGTTGAAATACGGCACATAGTGGCGCCCTACCCACTGCATCATGCGCCCCAACCCCTCCTCATCGACAGGCGTAGCCAGCAGACGCACCTGATTTTCCGTCAGTACATACGCATGAATCGCCACCTTACACTGACGCGCAGCATCGTGCAGCCAGCCCAGGAAAGCCGAAAAATCGCTGCTGTCGCAAAACAGCGGCTGCCGGTTATTGCCTTGCTGCAAAATATGATGCGGCTGCTGCGGAATCACGAGTCGGGGAAGTCGGGCCATAGGGATGCGAAGCGAGAAGGACGATGCGTCTGATTTTAAGGAAAGATGCGCGAAGAATGCAACTCCGCCCCATGTACAACTTCCAGCACGGATTCAGCAATGTGCCGCTGCATCAATAAAACTGCGCCAGCCACGGAAATTCGGCGACCAGTGCGGGCAGAAAGCGGCTGGCGGCGATGGCGCCGGCAATCCCGGCCAGTGAAATGGTCAGCGTCGCCAGCGACAGCCGCAAGGTCAAGCCACGGTCGCGCGCCCGCAGCACCAACGGCAGGTGGAATGCCACGCTGGCCAGCGACGCAATCACCGCACCCGTCGAGGCGACATGGACCGAGACCGATTCATTGGTCAGCAGGCTGGCAGCAGCAGCCACCGCACTGGCGCTGGAAACCACGCCGCCGATCAGGCTGATTGCATAAAAACCCATTTCGCCCAGGCTTTGTTGCGTCACCACGCCGGCAATATGCAGGATCAAAAACAGCAAGCCGTATTTCAATGCGGCGGTAAGTGAAAAAGGCAGCGGCAAATCGACCGGTGCTGCATGCTTGTCGTTAGTCAAATGCATGGCATTGCGGTCGAGGAAGAACCAGCCGGCGGTGACCACCAGCATCAGCGCGAACGGTACCGAAGCCGATAGCGCGGCACTGGGTGCCAGCATCAGCAGCAAGCCGGCGTTGCGAATGAGCATGGCGGCAGTCGCCAGCAAAATCCCGCGATAGGCGGCGCTGACGCTGACGCTATCGTTCTCCTTGACCCGTGACGCCAGTTCATTGACGGTCACGCTGCTGTTGACCAGCCCGCCCAGGAATCCGGCCATCACCACGCCGCGCGCGCCGTACAACTTCCACAGCACGTAATTGACGAAACCGATGCCGGAAATCAGGATCACGGTAACCCAGGCGGCGCGCGGTTCGATCAGTTTCCAGGGGCCGATGGCGCCCAGCGGCAGCGCCGGATATATCACGATGGCAAGAATTCCCAGCAGCAGCGCCGAACGCATTTCATTTTCGGTCAGCCCGAGGCTGAAGCCGGCCAGCCGATCTTTCCATGCCAGCAGGGCAGTCACGATCACGATGATCGAGGCCGGCGTCGCAGTATGACCTTTGCCGCACAAAATGCCGGCAACACAAGTTATCAACATCGCTGCGGACGTGGTTAATTCGGCGGTTTCGTTGGCGCGCAAGCTCTGCAAGTTCAGAAAAGCCGTCAGCAATCCGACTAGGAACAGGATCAGATAGGCATATTCATCGCCTAACGCGCCGCCCATTGCGCCCAGCAGCGCAGTAAAGCCGAAAGTGCGCAAGCCGGCTTCCTTGCCGCGGCGCTCGCGCTCCAGGCCGATCAGCAAGCCCAGCGCCAGCGCCAGGCTGAGCCGCATCAGGCTGGCCAGATACGGCCACTGGGTTGGTGGCATCGAGCGGCCGACCTGAATCAGCGGTTCAATCAGCGCAGTAAGGGTTTGGGGATCGGTAACTGTCATGGGTCATCGGAATCGGATTACTAATAGACAACTGCCACTATAAACCGATTCACCAAAATGCCCTGCATCAAACAACAACCTATCAGTATTCAATGACGTTGCCTGCGCGGTGCAAGAGCTTGAAGCGGCATTGGCATCAAGCTCCTCACAAGTTTTCGACGGAACCTGTCAACCAACCCTGCTGCCATCGCGTTTATGACGAGCTCGGACCAATATCAAAAACGTAGCAGGACGGGCATTCCTGCATCAAATGAGCATCCGGCGGTTACATGTCCACACATGAAATGCCTGATCCGTTTTTCAATTACTTTACCAGCCGGGGAATCATTACTGGTTTGGTGCACCACCTTATATGACGCCATCTTCGCTCGCCGAAATCTCCGAATCAAGCGCTCTTTCAGCTGCGCCAATTCTTCATGAAGTTGCCCATCCCGACATCTTGCTTGGACCGATTCGACCCGAACTGATCCGAAACGAAGTTCTGGCCGACCTGCTTGAAGCTACCGCCGCACGGGTTCCAAACCAGACTGCGCTGATTTTCGGCGGACAACAGCTGACCTATCATCAGCTCAACGAGCGTGCCGGACGGGTTGCCTCACGTCTGATCGAGGCCGGAGTACGCCCGGGCCACCTGGTCGGGCTGTGGCTGCCGCGTGGCATCGATCTGCTGGTGATGCAGGCCGGCATTGCCAAGGCTGGTGCTGCGTGGCTGCCGTTTGACGCCGACACGCCAGCCGAACGCATCGCAATCTGCCTTGACGATGCGAATGCGGCCGGCATCGTAAGTTGCGAGCAACTTGCTCCGAATCTCAGCCAGCAGGCGCGCAACGTGTGGACCGCCGAAACCCTGCTGGACCCGAGCGCGCCGCCGCACCTGCTGCTGCACCGGCACGAGGCGCTGCTGCCGAAGCACCCGGCGTATGTGATTTACACTTCCGGCTCGACCGGGAAACCGAAAGGCATCGAAATTACCCAGGGCAGCATTTGCCATTTCCTGCGCAGCGAAAATGCAGTGCTCGGCGTGCGCGAAAGCGACCATGTGTATCAGGGCTTTTCAACCGCTTTCGACATGTCGTTCGAGGAAATCTGGATCAGCTACCTGGTCGGTGCGACGCTTTGGATTGCACCCAAGGAGCTGGCGTCCGATCCTGAAGCGCTGCCGCGCGCGCTAGCCGACAACCATGTCACCGTGCTGCATGCGGTGCCGACGCTGCTGGCCTTGTTCAGCCAGGATATTCCGAGCCTGCGACTGATCAACCTCGGCGGCGAAATGTGTCCGCAAGTCCTGGTTGAGCGCTGGGCGCATCCCGGCCGCCAACTCTTCAATACCTACGGCCCGACCGAAGCCACCGTCTCAGCCAGCCTGGCCGAACTGCACGCGCATGAAGCAGTGACGATCGGCTGGCCGCTGCCGAACTACGGCATGCTGATCATCGACGCGGCGAGCGATACGCTAACAATTTTGCCGCGCGGCGAAACCGGCGAGCTGTGCATCACCGGGCCTGGCATAGCGGCCGGCTATCTGGGCCGGCCGGACTTGAGCGCGGAGAAATTTCTGCCCAATCCGTGGGCCTGCTGCACCTCGGACCGGCGTCTGTATCGTACCGGCGACCTGGCGCGGATTGAAGCCGACGGCCGCGTGCAATGCCTCGGGCGCACCGACGACCAGGTGAAAATCCGCGGCTTTCGGGTCGAGCTGGGCGAAATCGAAGCGGTGCTGGCGCGCCAGCCCGGCGTCGCCACCGTGGCGGTGGTACTGCAGCACGATGCCGGCATCGACCAGCTGATCGCATTCATCGTCGCCGACAACAATACGGAGATTTCTGCAGCCACGTTGCGCCACGCACTCGGCGCGTGCCTGCCGCCGTATATGGTGCCGGGCCAGTTTGTGCCGCTGACCGAGATGCCGCGCCTGACGTCGGGCAAGATCGATCGCAAGACGCTGAAAGTCCAGCCGATTGCGGTTTGCAGCGCCGATGCGGCGGATTCGGACCAGCCGGAAAACCCGGCTGAAGCAGCACTTTTTGCGGCGCTGGCGATGCTTTTTCCCGGCCAGCCGATCCGCCGTAGCGCGGATTTCTTTGGCGACCTGGGCGGCCACTCGCTGTTCGCTGCACGGCTGGCTTCCGCGTTGCGCACCGACCCGCGCTTTGTCCATGTGACGGTGCGCGACATCTACCAGAATCGCGTCATCGGCCGCATTGCTGCGGCACTGGCCGAAACACCGGAAGCCGGGCCGGTAGTCGACCTCGATTGGAATCCGCCGTCGGCATTCAAGCGCTGGCGGTGCGGCGCGGCGCAGATTGCCGCAGTGCCATGGCTGGTGGCGATGCGCATGATGCAGTGGATGGCGCCGTTCTTTACTTATCATTTTTATACCGGCGACCCGGGTGACTCGCTGGCGCTTGCCATCACCGCATCGGCCGGCGTGTTTTTGCTGGCGACCTTGTTTGAATTCGGACTCGCGATTGCCGGCAAGTGGCTGATCGTCGGCCGCCTCAAGGCTGGCCGCTATCCGCTATGGGGACTGACCTATTACCGCTGGTGGCTGGCGGACCGGATGATCGAATCGGCGCCAACGTATCTGCTGAGCGGATCGTCGCTCTACATTTGGTGGCTCAGGGCGCTCGGCGCGAAAATCGGACCCGAGGTAATCATCGGCTCGATGACGCTGCGCGCTCCCGATCTGCTGGAGCTCGGCGCTGGCACCAGCGTCGGCAACGCGGTCAACTTTGAAAACGCCCGCGTCGAGCATGGCGAACTGCGGCTCGGCGCTATCACCGTGGAACGCGAAGCAAGCATCGGCTCCTATGCGGTACTGGAAGGCGACACCAGGATAGGCGCTTTCGGCCATCTGGAAGGCCAGTCGGCATTGAGCGAGACGCAGGCGGTGCCGGCAGGCCGGATCTGGAGCGGATCGCCGGCGCGCGATATCGGCGCATTTGATGCGGCATCAAATCCGGCGCGTCCGGCAGTCTCCGGCACCCGATTGGCGGGCGAGGCCGCGTTCTTTATCTTTGGCGCGCTGCTGATCACGATTCTGTTCTTCATGCCGGTGTTTCCGAGCTTCATCCTGATCGACTGGCTCGACGATATCGATCGTTTCCCGTGGCTGCAAAGCAACCAGATGTGGTTCCAGCTCGTCAAATATTTCGTACTGGCTTTCCCGGCTACCGCAGTACTGATCGTCTGCACTGCACTGCTGTCGGCCGGCATACGCTGGAGCGTGCTGCCACGCCTGAAGGCGGGCAGCTGGCCGGTGCATAGCAACGTCTATTGCAGCAAATGGCTGGTCAACCAGATCCAGGAATCCAGCCTGAGCGTGCTGCACGGCGTGTATGCGACGGTGTTCGCGCCGTTCTGGTACCGGCTGCTGGGCGCCAAGGTCGGGCGCGACGCCGAAATTTCGACTGCGCTGGGCGTGGTGCCGGACATGCTCACGCTGGGCGATGAAACCTTCATCGCCGACGCGGTGCTGCTGGGCGACGAGCAGATCGACGGCGGCTGGATGCGCTTGAAACCAACGGTGATTTCGCGCCGCAGTTTTGTCGGCAATGGCGCCTACATACCGGACGGCACCATCCTGCCGGAAAATGTCTTGATCGGGGTCCATTCGCGCGCACCGGACAACGCGCTGATGCGCGATGGCGACACCTGGCTCGGCTCGCCACCGATCAACCTGCCCGCGCGCGAACAGGTACAAGGCTTCCCGGAACAACTCACTTTCCATCCATCGCGCTGGCGCCGGCTCGGCCGCGCCCTGGTCGAAGCAAGCCGCATCGTCACGCCGCACGCGATCGTGATCGCCGTCGGCTATACGATGGTGCTTAACGTAATGCCGCTGGCCAGCGCCGGCGAATGGGGTACGGTGATCCAGGTGCTGACATTGGCCGGTTTGCTGTACGGGATAGGCACCTTCATTTTCGTGGCACTGCTCAAATGGCTGCTGCTGCGGCGCTACCAAAAATGCAGCGTACCGATGTGGACGCCCTTTGTCTGGCTGTCGGAAGCCGTCACCAATCTGTATGAAGGCATTGCGGTGCCGAACCTGCTGATTTACCTGCGCGGCACGCCATGGCTGCCGCTGGCGTTTAATTTACTGGGAAGCCGGATCGGCCGCGGTGTGTATCTCAATACCACCGACATTACGGAATTCGACTGCGTGACCATCGGAGATTACAGCGAACTCAATGCCCTATCCTGCCCGCAAACCCATCTGTTCGAAGACCGGGTGATGAAAATCGACCATGTCAGCATCGGCAGCCGCGTCTACATGGGACCGCGCAGCGCGGTACTGTACAGCGCGGTGGTGGCGGACAATGCGCAACTGGGCGCGCTCACGCTGGTCATGAAGGGCGAATTCATCCCGGCCGCAACCAGCTGGCGCGGCTGTCCGGCGGCACCGGCGCGCGCCTGAGCGCCAGCACGAATGGCTGGCCCCTTGCTCGCCGTCCACCCGTGGCCGGGATCCGCACATCTGTTGCGGGCTGCCAGCCAACAGCAGAACGGCTTGATCGTCATCGGCGTGACCACACCGATGACGACACAGCGCGAACTTTCCCGCCAACGTATCCGGATCGCGGTACATGAGGCATTGGTTGTTTTGCTTGCGCTACCGCCCGAGGCGATTCAACTCCTGTCTGTACCCGGACAGCCGCCACAGATCAAGCTGCCCGCGTTTCCCGCTCAGCGCATCGGCCTGTCCATCAGTCACGAACCTGGCTTGACACTGGCGGCGATCTGCCTGCGCGGTGCGATCGGCATCGATCTGATGCGGAGTGAAGATCATCCCGACTCACAGCAGGACTGGCAGGCCGTGGTGCGCGACTACCTCGGCCCGCAAGCCTGTGCACGCATCAACGGCAATCCGCCCGCAGTGCGCCCGCTTGCCTTCGCGCAGGAATGGACCCGTCTCGAAGCCGTTCTGAAATGCCATGGCCAGGCGCTGACCGAATGGAACCCCGAGCTGGAGCACCGCATGCTGCGCTGCCATATGTCCGAACTCGACCTGCCTGCGGGCCTGGTCGGCACGGTCGCCACCCATCGTTGACCCGGCTTTGTGGAAGCTTCGTGAACTGCCAGACTAAATACAGGGTGCCTTGCGCCTGCATCACGCGTGGGCTGATGTAGTTTCCGAGGCGATAAGCTCGATGTGCTCTTCTTGCCGTTTCTCCTCGGCTTGGATAATATACTGATAGTTGTATATTATTTTACCGCAATGAATATATGCGGTAATGGCCATTAAAATTCATATACTCCATGTATTATCTTTAGAAACTAGCAACCTGGAACAGCCAGGAACGTCGCCTCCCCCGAATGTGGATCCCGCTGTCAGCGCTGCCAAAGGATATGCGCATCTTCGAGCGGAACCGCCATGCCGCCGCCGTAGTGCGCGATCAGGCGCGCCGTATAGTCCGTCGCCGGGCGGTCTGCGGGCACACCTGCATGGTAGGCGTAGCCGTTTGTCGTACCCGCCAGTTGCCGCACGCACTGCATTTCCATTCGTACCGGCGCACCGTCCGCGGTACCGTCGGCATACAGCTCAACCCGCACCGCCTCCGGGTCGAGGCCGCCAAGATAGACTTGCAGCTCGAACAGGTGCTGCTCGCCGTCGGTCTCAAACCGCACTTCGCCGAAACGTAGCGCACTCCAGTTTTGCTCCAGCGCATGCCGCCAATCGACGATAGCCGTGCCGACAACGCCTTGATCGTCAGCCCGCTCCCGGTAAGCCGAGGCTGCCGGCAAGTAGTATTGCTCGGTGTACTCGCGCACCGCACGGTTGCTGGAAAAACGTGGCGTCAACTGCGCCATGCTTTCCCGCATCCGTGCCACCCAGGCGCTCGGGATGCCTTGCGCATCGCGGCTATAGAATTCAGGGATCACCTCGCGTTCGAGCAGGTCGTACAGGGCATTGGCATCAATCGCGTCCCAGTCCGGATCGTCGCCATGTTCCTGACCGTCCCCCAGCGCCCAGCCTACTTCCGGCGTGTAGGCTTCGGCCCACCAGCCGTCCAGTTCGGACAGATTGATGCCGCCGTTGACCAGCACCTTCATGCCGCTGGTTCCACACGCTTCCCAGGGACGGCGCGGCGTGTTGAGCCAGACATCGACACCCTGCACCAGTTGCTCGGTCAGATGCATGTCGTAGTCGCTGAGGAAGATCACATGCGAGCGCGCTTCAGGCCGACGGATGAAATGAATCCATTGCTGTATCAGCGCCTGTCCCGCCAAGTCTGCCGGATGCGCCTTGCCGGCCATGATCAGCTGTACCGGGCGTTGCGGATTGTTTAGCAGGCGCAGCAGTCGCTGCGGATCGTGCAGCAGCAGATTCGGTCTCTTGTACGTTGCAAAACGGCGCGCAAATCCCAGCGTCAGCGTATCGCAGTCAAACAGATGCCCGACAGCATCAACCGCCTCGGGCGACGCGCCCGAAGCGGCCAATTGCCTGGACAATCGCTGCCGTACATAATTAATCAGTGTGCAGCTGGCGGCACTGCGAAACTTCCAGAGACTGGCATCGGAGACGCAGCGAATGTCCGGCTCCAGTGCCTCCGTCTCCCCCAGCCAGCGCCTCTTGCCGCAGGCTTGCGTCCACAGGGCATCGGCCGGTGCCGAATCCCAGGTCGGCATGTGAACGCCGTTGGTCACATGTCCGACCGGCACTTCCCGCACCGGCCAGCGCGGAAACAGCGCCTCAAACAGGTGCCGGCTGACTTTTGCATGCAGGCGGCTCACGCCATTGACCGCCCCGCTGCCGCGAATCGCCAGGTAGGCCATGTTGAACAATTCCGCTGTATCGTTCGGATTGCGGCGGCCCAGCGCCAGCAGATCGTGGCGGGTTATGCCGAGCTTCTGCTCGGCATATGCAGCGAGGTATTGCTCGATGAGTTCTGGACCAAAACGGTCAAAGCCGGCAGCCACCGCCGTGTGCGTGGTGAACAGGTTGCCGGCCCTGGTGACGGCCAGTGCGACCTCGAAGTTCTGCCCGGTTTCTTCCATGAAGCTGCGCGCGCGTTCCAGCACTGCGAAGGCCGCGTGCCCTTCATTCAGGTGACAGACTTCCGGCGCGATGCCGAGTTCTGCAAGCAGTCGCCAGCCGCCGATTCCGAGCAGAATTTCCTGTTTCAGGCGCAGCTCCGGGCCGCCGCCGTAAAGCTCGCTGGTAATGCCGCGATGCGCGGGATAATTCGCTGCGTCATTGCTATCGAGCAGGTACAGATTCACGCGGCCGACCCGCACCTGCCATGCGCGCAGCCAGACCGAGTAACCGGGCAAAGCGACCTCCAGCCGCAACCACTCGCCATTCGGCTTGCGCAACGGCGTGATCGGCAACTGCCCGGGGTCGTTGTACGGGAACAGGGCCTGTTGCGCGCCATCCTTGTCAATCAGCTGGCGAAAATAGCCTTGCTGGTAAAGCAGCCCCACCCCGATCACCGGCACGCCCAGATCGCTGGCGGCCTTGAGCTGGTCGCCGGCCACGTTGCCCAGCCCACCCGAATATATGGGCAAGGCTTCGCTCAACATGAATTCCATGCTGAAATACGCTACACAGTGCAATACGGATTGCGGGTAGGTTTGCTGAAACCATGCCGGCGCCGCTGCCGCATCCCGTCTGACTTGCACCAGGGTATCGACGATTTTGCGGAAATCCGGATCGGCAAAAACCAGCCGGAGTTTCTCTCGCGACACTGTCTGCAACACGATCCAGGGATTTTGTGTCAGGTCCCATAACACTGGGTCAAGCTGCTGCCATACCTGGTCGGTGGCATGATTCCACGACGAACGCATATCCAGGGCAAGCTCGGAGAGGGCATCGAATCCCTCTATGTCCGCGGCTGGAATTTGTTCTTTCGGGTGACGGATGGGTGCTGGTTCGCTCACGTTTTTTTCCTTGGCCGTCGATTTGAAGATCCGGACTGCCGCGCAGGCGCCGCCAGCGCGGCAGAGACGATGGCTTGCGCTTCATTCAGGATGCGCTGCAAATGATCCGCGCCCAGGAAGCTCTCGGCATAGATCTTGTAAAGGTCTTCGGTGCCGGACGGACGCGCCGCAAACCAGCCGTTCTGCGTCACCACTTTCAGTCCGCCGATCGGTGCGTCGTTGCCGGGGGCCCGGGTCAGGATGTCCTGAATTTTTTCACCGGCAAGGTCGGTGGATTCAATCTGCCGGGGCGAAAGTGTCGCAAGCACCTGTTTTTGTTCCGGAGTCGCCGGCGCCTCGACCCGGTCATAGACGCATGCACCCAACTCTTGCGCAAGCTCGCGGTAGATTTCGGCGGGATCACGGCCCATGCGCGCGGTAATTTCCGCCGCGAGCAAGGCCGGAACCATGCCGTCCTTATCGGTAGTCCAGACGCTGCCATCCAGACGGACAAAAGACGCACCGGCGCTCTCTTCCCCGCCAAAGCCAAGCGAGCCGTCGAGCAGCCCATCCACAAACCACTTGAAGCCGACCGGTACTTCGTACAGCCTGCGGCCGAGCTTGGCCGTGATGCGATCGATCATCCGGCTGCTGACAACCGTCTTGCCGACCGCCGCATCCTTGCGCCACTTGGGACGATGCTGAAACAGGTAAAAGATGGCGACTGACAGGTAATGGTTGGGCGGCAACAAGCCGGCGTTCCGGGTAACGATCCCGTGCCGGTCATGGTCGGTGTCGCAGGCGAAGGCGATGTCGAAGCGATCCTTGATCTCGATCAGGCGTTGCATCGCATAGGGCGAAGACGGGTCCATCCGGATCTGACCGTCCCAATCGACCGTCATGAAGCGGAAAGTCGGATCGACGACTTCGTTTACCAGCGTCAGGTTCAAGCCATAGCGCTCGGCAATCGACCCCCAGTAATGCACGCCGGCGCCGCCCAGCG
>JBDSCZ010000319.1:0-3409 GCA_039920865.1 Burkholderiaceae bacterium
GCGACTCGATGGATTCCATATCCATATGATTGGTCGGCTCGTCCATCAGCAGCACATTATGGCGACCCAGCATCAGCTTGCCGTAAGTCATGCGCCCCTTTTCGCCGCCGGACAGGACTTGCACCGATTTTTTCACATCATCACCGCTGAACAGCAGGCGGCCCAAAATCGAGCGTACCGCCTGGTCATCGTCGCCTTCCTTGGTCCAGCGACCCATCCAGTCGGTCAGATTGATATCCTTGGCGAAGTTTTCGGTCGGGTCTTGCGGCATGTAGCCGACATCTGCATGTTCAGCCCATTTTGCAAAGCCGCTGTCAGGGTGCAAGCCGCATACTTCACCGCCGATGCAGCGCAGCAAGGTGGTTTTGCCGATGCCGTTGGCGCCGATGATGGCGATGCGTTCGCCGGCTTCGACCATCAGGTTGACGTTCTTGAAAATCGTGTGATCGTAGCTTTTGCTCAAGCCCTGAATCTCGACCGCCTGGCGATGCAATTTTTTCTCGCCGTCGAAGCGCACGAACGGGTTTTGGCGCGACGATGGCTTGAGGTCTTCGACCTTGATCTTCTCGATCTGCTTGGCGCGCGAGGTCGCCTGGCGCGCCTTTGATTTATTGGCAGCGAAGCGGCGCACGAAATCCTGCAGTTCAGCGACTTTTTCCTTGGCCTTGGTATTGACCGATTGCTGCTGCTGGCGTGCTTGGGTCGAGGCAAACATGTAGTCGTCATAATTGCCCGGATACACCTTCAATGTGCCGTAATCCATGTCGGCCATGTGGGTGCAGACCTGATTCAGGAAATGGCGATCATGTGAAATGATGATCATGGTCGAATTGCGCTCGTTGAGCACGTCTTCCAGCCAGCGGATGGTATTGATGTCCAGGTTATTGGTCGGTTCATCGAGCAATAAAATATCCGGATTGGAGAACAGCGCCTGCGCCAGCAATACCCGCAGTTTCCAGCCGGGCGCGACGTTGCTCATCGGCCCCTGGTGTTGCTCGATAGCCACGCCGACGCCCAGCAACAGTTCGCCGGCACGCGATTCAGCGGTATAGCCATCGTATTCGGCGAACTTCGCCTCAAGATCGGCGGCTTTCATGTAATCGTCGTCGGTGGCTTCCGGATTAGCGTAAATTGCATCGCGCTCGGCCATCACCGCCCACATTTCGGTATGGCCCATCATCACCACATCCAGCACCCGCATCTCTTCGAAACCAAACTGGTCCTGGCGCAACTTACCCAGGCGCTCATTGGTGTCGAGCATGACGGTGCCGGCCGATTGTTCGAGATCTCCGCCCAGAATCTTCATGAACGTGGACTTGCCGCAGCCGTTGGCGCCGATCAGGCCGTAACGGTTGCCTTCGCCGAATTTGACCGAAATGTTCTCGAACAACGGCTTGATGCCGAACTGCATGGTGATGTTTGCTGTAGATAACACGTGCTGAAACCTTTAAAAACGTGAACTGAATAACCGCTTATTATACCTTGTAAGTCAAGCGCTTATTTTGGCTTTGCTACGGCGTGCCGCGGGGCAACGCGCATATGCGAGGGCACATTGGGCAATACAGGCGTTGTCCACGAAAGGCACGAAAAAATAGGGTTAAGAAAATGAGTACAGATCTGCACAGCATCGCTTACGCGCTTACGTAATGGCGACGATATCAATATACTCCACGGTATTTTTCAGAAATAAACCGATTCCCGCACATAATCATTGTGGGCTAAAAATATACTAACGTCAGTATATTTAAGAGTCGTTATTCCGCGTTTAACGCACTATTCCCGGATATGCGGCAAAAGTCAGCTGGAATGATGTTGCATCCGACTCCAGTTGTGCGTGGCCGCCCACCGGCAAGGTCAGCTTGTCGGCCACATGGCCGAAAGGCAGGCCGGTCAGGATCGGGATTGCCAGTTGGGCGCGAATGAAAGATAGCATTGCGTCGAAGTTGTAGCCGCGATCATAGTCGGTGACGCGGTAGCCGGAAAAATCGCCCAGAATGATCGCTTTCTGCTGCTCCAAAACGCCCGCGTGCAGCAGTTGCAGCAGCATCCGCTCGATGCGGTACGGATGTTCGTTGATGTCCTCGATGAACAAGATGCCATCTTTGATCTGTGGGAAGTAAGGCGTACCGAGTAGATGGCTTAGGATCGTCAGATTGCCGCCCCACAGGGTTCCCGCCACATTCGCTGCAGGATTGCCAGTCGCCTGTACCGTGATCCGATATGCGCTGGAGCCCAGGCATTCCCAGAAATGGGCGATGGTAAAGGCGCTGACATCCTCGCGACCGAAGTCGCTGCACAGCATCGGGCCGGCAAAGCTGACGCTGCCGGACTGTGCCAGCAAGGCCATTTGCAGCACGGTAAAGTCGCTGTGCCCGACGAAAATCTTGCCACTGGCGGCCAGTTGCGCCAGATCCAGCACTGGCAACAAGCGCGACAAACCGTAACCGCCACGCACGGCCATGATGATCTGCACATCCGGATTGGCGGCTGCCGCCTCCAGTTGCGCCTTGCAAGATGCCGGCGTGCCGCCGAAGCGCTGGTAACTCGCCGCCGGGTCGTAATAATTATGAATCTTGCAGCCTTGCGCCTGCAGCAGCGCGATGCCACGCGCAACGGCATTGTCGTCGGCCGGATAACCGCTGGGTGCGACGATGGCGACGCCGATATTGCGGGCGGCAAAGGTGAAATCAGTTGTCATCGTGCTGCCAAAGACTTGTTTTGCTGCATCTGGCGGCGCTCGGCAAAAAAATCCTTCAGCAGTGCGCTGCATTGCTGCGCCAGGACGCCGCCGACCACTTCGGTGTGGTGATTCAATTGTTGCTGCGCGAACAGGTCGATGATAGATCCGCAGGCGCCGG
Organism: Burkholderiaceae bacterium; assembly: GCA_039920865.1. Lineage (GTDB taxonomy): Bacteria > Pseudomonadota > Gammaproteobacteria > Burkholderiales > Burkholderiaceae_D > AVCC01. Next base: position 2,859 of record JBDSCZ010000319.1, read on the forward strand.
TTTTCGGGTCAGATGCGCCGAAAATGACGCGCGACAAGCGCGCATGCATCATCGCGCCCGCGCACATCACGCACGGCTCCAGCGTCACGTACAAATCACAGCCGGGCAACCGGTAATTGCCCAGCACTTGGGCGGCAGCGCGCAATGCCATGATTTCTGCGTGTGCGGTTGGATCATGCGCAGCAATCGGCTGATTGCTGCCGACCGCCACGATCTGGCCATCCCTGACCAGCACCGCACCGACCGGCACCTCGCCCAAAGCCCAGGCCTTGTGCGCCTGTTCCAGCGCCTGCCCCATGAAGAACGTGTCATCCATTCCGGCTGTCGCTGGCGTCGACTTCGGCCCAGCAATTGGGCGTTTCGTACAAAGTGATTTTGCTCAAGGACAGGCCGGTGCCGTATCTGTCCTGGTACACGTTTTTCAGGATATCGAAAGCTGCCTTGGCCAGATTCTCGACCGTCGGAATGCGATCGAGCACGACGGTCTTGTGATCCGGCATGCTGTCGAGGAATTGCCTGACTGCGGTATCGTTGCGGTAGACCAGAAACGC
>JBDSCZ010000320.1:0-6388 GCA_039920865.1 Burkholderiaceae bacterium
GCGGCAGCCCAGGCGCAAGGCATCAATCTGCGCCGGATCGACGACCATCATGTCGGCATCTCGCTCGACGAAACCAGCAGCCGCGACGACGTGAAGTTGCTGTGGAGCATTTTTGCAGAGGAACAAACGCTTGATTTCGACGCGATCGAAGCCGCGGTCGACGATGCGTTTCCCGCGGCGCTGGCGCGCAGCAGCGCTTATCTGGCGCATCCGGTGTTCAACCGCTATCACGCCGAACACGAAATGTTGCGCTACCTGCGCAGCCTGGCCGACAAGGATCTGGCGCTCGACCGCACGATGATCCCGCTCGGCTCCTGCACCATGAAGCTCAATGCGACTTCCGAAATGCTGCCGGTCAGCTGGCCCGAGTTCGCCAACATCCATCCGTATGCGCCGACCGGCCAGACCATCGGCTACCGGGAAATGATCGACCAGCTCGAAGAAATGCTGTGCGCGGCCACCGGTTACGCGGCGGTGTCGCTGCAGCCAAATGCCGGCTCGCAGGGTGAATACACCGGCCTGCTGGTGATCCAGGCGTATCACGCCTCGCGCGGCGAAAGCCATCGCAATGTCTGCCTGATTCCATCCTCCGCGCACGGCACCAATCCGGCCTCGGCTTCGATGGTCGGGATGCAGGTGGTGGTAGTCGCCTGCGACGCGCGCGGCAATGTCGATCTGGCCGATCTGCAAGCCAAGGCCGAGTTGCACAGCAAGAATCTGGCGGCGGCGATGGTGACCTATCCGTCGACCCACGGCGTATTCGAGGAAGGCGTGCAGCAGCTGTGCGAAATCGTCCACGCGCACGGCGGCCAGGTCTACATCGACGGCGCCAACATGAATGCCTTGGTCGGTGTCGCAGCGCCGGGCCAGTTCGGCGGCGACGTCAGCCATCTGAATCTGCACAAGACCTTCTGCATCCCGCACGGCGGCGGCGGCCCCGGCGTCGGTCCGGTTGCGGTCGGCGCCCATCTGGCGAAGTTCCTGCCGAATCTGCGCAGCGCCGGCTACCAGCGCGACGCCGCCGGCATCGGCGCGGTCAGTGCGGCGCCGTTCGGCTCGGCCAGCATCCTGCCGATCTCGTGGATGTACATCGCAATGATGGGCGCCGCAGGCCTGACCGCGGCCACCGAGGTCGCGATCCTGGCCGCCAACTACATCGCGCGCCGCCTGTCGCCGCACTATCCGGTGCTGTATTCGGGCCATGACGGACTGGTCGCGCACGAATGCATCCTCGATCTGCGCGCGCTGACCGCCGCCACCGGCATCAGCAACGAAGACGTCGCCAAGCGCCTGATGGATTTCGGCTTCCACGCGCCGACCATGAGCTTCCCGGTGCCGGGCACGCTGATGATCGAGCCGACCGAAAGCGAATCGCAGGCCGAAATGGACCGCTTCATCGACGCAATGATCACGATCCGGCAAGAAATCGCGAAAGTCGAAAGCGGCGAGTTCGACCGTGCCGACAACCCGCTGAAACATGCACCGCATACCGCGCAGGTGGTGACCGCCGACGCCTGGGACCACAAGTACAGCCGCACGGAAGCAGCCTGGCCGGTAGCATCGCTGCGCCAGCAGAAATACTGGCCGGCAGTCGGACGCGCCGACAACGTTTTTGGCGACCGCAACCTGTTTTGCGGCTGCGTGCTGATTGGCGAATACGAGTAGAAACGGGGAACATGGTGGGTGCGCCATGCGCACCCACCAGCCTTGCTGATGGCGTGGATTTTTTTCTACTGCTTCATTGCATCAATAATACGGGGGTATGTGCAATAACCATGTGCTTACCGCAATATAAATAAGCGGCATACAAAATACAGTGCGCTGTATTTTTACCTCACAACAGCATGTCAGTTGAAATTGCGCTGCCGCTTGAACTGGTCGGTAGCGGCTACCAGCGCGCTGGCGATGCCCGGCTCGAACGCCGCATGGCCGGCGTCTTCCAGCATCTGAAAGCGCGCTTCTGGCCATGCCTGATGCAGCCGATACGCCGACAGCGGCGGACATACCATGTCGTAGCGGCCCTGAATGATGATGGCCGGCAGATGGCGGATGCGCCCGACCTCGCGAATCAGCTGGTCGTCGCTCAGAAATGCGTGGTTGCGGAAATAGTGCGCTTCCAGCCGCCCGACGCCGAGGCTGACCGCCTCCGAACCGAATTCCTCGGCCACTTCCGGATGCGGCAGCAGATGCAGGCAGCTGCCTTCATAACGGCTCCAGGTGCGCGCCGCCTTCTCGTACACGGCTGGATCGTCGCAGAACAGCCGTTTTTCGTAAGCCTGCAGCAGATTGTTGCGCTCGGACTCCGGAATCGGCGCGACGAATTGCGCATGTTGTTGCGGAAAAAACCATTTGATGCCGTACAGGAACCAGTCGATTTCGGCATCGGTGCACAGGAATATGCCGCGCAGCACGAAGCCGGTGCAGCATTCCGGATGGGCTTCGCCGTAGGCCAACGCCAGCGTCGAGCCCCAGGAGCCGCCGAACACCAGCCATTGGTTTATGCCCAGCAATTGCCGGATGCGCTCGATGTCGGCAATCAGCAGCGGGGTCGTGTTGTCGCGGTATTCGCCCAGCGGGGTCGATTTTCCGGCGCCGCGCTGGTCGAACAGAACGATCCGGTAATGCGCCGGATCGAAGAACTGGCGATGCCTGGGCGACAGGCCCGCGCCAGGTCCGCCATGCAAGAACAGCACCGGCACGCCGTCGGGGTTGCCGCATTCTTCCCAATACAGCGTGTGCAACGCGTCGACTGCCAGCATGCCGCTGCGAATCGGTTCAATCGGTGGATAGAGCGACGGCTGTGGAATCGGCTCCGAAATGGATTCTGACATTGTGTATGACCCGTCGATCTGAAAAATAGTGATGAAATCGCAGAATGGAGCAATCTGCATTGCTCCATTCTGCTCAGGTAGTTACATTTTATTAAAAATTAATAACTGGCTAGCGGGGTAGGCAGGCCATTCTTGAACGTGTAGACGGTTACCGGAGATTGTTTCATGTTGCCCTTGTCATCGTAGGAATACGTGCCGGCCACGCCCTTGTACGACATTTTGTGCAATTCTTGACCGACCTTGACCGGATCAAGCGATTTCGCTTTTTGCATCGCTTCGCCGATGAACATCAACTGGTCGTAGAACGATGCCGCATACACGTCGGGGTTCTGGTTATAGCGCTTCTTGTATTTTTCCTTGAATGCAGGGCCATTCGCCACCTTGTCGAGCGCCGTGCCGCCTTGCGCGCACAACACGTTATCACCCACCGCATCGCCACCGAGCTTGCCCATTTCCGGGCTGCACAGCGTGTCGCCGCCCATCAGCTTGCTGTTCATGCCGAGCTGCTTCATCTGACGCGCCATCGGCGCGCCTTGCGGTGCATAGCCGCCGAAGAAAATGACATCGGCTTTTTTGGACTTCATGTTGGTCAGGATGATGTTGAAGTCGGTCGCCTTGTCGGTGGTGTATTCCTGTCCCACCACCTTGAGACCGGAAGCTTTCGCGACCTTGCTGAATTCCTGCGCCAGACCCTGGCCGAAAGCGGTGCGGTCGTCGATCACGCCGACCGTCTTGACCTTGAGCACCTTCGCTGCGTAGGTTGCCATGCTGGCGCCGAGTTGCGAATCGCTGGCGATGATGCGGTACAGGTTCTTGTAGCCGCTTTGCGTAATTTTCGGATTGGTGCCGACGGTCGACATCATCACGCCCGCTTCGTTGTACACGCGCGAGGCAGGAATCGCGACGCCGGAGCAATACGGCCCCATCACATACTTGACGCCGGCATCGACGAATTTTTGCGCGACGTTGACGCCGGATTTGGGATCGCACTGATCGTCTTCGGATAGCAGCTCGAACCTGATCTGCTTGCCGCCTACCGTCATTTTTTTGGCGTTCAATTCTTCCACCGCCAGCCGCACCCCGTTTTCATTGTCCTTGCCGGCAAAAGCGTTGGCACCGGAGAGCGGGCCGGTGTGGCCGATCTTAACCACTTGCTCCTGGGCATAAGCGCTGCCGGCCAGAGCCAACGCGACCGCGCCGGCGATTGGGATCATTTTTGATTTGAATTGCATATTGTCATCCTCTTGAGAATTGAACGGGTGTTGAACGGGTGTTTTTGCTCGATGAATTTGCCCTGCGCCACGGTCTGCGCCGTTTCTTTTCCGGCCATGATTTCAGCCATGCTTGCCAGCCATGAAGCCGGTTCATCGCTGCACATTTATACCCCACATTACCGCACCGGGCAATATCAGGACTTACGCACTATTGCCGTGTAGCCAGCTCAGCCAGCGATGCGCGGTGCGCGTGCCGGTCGCCCAATCGAGCGCGAACAGGAAAAAAGCGGAGGCGGAGCCGGCCAAAACGGCTACTGCGCCGGCAAGAAAAAGCCACTTGCCGAGGTAGGGCAGCAGGTCGATCTGTTCGCGACGTTTGGAAAATTTCATACGTGTCCAGTGTGTGTTCGGAACCCACAAACCTGGACCCACTGCGCGCTGAAAATCATGCGTCTACACCTTTCCGCTTGACCAGGAATGAATGGAGGCATCTGAAAAGCATTTTTCAGCAAAAAACCATAATAAAAATGACCGTTTTCTGGAACCCGTTTGGCGAAAACCGGATGGCAAAATAGTTGCCAAAGGTTGGGCGCATGATTTTTTAGATGCCTTTCGCAGATCGGAACAATCTCAGGAATAAATATACTATGCATTGTATATTTATATGCCGCAATAAATACGTGCGCAAAACCCTGTATTTTTAGAATTTAATACGGGGTATATTGACAGCGTGACTGTTGTTAGAATCAAACCCAATTCAGACCGCAGGCGACACCATGAACCAATATCCCGCATCCGATGCTGCATTGGCTGGCGAAGCATCGCAACGGCAACGGCTGTCGCAGCAAATCGATAACGCCTTTTTTGCCGAACCCTTGTTCGATGCGCTGCCGGATGTGGTTTTTTTCGTCAAGGATACGCAAGGCCGCTATCTGGTGGTCAATCAGACGCTGGTGCGGCGCTGCGGTCTGAAGCTGAAATCGGCGCTGCTCGGGCGCACCGCAGCCGAGGTATTTCCGAAAGAATTCGGCAATCTGTATAGCGCGCAGGACCAGCGGATGCTGGCCGGCGGCAGCGAAATCCGCGATCAGCTGGAGCTGCACCTGTATCCGGACCGCGATCCCGGCTGGTGCCTGACGCACAAGATCGCGCTGCGCGACCGGCACGGCAATATCGTCGGCCTGTCCGGCATCTCGCGCGACCTGGCGATGCCGGACCAAGCGCATCCGGTGTATGGCCGCATCGCGGCGGCCGCGCACTTCATCCATGCGCATTACGATCAGGCGATCGGACTGGCGGATCTGGCCCGCATCACCAGCCTGTCAGCATCCCAGATTGAACGTTATTTCGACAAGATTTTCAGCCTGTCGCCGCGCCAGATGATCATCAAGGCCAGACTGGATGCCGCGTCAAAAATGCTGACCGAAGACAGCGGCGAACCTTGCCAAAGCAGTGTGACCGAAATCGCGCTGGCGTGCGGTTACCGCGATCACAGCGCATTCACACGGCAGTTCAAGGCCACGGTCGGCATCACGCCGAGCGCATACCGCGCGATGGCTAAGGACCGCAAAAGTCGCAACAACGGCTAGTCTGCATCTGCGGCAATCAGGCTGTCGATGCGCGCCGGCGGCACCGGCAATCCCGGCGCCGATCACGATCGCATCCGGCTTGCAACTTGCGGCGCACGTTACTCACCGAATGCCCCAGACGAAGGGATCGTTCTCGTCCAGAATCAGCGTGGCTTCGGCATTCACATAAGCGCGGCCGCGGATGCTGGGCAGGATCTGGCCGTCCTCGATCCGGTACGACGCATCGAACACGCTGCCGATGATGCTTTCCTGATGCCAGATCTCGCCTTCGGCCAGCTTGCCGTCTGCCGCCAGGCAGGCGATCTTGGCGCTGGTGCCGGTGCCGCACGGGGAACGATCAAAGGCCTTGCCGGGGCACAGCACGAAGTTGCGGCTGTCGATGCCCGCCGTGACCGAAGGGGCGAACAGCTCGATGTGGTCGATCTCGGCACCATCGGCACCGCTGATGCCGGCACGCTCCAGGGCTTGGCGCACGCGCCAGGCAAAACCGGACAGCACTTCGACATTCTTCAGCACCAGTTGCTGGCCGTGATCACTGACCAGGAAAAACCAATTGCCGCCCCAGGCCACGTCGCCGACCACGCGGCCATGCCCAGCGACCTCGATCGAAACCGCTTTGTGCGCGCGGTGCGCAGGGACGTTATGGACGGTGACGCTGCCGTCGGCGTGCAGTTCGGCATTGACCGCGCCGACCGGGGTGTCGATCCGATGGCTGCCGGGCTGGATCCGTCCCAAATATGCGAGCGACACGATG
>JBDSCZ010000321.1:0-3779 GCA_039920865.1 Burkholderiaceae bacterium
AAAACGAATAGTAGTGCAGGCCTGCACTACTTGAACTCAAGGATTTGCCTAAACTGGAGCGGTAACGGGGGTGCACAAAAATAGTTTGCGGCGCTGCAATGTCCGCTGTGAGCGTTAAATATACTGGAATCTGTATATTTATTATCCGCAATAAAGATATGCGTACAACGCGATGAATATGGTGATACTCCCTGTTTTTAATTAATTTCAGGGGTCATCAAATTTCTCTCTACATGCGTTCAAAACACCGTCATGCCCGCGAAGAGCTTGCCCTCGCAGGTTTGCGTCGGGAGCGGGAGCCATCCTGCTCGCACGCTAGATAAAAACAGGCGCATACCGGCCAGCAGCGGCGATATGCGAAGCGCAACCAAACCAAACCGTTAATCCTGCGGCCGCTGCATTGGCAGTACCGTTGCTATTGCACGCAGATCCTCGATTTCCCCGCATGTTTGGCCTGGTACATAGCCGTGTCAGCGGCTTTGACCAGTGCGTCGGGCGAAACATCGGAGCCGGGCAGGTAAAAGGTGAGGCCGATACTGGCGCTGACTTGGGCGGACTCTGTTCCAAGCTGGACCGGCTCTCGGATGCTTTTTAATAACTTTTCGGCAATGGCATTCGCGTCGTCGGGCCCCTTTGTAGATAGTCCTTCCAGTAAAACGGTAAATTCATCGCCGCCCAGCCTGGCCACGGAGTCGGTTACACGCAGGCACTCGGAGAGCCTGCGGGCAATCTCGCATAGCAAACTGTCTCCTGCTTCGTGTCCCCAGGCGTCGTTGACCGCTTTAAAGCCGTCCAGGTCAAGAAAAAGTAAAGCTGCAGCTGTGCGGTTGCGGTTCGAGCGGGCAATCGCCTGCGGCAGCATTTCAAACAATGCGCGTCGATTCGGTAGCCCGGTAAGCGAGTCGTGCCTGGCTTCGCGCTCCCTGGATTCCTCCGCGCACTTGCGCTCGGTAATGTCATGCAGGAATGCGCTAAAAATTTTCTGCCCGTCGAAGTCTAGAGCCCGAATGCGCACCTCTACCGGCAGCGTCGTGCCGTCGCGGCGGAGGGCCGGCAATTCCAGTCGCTGGTTCAGCACTTTGGCTTGCCCCGAACTGAGATAGCGCTTCATTCCTGCCCGGTGTGCTTCGCGCATGTGGAGCGGCAAGATCAATTCTTCCAGGCGGCGCCCGATCGCCTCCTCGGCGGTCCAGCCAAAGGTTGCTTGTGCTTGCTGGTTCCAGGCGCTGACCACGCCAGCCTGGTCGATGCACACGTAGGCGTCGTTTGCGTTCTCGATCACGGCGCTGAGTTCGGCCTCGCGCTTGAGCAGTGCCTGCTGGAAATGCACCTGCTGGGCCATGCTGTAGGACAACATTTCGTTGGCGGTGCGCAATGAGAGCGTGCGTTCGTCAACGCGCTTTTCAAGATCGCGCCGTAATGCCGCCAGTGACGCCTCTGCCTCTTTGCGCGCCTGTATGTCCTTGATTACGGCAACAAAATATTTCAATTCATTGTTTTCATTGACCTGTTTGGTGACGTTGAGATTGATCCATACAAGCTCTCCATCCTTGCGCCGATATCGCTTATCGAGTTGGTAACCACCGATTTCCCCACTGACTAACTGTTGCAGGAAAATCAGGTCAATGTCGAGATCGTCCGGATGCGTAATATCCTGGAATGTGAGCCGTGCCAGTTCATCCTGGCTATAACCAACAATCTCGCAGAGCGCCTCATTGACGTTCATCCAGCCACCATTGGGGGCCACCATCGCGATACCGACCCCGGCGCGCTCGAAGATTGAGCGGAAACGCGCTTCGCTATCTTCAATCGCAGATTTCGCATGATCCATGTGACGGCGCGCGAGTTGGGTCGCTTCGCGTTGTTGGATCTCCTTGCTGACCAGATCAGCCAAGTCAATTAGCGTTTCGAGTTCATCCTGCGACAGCGTGCGCGGCTGGGAATCGATGGCGCACAGCGTCCCGAGTGCCGTGCCATCGGAGGTGCGAATCGGTGTGCCGGCATAAAAGCGAATATTCGGTTCACCGGTAACCAGAGGGTTATCGGTAAAGCGTGCATCTCTGGTCGCATCCGTGACGACCATCGGACTGTTTTGCAAGATTGTGTGTGCGCAAAAGGCAAATTCGCGCGGCGTTTCAGTTGCATCGAGCCCGATTCGCGACTTAAACCATTGGCGGTTCGTGTCCACCAGCGATATCAACGCGATCGGCACCCGCAAAGTGCGTGCTACCAGTCTGGTAATGCGGTCAAACGCCGGTTCGGCCAGCGTATCGAGCAAGTCGAGGGAGTGCAGCAGAGCCAGGCGCGCAGTTTCATCGGGGGGGAGAGCAGCTTGCGGCATAACATTTCTTTCACGGTTCTTGCCGATTCTTGTCGATCGTCAATCTACACGGTAGGGCGATTGCAAGGGGTTTTTTAGAGCATTGAATTTAAAAAAATGCCACTATAAGATTTCGAAGCGATTCGATTAATTATACATTTTGATGTGTTGCCCAAGATCAACTCGTTTTGCCAGCCAGGTGAACCCGGCCGGTCCTGCATTGGAGCGGCGACAACGGCATTATAAAAGATTTATTTAAAATATATCTTATGCTAGAGTAGTCATTCATATGCGCCGCTGTTTTCATGCGCAAACGTGAACGGGCATTATGCAATGCCGGTTCCCGGGAACATCAGACATGGGGCAGGGTCAAACGTGTCCCAAACGCCGCAAGGCAAGACAACTTTTTCGGGAGTGCAGATGAAACGTTTAGACGGCAAGATTGCAGTGGTAACCGGAGCGAGTAGCGGTATCGGTCGCGCGATTGTTGAGCGCTTTGTCGCTGAAGGTGCAAAGGTCATCGCTTTTGCCCGCAATGGCGACAGCCTGCAGGCATTGGAAGCTGCCCATCCTGGCCAGGTGATTGCCGTGTGCGGCGATGTCACCCGGCAGGAAGACCTGGAACGTCTGCTCAAGACCACGATCGATAGTGTTGGCGCAATCGATATCCTGGTGCCGAATGCCGGTATCGCCCGTGTCGCTTCCTTTGAGGACAGTACGGCGGACGCCTTCGCGACGCAGTTTTCAGTGAATTTTTTCGGTGCGGCCGAGACCGCGCGGCTGTTTTTCCCGCACATCCGTAAAGGCGGCTCGATCCAGTTCATTACGACCTTCCTGACGCAGGTGGGATTCCCCGGGCTGGCAATCTATAGCGCCAGCAAGGCAGCGCTCAAATCCCTTGCGCAGACACTGGCTGCGGAACTCGCGCCCAAGGGCATACGGGTGAATTCCATCGCGCCGGGCCCGATCGCCACGCCTTTGTGGAGCATGGTTGGACTGGCGCCCGATGCGCTCGGTGCGGTTGCAGAAAAAATCAATGCGCGGCTGATGCAGGGCGCGTTCGGCCAGCCGGACGACATCGCCGAAACGTCTGTTTTTCTCGCTTCGGACGCGGCGAAAAATATCTATGGGCAGGAAATCGTAGTCGATGGCGGATACACCATCGGATAAAAGCTGCGCGCCGATTAATGCAGATTGGCAGATTGGCAGGTCGGCAGATCGGCCGCGCAGGCGCGCAATAGCACCCCTGCGCTGCGTCGTCATCAGCCGCAGAAGTAGCATCTACACAAGTAGCATCACACTGCATACGAATCTTAAAAATCTGTAGCAGGTACCTGAAATGGCAAAAAAATTTCCGTTGAATCCAAAGAACCCCGAGCGCAACTGCTGGGGATGCGACCAGTATTGTCCCGCCAATTCGATGAGTTGCGGCAACGGCTCGGATCGCACGCAACACCCG
>JBDSCZ010000322.1:0-5842 GCA_039920865.1 Burkholderiaceae bacterium
CGATATCCTGGAGGGCTTCGAAGGCAACAAGAATGCCGATGGCCATCGCAAGACCGTCGGCGGCTGGTGCCATGCCGAGCTGCCTTGGACCGGTGCCTGATTTGATGTGAAACGGGAATCAGGCGCCGTCACTACCGCGCATCAGCGACAGCAAGCGCTTGCGCACGAATTCGATATGACTGCGCAGCTCATACAGACCTTCGGCGAAGGACAGTGGGATCGAAATCAGGTTGACGCTCTCCTCGATCTCGCCCAGTCTCTGCATTTGTGTTGCATACACTTCTGCACGCCGTTCCGGCGGCACTGCTTCTATCGCCTGCTCGACGATGCGCAGTTTGCCGTACCAGCGATAGACGCGCGAACGGATGCGCCACACATAGAGCGGCGGCACGATGCGCGACAGCGGCAGAATCAGCGCTCCCAGCGCCACCACCACGACCCACATCCGCTCGGAAAAATTCGCCAGCCAGAACGGCAGATAGCGCTGCAATAGCGGCGGCCCGTTTCTGTAAAATTTCTCTGCTCCCGGGGCCACCGGGATTTCGGTAAAGCTGGCAGTCGGAAAATCGCCTCTTTTGCTGAACCATCCGGCGCCGCCATGGATCTCGGCCGCCGCTTGCACCAGCAGGTCAATCAGTGCTGGATGCAGATCCGCGCGCGCCACCAGAGTGGCGGTCGGCGCGATCAAATGATAATCCTCGGCCGGCAAATCGCGCCCCAGATCGACAATCCCGCGCGGCAAGACAACATGCGTCAGGTAGGGAAAGCGCCGGCTGTAAGCCTCTGCCTGGGCAAAATTGAACAGTTTGATCCCCGGCGTTTGCAGCAACATCTGGATCAGCGGCGCATCCGGCGCCGAACTGAAGACCAGTCCATCGATCTGCGCCGCCAGCAATGCCACGGTCGCCGGGGTGTTTTCCAGGCTGCCGAGCTTCAAATCACTGGCTTCGACGCCATTGACGTCCAGCAGTTGCCTGACCAGGCGCGGCACGCCGGTGCCTTCGGGACCGACATTGATTGACAAGCCCTTCAACTGGGTCAGCTGCGCAATGTGCCTGGGCTCGCGGTAAAACAGCCATACCGGCTCGGTGAATAAACTCCCGAGCGACAATAGCCGGTGTCGCTGCGCCAGGTCGGGCGTAATCGAGCCGCTCCGGACGAAGCCGATATCGACTCCGGGGTCCGGCGCTTCAAGCCGCCGCAGGTTTTGTTCCGAGCCGAGCGAGGCCTTGAACCTGACGCGCACACCCTGCTTTGCCAGCGCTTTTGCATACTTGACGGCGAATGCCTGATACGCGCTATTTTCCTGTCCGGTGGAAATGGTGATTGTCGATGGCGGCGACGGATCGACCAGCCAATAGGCGATGCCGCAAACCAGTGCAATGATCAGGATGGTGGGGCCGGCAGTTATCAGCAGATCGCGCAGTGAGAAGCGGGAGAACTTGAGTATCTTCGGCATGAATCGTGTACGCAGTGTCATGTGGATGCACATTGCCAAGAAACGCACCACTATGCAAGGAAAAACCTTTACCATCAAGGCTTGCGGGGGTGCTCCAGCATTGGAACATGCGCGCCGGACGCCCTCGTGGTATCTTATTTTTGAAACTCCCGCCTGCGGCAAGTCTGCAACAATAATGGCGGCACATGTACCGATGCAAACCAGATGCCATGACTGAAAAATTTATTCCGCTGACGGATTACCGCAGCCTCAATAGCGTACCCGAGATACCGTCGGATCTCGAAGCTCCGAGCGGCCTGCTCAGTGACACGCTGGCACGACCGCTACGTGACCTGCGCATTTCAGTGACCGATCACTGCAACTTCCGCTGCGTATATTGCATGCCGAAAGACGTGTTCGACAAGGATTACGCGTTCCTGCCGCACAGCGCATTGTTGAGTTTTGAGGAAATCACTCGCCTGGCCAGCATATTCATCGCTCATGGGGTCGAGAAAATCAGGCTGACCGGGGGCGAGCCGCTGCTTCGCAAGAACATCGAGCGCCTGGTCGGCATGCTCAGCAGCCTGCGCACGCCGGCTGGCCGCGAACTCGACCTGACGCTGACCACCAACGGTTCGCTGCTGGCGAAAAAAGCCCAATTGTTAAAGGATGCCGGCCTCAAGCGGGTCACGGTGTCGCTCGATGCGCTCGACGATGCGGTGTTCAAGCGCATGAACGATGTCGATTTTCCAGTTGCCGATGTACTGGCAGGGATCGATGCCGCGCATCAGGCCGGGCTGAGTCCGATCAAGATCAATATGGTGGTCAAGCGCGGCATGAACGAGCAGGAAATCCTGCCGATGGCGCGCCACTTCAAGGGTTCGCCTCACATCCTGCGCTTCATCGAATACATGGACGTCGGCGCTTCCAACGGCTGGAAGATGGATGAAGTGATACCGTCGGCCGAGATCATGCGCCGGATTCATGCCGAACTGCCGTTGCAACAGATCGCGCCCAATTACCCAGGCGAGACCGCCGGACGTTGGCGCTATCAGGATGGCGGCGGCGAAATCGGCCTGATTTCCAGCGTCACCCAGGCGTTTTGCCACGACTGCAACCGCGCCAGGCTATCGACCGAGGGCAAGATTTTCACTTGCCTGTTCGCCGGATCGGGACACGATTTTCGCGCGCTGCTGCGCGGCAGCCGCAGCGATAGCGAAATCTCCTCCGCAGTGGCGCAGATTTGGCGCGCCCGTGGCGATCGTTATTCGGAACTGCGCAGCGCCAATACTTCCGATCTGCCGCCTGCGATCAGAAAAGTCGAAATGTCGTATATCGGCGGCTGACATGCATCCAAACATCGGAGCTGTTCATGATTAACAAGGAAGATATCACCGGCCTGATCCTGGCCGGTGGCCGCGGTTCCCGCATGGGCCACGTGGATAAAGGATTGCAACCGTTTCGCGGTGCGCCGATGGCGCTGCATGTGATGCTGCGCCTGTCGCCGCAAGTGGGCGATCTGATGGTCAATGCGAACCAGAACCTGGCGCCGTATGAAGGCTTCGGAGTGCCGGTATGGCCTGATGAATTCGGCGATTTTGCCGGGCCGCTGGCCGGCCTGCAGACCGGACTGAACCACTGCACCACGCCTTATTTGGTTACTGTGCCATGCGACACCCCGTTCTTGCCGACTGATCTGGTGGCGCGCCTGTCTGCCGCGCTGCAAGCCGGGGATGCTGATCTGGCCATCGCGATCACCGGCGCGGGTCCGACCCGTCAGCCGCATCCGGTGTTTTGCCTGCTGAAGACAGCGCTGCTGCCACAATTGACCGAATACCTGCAAGGCGGCGGGCGCAAGGTCGATGGCTGGTATGCCGATCTGAAAACCGTCGAAGTGCTATTCGACGATGAAGCGGCCTTTCGCAACATCAATACGCTGGAAGAACTGCGCAAGTACGAAGTTCTTTAAATTCTTGTTTTCCAATGTGATAAACATGCGCAACAATAGTTATCAACCAACAACTTTTTAGCACCATCATGCTGCCATGACCGAAACCAAGAAAACCCTATCCGACCTTGTCAGCTGCCTGTCCGATTACGACCCCGACGCGCTGCCTGTGGCGCAGGCGCAGCAGATCATTGGCAGCTTCATTCAGCCGGTATGCGCGATCGAAAAGGTCGCGCTCCGCGCCGCGCTGGGCCGCGTTCTGGCGACTGATATCGTCTCGCCGATCGATGTGCCCGCGCATGACAATTCGGCGATGGACGGCTATGCGTTGCGCGGCAGCGACCTGGTCGCCGATACCGCGCTGACCCTGCGTGTGATCGGCACCGCCTACGCCGGGCGTGCATTCGACGGCGTAATTGGCAGCGGTGAATGCGTGCGCATCATGACCGGCGGCGTGATGCCGGATGGCTGCGATACCGTAGTGCCGCAGGAATTTACCCAGGAGGCGACAAGCGACAGCGTCACCCTTCCGGCCGGCGCAATCCGGGCCGGCGATAATCGCCGCCTGAAGGGCGAAGACCTGGCCGCCGGCCAGCCGGCATTGCGCCAAGGCAAAATTCTGCGGCCCGCCGACTTGGGCTTGCTGGCCTCGCTCGGGATTGCCGAAGTGCCGCTGCAGCGCCGCCTGCGGGTGGCGTTCTTTTCCACTGGCGATGAACTGCGCTCGATCGGCGAGCCGCTCGATGCCGGCTGCATCTACGACAGCAACCGCTACACGCTGTACGGCATGCTGACCCGGCTCGGCTGCGACCTGATCGACATGGGCGTCGTCAAGGATCAGCCGGCCGCGCTGGAGGCGGCCTTTCGCAGCGCCTGCGAAAACGCCGACGTCATCATCACCTCGGGTGGCGTCTCGGTCGGCGCCGCCGATTACACCAAGCAAATCATGGCGCAGCTGGGTGACGTCAGTTTCTGGAAAATCGGCATGCGCCCCGGCCGGCCGATGGCCTTCGGCCGGATCGGTTCCGGCGCCCACAGCGCCGCCCTGTTCGGCCTGCCCGGCAATCCGGTCGCGGTCATGGTGACTTTCTATTTCCTGGTGCGCGATGCGCTGCTGCACATGATGGGCGCCAGTCCGGCGCCGCTGCCGTTGCTGCGCGCCAGTGCGCAAGCAGCGATGCGCAAGAAGCCCGGGCGCACCGAATACCAGCGCGGCATCCTGTCAACCGATGCCAGCGGGCAGCAACAGGTACGCATCACCGGCAGCCAGGGCTCCGGAATCCTGCGCTCGATGTCGGAAGCCAATTGCATGGTGGTACTGCGCCATGAGCAAGGCAATGTGGCGGCCGGAGAAAGCGTCGACGTGTTGCTGTTCGAGGGTTTGCTGTAAGGATATTGCCGTCCATGCTGTGCAATCCGGAGCGATCCAGTGCAATCCGGCGCAAGCAGTTCCTGCGTCTTCACTCACGGGAGTCCGTCCATGCGCTACCAACTGTATTACTGGCCGACCATACAAGGCCGTGGAGAATTCATACGGCTTGCGCTGGAACAGGCCGGCGCCGATTACGACGATATAGCGCGCGGCTCGGAAAGCGATGGGATGGGCGTGCCGGCGCTGCTGCGCCTGCTCGACGGCACCGAACCCGACCAGCCGCCATTCGCGCCGCCGTTCCTGCAAGCCGGCAACCGGATCATCGGCCAGACCGCCAACATACTGCTGTTCCTGGGGCCGCGACTTGGACTGGTTCCGGAAGATGAAACCAGCCGCTCATGGGCACACCAGCTGCAGCTCACCATCGCCGACCTGCTCACTGAAATACACGACACCCATCACCCGATCGCCGGCAGCCTGTATTACAAGGATCAGAAGCCGGAAGCATTCCGGCGCGCGCAAGACTTTACCGCCACGCGGCTGCCGAAGTTTCTCGGCTATTTCGAGCGCATCCTGGAACGTAACAGCGATAGCGGCAGAGATTACGTGCTGGGCGATGCGCTGTGCTACGTCGATCTGTCGCTGTTCCAGATCATCGCCGGCTTGCGCTACGCGTTCCCGCGCGCGATGAAGGCGCTGGCGCCGGCGCATCCGCGCTTGCTGGCGCTGCACCGGTGCGTCGCCTCGCAACCGCGCATCGCCGCCTACCTGGCGTCGAGCAGGCGCTTGCGGTTCAATCAGCAAGGCATTTTTCGGCATTATGCGGAACTCGATCGATAGCCGGATGCAATTACGGCTATGTACGGCGTTTCCAATGGAACCGCGCCATAATTTATACTGTGCAATGTATTTTAAAATACGCAATGAATATATGCGGGAATTACCATGAAAATTACAATACTCCTTGTTTTATCCTGATTATCTACCAACCTCAGACGAAGAAAAAACTCCCATAATCGTCATTCCCGCGCAGGCGGGAATCTAGTGTTTGCGGAGGCTGGATTCCCGCCTGCGCGGGAATGAC
>JBDSCZ010000323.1:0-20337 GCA_039920865.1 Burkholderiaceae bacterium
GCTTTTACAGAGCATAAGTAAAGCTTTTGCGTTACTTCAATCGTCAAAAAAGACAAAATTAATTTTGCTCCTTGATTCTTGGTCGATCGCGACGGATTTGCAATTGAAGGCGCTATTAGAGCAAGCATCTCTTTCTGACTATGAGAAAAAATCGCTTAAGGATCTTGTCAGTAGAGTTGGTGCGTTTAAATCGCCCGAGCCCGCCACTTCAGCGAATGATGTCGAGGATATTCCGTTCTGACATACCATAGTATTAACAGACGATTCAAACCGATCGCCCCGAAAATTCGGGCCCTTCGTTTAATCGAGAGCCATAGGGCTGCGCTCTTCTCCGCCCCTACCTGACTACTACTTAAACTCTCACCTCTTGCCTAAATTTAAACTCCTACTGCAGGAGCCACGAAAATGCAAGTCCCCGCCGGTTCGCTCGGAAGTAAAATAGCACGATCGGTCAAAAATATTCACTGACGGCGTCCGCAGCACGGTTTGTGCGGCTAGAATGCCCAAGTGTTTGCGCTGGCAGGGTCATCGAAGTGACTCCAGGGCAGGCCGCCCGACCAGCCTTGCACTGCCGAAAAAATCGACCAGGTCAACCTAGCGCAAGGAGAATCCATGAACAATAGCCCGTGGCTGCAGTATTACCCGGCCGGTGTGCCGGCCACCATCGACATCGACAAATACAGCTCCATCGTGGCGCTGCTGGAAGAGAGCTTTAGCCTGTACCGGGCGCGCCGGGCTTACGTGTGCATGGACAAGGCGATCACTTACGGCGACATCGACACGCTCTCGACCGCGCTGGGCGCCTGGCTGCAGTCGCGCGGGCTGCAGCGCAATGACCGGGTCGCGGTGATGCTGCCCAACGTGCTGCAATATCCGGTCGCGGTGGCGGCCATCCTGCGCGCCGGCTTCATCGTGGTCAACGTCAATCCGCTGTACACCCCGCGCGAACTGGAACACCAGTTGCGCGACGCCGATGTGCAGGCGATCGTCATTCTGGAAAATTTTGCCAGCACTTTAGAGGAAACGCTCCAACATGTGCCGATCAAGCATATCGTGCTGGCCAGCATGGGCGACATGCTCGGCACCATCAAGGGCGGCATCGTCAATTATGTGGTGCGCAAGCGCAAGAAAATGGTGCCGGCCTATGCGCTGCCGGGCGCGCTGCGCTTCAACGATGCGATCAGGCTGGGCCGCGCGCTGCCGCTGCAGCGGCCAGAGATCAGCGCCAGCGATGTCGCGGTGCTGCAATACACCGGCGGCACCACCGGTGTCTCCAAGGGCGCGACGCTGCTGCACAGCTGCATCCTGGCCAATCTGCTGTCGACCCAGGCCTGGATGCAGCCCGGCCTGGAACGCAAACCGATCGATGGCCAACTGACGCTGATCTGCGCGTTGCCGCTGTACCATGTGTTCGCCTTCGTCACCTGCGGCCTGCTCGGCATGCGTACCGGCGGCCTGGTGGTGCTGATCCCGAATCCGCGCGACATTGCAGCCACGGTCAAGACGCTGTCCAAGTATCCGCTGCAGTTTTTTCCGGCAGTAAATACCCTGTTCAATGCGCTGGCCGACAACACCGAATTCGCCAAGCTCGATTTTTCGCAGCTGTCGATGACGATCGGCGGCGGTACTTCGGTGCATGAATCGGTGGCGCAGAAATGGCTGAAAATCACCGGTTGCACTATCGTCGAAGGCTACGGCTTGTCGGAAACCGCATCCGCCGTGATCTGCAATCCTGCCACCCTGGTCAAGTACAGCGGCAGCATCGGCTTGCCGATGCCAAGCGTCGAAGTACGGCTGCTGGACGACGACGGCGTTGACGTGGCCGCCGGCGAACCCGGCGAAATCGCGTTGCGCGGACCGCAAGTGATGCAGGGCTACTGGCAGTTGCCGCAAGAAACGGCCGATGCGATGACGCCCGATGGCTACTTCAAGACCGGCGACGTCGGCATCATTGACCAGCGCGGCTTCATCAAGATCGTCGACCGCAAGAAGGACATGATCCTGGTATCCGGCTTCAACGTGTATCCGAATGAGATTGAGGAAGTGGTCGGCGCCCATCCGGACGTGCTCGAATGCGCGGTGATCGGCCTGCCCGATGAACACTCGGGCGAAGCGGTCAAGCTGTTCGTGGTGAAACGCAATCCGGCGCTAACGACCGAAGTACTGAAGGAATATTGCAGCCATCAGCTGACCGGCTACAAGCGGCCTAAGCAGATCGAGTTCATCGGCGAGCTGCCGAAAACCAACGTCGGCAAGATCCTGCGTCGCCAGTTGCGTGATCGGAATGCAGCCTGAGGCGGCGCACAGTAGATATACTGACACTTGTATTTTAAGTATACGCAATATGAATATGCGGCAATTGCCGCATATTTTGATATACCCCGCAAAACCGTAGGGGCAAGTTCTAAACCTGCCCTCTTGGATCAACCAAGGGCGGGCTTGGAACCCGGCGCTACCGCCCAGATGCTGCCGAGATTGCGCCAATAGCCGTAGGCGTCCATACCGTAGCCGATGACGAACTTGTTGGGCAATACCAGGCCGACATAGTCGGCGGCGACCGGTTTGGCGCGGCCGATGTCCTTGTCGGAGAACACCGCCAGAATGACTTCCTTGGCGCCCATCTCCAGCAGCCTTTGCTTGACGTGGGCCAGGGTTTCGCCTTCGTCGAGGATGTCGTCGAGCACAATCAGGGTGCGCCCGCGCACATCGGCGCGCGGCTCGACTTTCCATTCGATGCGGCCGCCCTGACTCTTGTTGCCGTAGCGAGTGACGTGGATGTAGTCGAATTCGAGCGGGAATTTCAGGCGCGTGAGCAACTGGCCTGCGAATACCACCGCGCCGCCCATCACGCCCAAGACCAGCGGATAGGATGCGCTGTCGGCGCGGTCGAAGCGCGCATTGAGGTCGGCGGCGATCCGGTCCACCGCGGCCTGGACCGCAGCTTCGTCAAAGATCAGTTCGGCATTGGCGAGAATTTCTCGGGCCTGTTGTGCGTGGGAATGTGGCATACGGTAATCTCGCTAACAATAAAACGGATGAGATCGGATTGTGCCACCAATCCGGCAAACCGCAATACCGCAGCAAACCGTTAAGCCTGCCAGTTAGTCAACATCACAGATACTTGCGCGCATCTTCGATCACGATACCGTCATTGGGCAACGTGCCGGTTGCCACTTGTTGCACCTGGCCGCGCAATTTGGTGACGTCGCGAATCGTTTCGACGATGGCCAGCAGCGCTGCCTGCGACAACTCCGCTGCCGTTTCGCAGTGCAGCGTCATGATGTCGTTGGCCATGACGCCGGAGATCACCAGCCGCGCCTTGGCGATTTCAGGATGGCGCTTGACAATCTGCGCCACTTGCGATGGGTGCACAAACATCGCCCGCACTTTGGTGGTTTGGTCGGCGCGCCCCATCCAGCCCTTGATGCGGGTATTGGTGCGGCCGCACGGCGAAATACCCGGCAGGATCGCTGACAGGTCGCCGGTGCCGAAGCGGATCAGCGGGTAATCGGGATTGAACGAAGTGACGACGACCTCGCCGACTTCGCCCTCCGACACCGGATCGCCGGTGCCGGGGCGCACGATTTCCAGCAGGATATCTTCATCGAGCAGCATGCCGGGATTGACCTGGCCATCGGTTTCGGTCTCGTAAGCGATATTGCCGATGTCGGCCGATGCATACAGCTGCAGCACGTGCGGCACCCCATGCTGCTGCAGCCATGCGCGCAGCGACGGCGGCAGCGCTTCGGCACCGACCAGCGCACGCTGCATGGTGCTGATATCGGCACCCATTTCCAGCGCTTTTTCAACGATGATCTTAAGGAAACTCGGGGTACCGACGTAAGCAGCGGGCTTTAACGCAAGTATCGCCTCGACCTGCATTTCAGTCTGGCCGCTGCCGGCGGGAATCACCGGGCAGCCCAGTTGCGCGGCCGCGCCCTCGACCATGAACGCGGCAGGTGTGAAATGGTAGGAAAAACAGTTCTGCACCACGTCTCCGGCCCGCAAGCCGAGCGCGTGCATTGGCCGCGCAAAGCGCCACCAATCCTGGCCTTGTCCTTCCGGATCGAAAATCGGTCCCGGCGACATGAACAGGTGGCGCATCCGGGCCGGCGCTATGGTGGTCATGGCGCCGAATGGCAAGGCCTGCGCCTGCAAGTCATGCAGGTCCGATTTTCGCGTCACCGGCAGTTGCGCCAAGGCGGCGCGCGAACTGATGTCGGCGGCCACCGTCTGGCCCAGGATGCGCTGCCAGCCGGGCGCCTGTTGCGCCAGCGCTATCAACTTTGGCAAGCGCAGCATCAACGCGGATTCGCGCTCGCCGGGCGCACGGGTTTCAAGGGCGTCAAGATATTCGGACATGGGAAGCCTATTCAACGTAAAAGTCGCGGTACGACTCACTTTGCTCCGCTTCCCGCTGGCGGGAGAGGGGTCGGGGTGAGAGTGGAGGCGCTAGTGAGCAGAGGTGAAATCGATTGGTGTAATGTGTGCCGGCACTTATGGTTCCCGGCCGGCACGAGCAAGCATCAAGCCAGCCAGCGCTTGCGCCGGCGGTAAAACTTCATGTCGCGAAAACTGGTGCGGCCGGCACCGGAAATGCCGAGATAAAACTCTTTCACGTCTTCGTTAGTAGCCAAATCAGCGGCCTGGCCCTCCATCACGACGCGACCATTTTCCAGGATATAGCCGAAGTCGGCATAACGCAGCGCGACCATGGTGTTCTGTTCGGCCAGCAGGAAAGACACATTTTCCTTGCTGTTAAGATCTTTGACGATCTCGAAAATCTCTTCGACGATCTGCGGCGCCAACCCCATCGATGGTTCATCGAGCAGGATCATCGATGGCTTGGCCATCATCGCGCGGCCGACCGCACACATCTGCTGTTCGCCGCCCGAGGTATAACCGGCCTGCGACTTGCGACGGGTTTTCAGTCGCGGGAAATAATTGTAAATTTTTTCGAGTTCGACCTTCACTTCGGCGTTGCTGATATTGCGCGTATAGGCGCCGGTCAGCAGATTGTCTTCGATTGACAAATGGGCGAAGCAATGGCGGCCTTCCATGACCTGGATCACGCCGCGCTTGACCAGGTCGTTCGGCGTCAGCTGATCTACGCGTTCGCCGCGGTATTCGATACTGCCCTTGGTGACATCACCGCGTTCGGCCGCCAGCAGGTTCGAGATGGCTTTCAGCGTGGTGCTCTTGCCGGCGCCGTTGGCGCCCAACAGGGCCACGATCTTGCCTTCTGGCACCTCCAGCGACACGCCTTTGAGGACCAGAATCACATGGTTATAGATGACTTCAATATTGTTGATACTTAGTCCTGCGCTCATGTCGACTCCGCTTTTTTCTGCTGCTGTGCTTGTTGCTGTGCTTTTGGCTGCGCTGGTGACTGCACGCATTGCTGATGTGCTGCAAGCCGGAACCGGCTCGCAGCACACCCCTATACTTACTTCATGCAGCCCGGAGTGATGCCTTTTTCTTTTGCATACTTGGCGGCGCTAGCCTTGAACAACGGATGGATCAGGCCTTTGTTGCCCTCGATCCAGTCCGACACCAAGATCCATTTGCTGCCATCCCACTGCTGGATCTTGACCATGCCCGAACCTTCATGGTTTTGGCAGGAAGTCTTGATTTCAGGCAGCAACCCAGTCGCGCCGATCTGTTTCAGACGGGCATTGTTCAGGTCGAGGTTTTCCAGCGCCCAGCGCATCTGTTCGCCGGTAATGGTTTTTCCCTTGCCGTATTTCGCCTGCGCGCCGCGAATTGCCTCGACGGTCATTATCGCCATCGACACGCCACGGTTGTACAGCACCGAACCAACCTTTTCCTTGTCCTGCATATTGCCCTTGTTGGCGGCATACACCACCGACTTGATACCGGCAATCGCTGGCGGAGCGTCGCCGGACACGTTCCAGGTGGCGCTCATGTAACCCTTGGCGGCGGCACCGGCCGGAATCACGTCCTCTTCGGAACCGGCCCACCAGGAGCCGACCATCTGCTCACGCGGATAGCCAACTTTCTGCGCCGCTTTCAGTGCGGTCTGGTTCATCACGCCCCAGCCCCAGAAAATCACATAATCCGGCTTTTCCTGGCGAATCCTGAGCCACTGCGCGCCCTGCTCGTTGCCGGGATGGGCGACCGGAATCTGTACCACATTGAACTTGCCGAGCGCAGCTTCCGCCTCCAGCGCCACGATAGGCTCCTTGCCGTAGGCCGAATCGTGGTACATGTACGCGATTTTCTTGCCGGCCAGCGAGCCTTTGTTTTTCGACGCCAGATATTTGACGATCGCCGATATCTGCATCTGGTAGGTGGTCACCAGCGGAAACGCATACGGGAATACGCTGCCGTCGACCGCATCGGTGCGGCCGTAGCCGGCCATCATCAGAGGTACCTTGTCGGCCACCGATTTGTCTATAAGCGCATAGGCAATGCCGGTCGACAGCGGGTTGATAACGGTGCCGTGCGAAATCGGGTCCTTGGTCTTCAGTCGCTCGTAGCACTCGACGCCCTTGGCGGTGTTGTACTCTGTCTCGCATTCTTCCCAGGTCAGCTTGACGCCGTTGACGCCGCCTTCCTTCATGTTGACATAGCTGAAATAGTCGATCATGCCGCCATACAGAGCCTGGCCGTTGGTGCCGTAAGGACCGACGCGATAGCTCGGTATGGCGATGAACTGTTCTTTCGCCTGTGCCAGTGCCTGGCTGACAGGCAGCGCTAGAGTTGCTACAGCGGCCGCGGCCAGCAGGACTTGCTTGAGTGGTTTCATGCGTGTCTCCTTGATATTTTTAGACGGATAAAGCGTGGTGCAACTACGTGGAACGGGTGAAAATTTTCGGTCAATGCGGGAACGGCCATAAACGCAGTTTTTCCTTGACGATTTGCCACAGACGCGCCAGGCCGTGCGGCTCGACGATCAGGAAGAAAATGATCAGGCCACCGAACACCATCATCTGGATATACGATACGCTGGAGCTCCTTAACTGCAGATGCAGCAGTTCCGCCAGCGACGGCAGCAGGTTATCGAGCAAGATCGGTAGCAGCAAGATGAAGGCGGCGCCCAGAAACGAACCGAGAATGCTGCCGACGCCGCCGACTATAATCATGAACAGGATCTTGAACGACAGATCGAGTGAAAAACCGTCCGGCTCGACCGAACCCAGATACGCAAACGCATACAATGCGCCTGCCATCCCACAATAAAAAGAACTGACCGCAAACGCCAGCAGTTTGGTGCGCAGCAGCGGAATCCCGATCACTTCTG
The DNA here is from genome assembly GCA_039920865.1 of Burkholderiaceae bacterium. Taxonomy (GTDB): domain Bacteria; phylum Pseudomonadota; class Gammaproteobacteria; order Burkholderiales; family Burkholderiaceae_D; genus AVCC01. The sequence goes on from JBDSCZ010000323.1 coordinate 7,265, forward strand.
CGGCGACGTCCATGTCGCGCACCGCCATCCAGGCACGCCCGGTGGAAGACCTGACCAGATTCTTGGCCAGCAGCGCCAGCACCGAGACGATTGCCAGCACGAACAGATACTTTCGCACCGGGGTGTCGATCGCATAGCCGAACATTTCCATATTCTGCGCATCGATGACGCCGGATGAACTATTGTTCGAAAACCAGGAGAATTTGGTCAACACCCAGACCACGAAGAATTGCGCGGCCAGCGTTGCCACCGCCAGATAAAAACCCTTGATGCGCAGCGACGGCAAGCCGAATAGCACGCCCACCGCTGCAGCGGACAGCCCGCCCATCACGAACGACAGCAGGATCGGCATGCCTTCGACGCGCAGCTGAAAGTTGTAGGCTGCATACGCGCCCACTGCCATGAAGGCGGCCGAGCCGAGCGACAACTGGCCGCAATAACCGGTCAGTATATTCAAGCCCAGCGCCGCCAACGCGAACACCAGGAATGGAATCAGCAAGGCTGAAAACCAATACTCGCTGGCCACCAGCGGTATCACCAGAAAGGCAACTGCCAACAACAGGCCGACGCCGATGCGGTCCTGGCGAATCGGGAAAATCTGACTATCGGCTACATACGAAGTCTTAAACTGGCCGGTTTCACGGTAAAGCATGGATTCTTCTCCTTGGCGCACAAGCGGCGCTTGCAACGCTATTGTTTCGTTCGTATGCGTTATTAACAGTTGTTACGCACTTCTCAAGCAAAACGAGTCGGATAGTAGGTTGGCGCTGAGCTTGCGAAGCCCAACATTCTGCGCACAATGTTGGCTGATAAAGCGTTGGCCCAACCTACAAAACTAGACCCGGTCGATATGTTTTTCGCCAAACAGTCCTTCCGGCCGAAATAGCAGAAAAATCAGTGCAAACACGTACGGAAACCAGCCCTGGATACCGCCGAAATTGCCGCCGAACATGTCCTGCATCACCGGCGGGATATAAATTTCGGCCAGCTTTTCGGAGGCGCCGATGATCAGGCCGCCGATAATTGCCCCCGGCACCGAAGTAAAGCCGCCCAGCATCAGCACCGGCAAGGCTTTCAACGCGGTCATCGTCAGAGCGAATTGAACCCCGCTGCGCGCGCCCCACAACAGACCGGCGACCAGCGCCACAAAACCCGCCACACCCCAGACGATGGCCCAGATATGCTGCAGCGGAATGCCCAACGACAACGCGGCTTGATGGTCGTCCGCCACCGCCCGCAATGCGCGTCCGATCTTGGTTTTCTGAAAAAACAGCGCCAACACGGTAACCAGCAGCAGCACGGTGCCTGAAGCAAACAGGTCGAACTTGGAAATGATCATGCCAGTGCTGTCCATGATGGCCATGATCGGTTCATCGACGATGCCGAGATCGATTGCGCGCACTTCGCTACCGAACAGCAGCGGCCCCAGCCCCTCGAGGAAGAAGGTCAGGCCGATGGTGGCCATGAATAGCGTGATCGGCGGCTGGTTGACCAGTTTGCGCAATACAAAGCGCTCGGTCGACAGGCCCATGACAAGCATCACGCAGAACGAGCCGATGATGGCAGCCCATATCGGCAAGCCCATGTCGATCAAGCCGACCACCGCCAGCGCGGCGAAATACACCATTGCGCCCTGGGCAAAATTGAACACGCCGGAAGCCTTGTAGATCAGTACAAAACCGAGCGCAACCAGCGCATACATCAACCCCGAGAACAAACCGTTGATGGTAACTTCAATAAAAAACTGCATGGTTTTATCCTTTAAACGTAAAAGGCGCGTAGCGACTCACTTCACTCCCCTCTCCCGCAGGCGGGAGAGGGGGCGGAGGTGAGGGCGCCCGCGACGCTTTCAATCAGTGGAGTGGCATATTCGCCATCGCCGCTAGTGCGAAGTGCCGAGATAGGCTTTGATGACCTCGGGATTGCTCATGACCTCGGTCGGGGTGCCATCACCGATTTTCTTGCCATAATCGAGCACCACTACGCGATCCGAAATATCCATCACCACCCCCATGTCATGTTCAATCAGCACGATGGTGGTGCCGAACTGGTCGTTGACATCCAGAATAAAACGACACATGTCCTGTTTTTCTTCCACGTTCATGCCAGCCATCGGCTCGTCCAGCAGCAGCATGCTGGGTTCGGCAGCCAGCGCACGCGCCAGTTCGACCCTTTTTTGCAGGCCATAGGGCAAGCGCCCGACCGGGGTCTTGCGGATGTGCTGGATTTCCAGGAAGTCAATTACCTGCTCGACCTTCTGACGATGCTCGTTTTCTTCGGCCCTGGCCGGGCCCATCCACAGCGCATTGGCCAGAAAGCTCGAGCGCATTTTGGTATTGCGTCCGGTCATGATGTTGTCCAGCACCGACATGCCCTTGAACAGCGCGATATTCTGGAAAGTGCGCGCAATCCCCTGCCGTGCGGCCATGGTTGGATCCATCTCATGGCGACGTTCGCCGTGAAAGATGATGTCGCCCTGCTGCGGGTGATACACGCCGTTGATCACATTGAGCATCGAACTCTTGCCGGCGCCGTTAGGGCCGATGATGGCGCGGATTTCATGCTGCTTGACATCGAAGGAAATATTCGTCAGCGCCTTGACGCCGCCGAACGAGAGTGAAATGCCTTGCAGGTCGAGGATCACTTCGCCGATCTTGCGCCCGCTAGCCATGCTGTTTTCTGTCGTCATAACCGATGGTTCCTGTATCTGGCTTACGCCGCTTTATGCAGCGGAGGGAAGGTCCTGGCGTCACGGATTTGCAGATCCGCGCTGACGGTACCTTGGCGGCCATCTTCGAATTTCACCTGAGTCTCTATGAACTGGCTGGCCTTGCCGGCGTACAAGGCATCGATCAACACCCCGTACTTTTCGGCGATGAAAGCGCGTCGCACCTTGCGGGTACGTGTCAGTTCGCCGTCATCCGGATCGAGTTCCTTGTGCAGCACCAGGAAGCGGTGAACCTGGGTCCCCGACATCATCGATTCGGTGGCCAGATCGGCATTCACCTTTTCGATGCATTCGGTGATCAAGTCGTAGGTTTCCTTCTTGGCGGCCAGATCGGTATAACCGGAATAGGCAATGCCGCGCCGTTCCAGCCAGTTGCCGACTGCAGTGATATCGACGTTGATGAACGCGCACACGCTATCGCGCTCGTTGCCGAAGGCGACCGCCTCCTTGATAAAGGGGAAGAACTTGAGCTTGTTTTCGATGTAGTTGGGGGCGAAGATGTCGCCCTTGTGCATCTTGCCGACATCGGCCGCACGGTCGATTATCTTCAGGTGGCCATCGTCGTCGAAAATGCCGGCGTCACCGGTGTGGAAGTACCCTTCCGCATCGATCACCTCGGCTGTGGCGTCCGGGCGCTTGTAGTATTCCTTGAGCATCGCGACCGACTTGACCAGCACTTCACCGCTCTCGGCGATCTTGACTTCGACTCCCGGCGCCGGCATGCCAACGCTGTCGAACTTGATGTTGCCGTCCGGTTGCAGGCAGACATAGGCGCAGGTCTCGGTGGCGCCGTACAACTGTTTCAGATTGATCCCGATCGAGCGATAGAAACGGAACAAATCGGGACCAATGGCGGCGCCGGCGGTGTACGCGACGCGTACCCGACTCAGTCCCAACACGTTTTTCAGCGGGCCGTAAATGCACAGATTGCCCAGAGCGTATTGCAACTGATCGAGCATGCCGACCGGCTTGCGGTCCAGGATATCGATCCCGACCCGGCGCGCCACTTCCATGAAGTGATGGAACATCCAGCGTTTGATGGCACCGGCATCCTCCATGCGGATCATCACCGAAGTCAGCATGTTTTCAAACACCCGCGGCGGTGCGAAATAATAGGTCGGGCCGATTTCGCGCAGATCGGTCAGGACGGTTTCGCCGGATTCCGGGCAATTCACGGTGAATCCGGTGACCAGCGCCTGCGCATACGAAAACAGGTTGTCGCCGACCCAGGCCATCGGCAGGTAAGACAGAATGTCCTCGTTTTCAGTCAGATGGTCGAACGAGGCGCCGCCAGCCGCTGCGGCTATCAGCGCCGCATGGGTCTGGCACACGCCTTTAGGCTTGCCGGTGGTGCCGGAGGTGTACAGCATGACAGCGACATCTTCGGGCCGGCCGGCGTTGACTGCATCCACAAAAAAAGTTGGATGGGCGCGATCGAACTCGCGGCCAAGTTCCTGCAGCTTGCGGTAGGAGATCAGTTCAGGCTGCGCGTAGTGGCGCATGCCGCGCTCGTCTTCGAAAACGATGTGGGCCACGCCCGGATATTGGGTCTTGAGCTCCATCAGCTTGTCGACCTGCTCCTGGTCTTCCACTACCACGAAGGAGATTTCCGCATTCTCGAGCACATACGCCATATCGGCGGCCGGCGCATCCTGGTACAGCGGCACCGCAATCCCGCCCAGGCATTGGGCTGCCATCATCGCCCAGTACAGGCGGGGCCGGTTGTCGCCGACGATCGCCAGGTGCATGCCGCGCTGAAAACCCTGCGCCGCCAGACCACAAGCCAGCGCACGCACCTCTTCGTTGACCTGCATCCAGTTCCAGGTTTGCCAGATGCCCAAATCTTTTTCTCGGTAAGCAGGCTTGCCGGGTCGCGTTTGCGCATGCTGCAGCAAGAGCCGGGGAAATGTCATCCCCGGACTTTGTGTCGTCTCCACCATCATCCAACCTCTTATGTGTATTTGCGCGCCCCCAAGTGTCGAACAGCGCGCTTACGTCGGTCTTACAGTGTCCGTATCATCTACGCACCGTGTATTTATGGGAGGATAATAGGCGGCTTGATGCAGTCCCGCTGTCATCTCAAGGACAATTTCACCGACTTTCGATATTGCGACGCACAATGCCCATTCCCCGTTCCAGCTTATCCGTTGCGTTGCGCCAGACTATCTGGGCGCAATGCCTGACCCCGGTGCAGATGCAGCATGTTGAAACTCAAATTATCGAACAGATGGTTCCGGCCGGCAGTTTCGTCTGTCACAAAGGCGAAAGCACCGACGCCTGGATCGGCGTCATCGATGGTCTGGTCAAGATCAACAACCTGTCGCTGAACGGAAAATCGGTAACTTTTACCGGCGTGCCCACCGGTGGCTGGTTCGGCGAAGGCTCGCTGCTCAAGGACGAGCCGCGCAAGTACGACGTGATGACCTTGCGCGACAGCAGGATCGCGCGCATGCCCAGCAGCACCTTTCGCTGGCTGCTCGATCACAGCTTGCCGTTTACCCAGTTCCTGCTGATGCAGCTCAACGAACGGCTCGGGCAATTCATCGCCACCGTCGAATACGACCGCTTGCTCGGTGTCGATGCGCGCGTGGCGCGCTGCCTGGCAGGCATGTTCAATCCGCACCTGTATCCGGGCAGTGCCAGCCGACTGCAGATTTCGCAGGAAGAAATCGGCTACCTGTCAGGCACCTCGCGCCAGCGCGCCAACCAGGCGCTGCAAGTGTTGGAAAAAGCCGGCCTGGTGCAGGTCGATTACGGCGGCATCCAGATCGTCGACCTGGACGGATTGCGTACCTTTCACGCCTCCTGATTATTTTGTATATATGGGGTATGTCGTTATTTAATGTTTTATGCGCATGTATATGCTGCGCTTTTAAAAATACATATTGCAGTATGTTATATGCAAAAAAGCAGATTTGAAAATGAATAACCATCCGAAACCCAGCCTGAATATCGTCGGTTGCGGCCGCGTCGGCCGCGTGCTGGGGCGCTTGTTTGCGCAGCAAGACGTGTTCCTGGTGCAGGATGTGCTGACCCGATCAAGTGCCAGCGCCGAGGACGCAGTGGCGTTTGTAGGGTGCGGCCGGGCGTGCGTCGATCTGGCGCAACTGCGCGTTGCAGATGTCACGCTGCTGGGCGTGCCGGACGACCGGATCAGCGCGACTTGCGCGGCGCTGGCGGCGCAAGGTTTGCTGAATGCGGACAGCATCGTGTTTCATTGCAGCGGCGCGCTATCTTCAGATGCATTGTCGGCGGCGAGCGCTTGCGGAGCGGCGGCGGCCAGCCTGCATCCGGTGCGCAGCTTTGCCGATGCGGAAGCGGTGGCGCAGCAATTTGCCGGCACTTTTTGCGGTATCGAGGGCGATGCGCGCGCGCTGCAGTTGCTGCAGCCGGCGTTGCTGGCGATCGGCGCCCGGCCGGTGCCGCTCGATGCCGGCGCCAAGACGCTGTATCACGCGGCCTCGGTATTTGCCTGCAATTACCTGACGACGATCATCGATACTGCACTGCGGGCTTACAGCGCCGCCGGCATCGCGCCCGAGCTGGCAAGCCAGATGGCGCAGCCTTTGATTACTGAAACGCTGGCAAATATTTTCAGGCTGGGTCCGGAACAGGCGCTGACCGGGCCGATTGCGCGCGGCGATCTGGCTACCGTAGCCAAACAGCAGGCCGCAGTCGCAGCCTGGGATAGCGCGGCTGGAACCTTGTATGCGGCGCTGGCCGACGCCACCAAACAACTGGCACAACGCCGCCCCCTCTCCCGTTGATGCGCCATGCATTGATTTTTTAAGCTGGAACGCCTTTTGGCAGCACCGGATCGACGTGGGTCATCACATTCAGCACTTGATGCCGTGCCATCACGCGCTGGTGCGCATCGAAGGCAATATCGTGACCCTGCGCCACCGTCATGCCGGCATCGAGCTCCAGATGCACATCGACAATGGCCAGGTCGCCGACCCGGCGCGTGCGCAAGTCGTGCAAACCCAGCACACCGGGCGTCTCGCGCAGCGTCTGTTCGATGGCGGCGATCTCTTCTACCGACACTGCGCGATCCATCAGGTCATGCAAGGCATTCCAGGCGAAAGTAGCACCCATCCGGGTCACCATCAGGCCGACCACCAGTGCAGCGATCGGATCGAGCAGCGCGAAACCCAGCAGGTTGCCGCCAATTCCGAGCGCCACCACCAGCGACGACGCCGCATCCGAGCGGGCGTGCCAGGCATTGGCGATCAGCATCGAAGAACGGATCCGCTTAGCAATCGCCAACATGTAGCGAAACAGCAACTCCTTGGCCAGCAAGGCGCCCAGCGCAACATACAGCGCGATCACATGGACCTGCGGGATCGACTGCGGGGATTCGATCTTGACGAAGGCCGACCACAGCATGCCCAGTCCGACCGCCAGCAACAGGCCGCCCAACACCAGCGAAGCCGCGTTTTCATAGCGGTAATGGCCGTAATGATGATCGGCATCGGCGGCCTTGCTGCTGTGCCGGCTGGCCAGCAGTACCACGAAATCGGCCAGCAAATCCGAAAGCGAATGGATGCCGTCGGCAATCAGCGCCTGCGAACCGGCGAACACGCCGGCAGTGACTTGCAGCGCAGTCAATACCAGGTTGACGAAGACGCTGACCAGGATGCTGCGCCGCGCCGCCTGCTGCTTACCCGGCGCATCGTGCTCGTGTTCGTCTGGAAATTCGATCAGGGATGGTTGCATGGGATTTTGATGCCAGGGTAAATTCGATTGGTCGCAACGGTGTTGCTGCATAGTGGAGCGGAGCCGCCCAGATCACTTGCAGCGCCGATTATTCGACAATGGTTTCACTCGGCGCAAGACCTGCCTTGGGAGCGGCGGGAACCACCGGAGGCACGATTATTTCCGGCTTGACGACCTCGATCTTGTTTTCGCGCATATAGCCGTCCATTTCCTTCCAGCCGCTGAAAACCGCAGCCCGCCTGGCCTCCGGATTGCGCGCAAAACAATCTTCGATCGCCCGCCCTGCGTAGCGGCAGGCACCGCCGGTGGCGCTCGATTCGGCATCACGACCCGCCGCCTCCTTGGCCGGATCGGCGAGGCCCAGACGATCGCAGGAAGTCAGCGTCAGACCCGCTGCCAGCGCAACCCCAAGAACGTACCAGAATCGAATATGCATGCATGCGCCAGAAAAGTTGAATCAACCGATTTTATCCTGTAGCGCCGGCAAAGCGAAATCCTGCGATGCGGTTCGCGCCAGACCGGACAGCACAACAGCGGCGGCTCAGCGGCGCCGCTCGACTTCGGCCACCACTGCCGTCAGCATCTTCCGCACATCGGCTTGCACCATTGCGCGCCCCAACAGCAATGGCACGAAAAAATCCGGTTCCAGACTGCCGCGATAGGAAATCCGGGTGCCGGCGCCAAGCTCCAGCGGCGCCAGTTCCCAGCGCGACGCATAGTGCTTCATGTCGCCTTCCACCAGCGCCACCTCGAGCATCGAAAACGGATGTTCGGTGACACGCACCACCAGATGAATCGGTTGCCGCACGAATATGAAGCCGACGCTGCCCTGTTGTTCGATGATGGCTTCATCGCCGCAGCGCGACAGCAGTTTCGAAGACAGCAAATCGGGCACGAATTCGGACAGCCGGCCGTAATCGGTCAGCACCGCCCAGGTTTGCTGCGGCGTGGCGCGAACCAGGCCGCTGACCTGTATTTCGAACAAGATGCGCCCCTTTCTCCGATTGCGCTTGACGCTGACTTCAATGCCGCCGTTCGGCGATCCGGTCCATACCAGTGCGCTGCAGCCGAGCGCCAAAAGAAGGAAAAAATATGTCATCTGTATAGCGTAGCCAAGAAGTGTCAATATACAAGCAGGCGGCAGGTCTCAGCCAGCCGCAATGATCAATCCACGCCGCACCAACCGGAAATGACGCTATGGATACCCCGCTTTGGCAGCCAGTACTCGATTTCTGGTTCTTGCCAGTCGACACCCCCGGATCCGGCCATGCCCGGGCCGAGTGGTTCCGCAAGGATGCGGCTTTCGACGCACAAATCCGCTCCCGCTTCGGCCTGCTACTGGAGCAGGCGCTGGCCGGCGGGCTGGCACACTGGGATGCCAGCCCGGCCGGTACGCTGGCCCGGATTCTGTTGCTCGATCAGTTCACCCGCAACGCCTTTCGCGACAGTCCGCGCGCTTTTGCCGGCGATGCGCTGGCACTGGCCAGCGCACAAGCATTGGTGGCCGGCGGCACCGATCGCCAATGCGCGCCGCTGCAGCGCTGGTTCATCTACCTGCCGTTTGAACATGCCGAAGACCTGGTACAGCAGGAGCGTTCGGTGACGCTATTTTCGCAGTTGCAACAGGAAAGCGGCGATTTCGCAGTTGCACTCGATTACGCGCTGCAGCATCGTGCGGTAATCGCCCGCTACGGCCGTTTTCCGCATCGCAACAGCATTCTGGGCCGCACATCGAGCGCAGCCGAGCTGGCATATCTGCGCCAGCCAGGCGCCGGATTCTAGCGCGCTTTCGGCGCAGATGAGATGTGTTGAACCATAAACAAAACGGCCAAAGCCGCTTTTTTATCAGACACAAGCTTAGTTGTAGATCATTACCGGCTCGTTTCTTTGCTCCGGCACTCGCCGTCCATCATTGCCGTTCATGGCGCCAGTCGATGCCGATGAACGGATGTTGCTGCGCGGCGTGCCGAATTGATTCATCAATTCGCTGTATGCATTGTCGGCCAGGCTTCTGGATGTCTCTTGCATCACCTTGCCGCGATTCAAAACCACGCGGTCGCCGGGGCGCGTCAGTATCTTCGTGTCCTGGCCGGAACCGCTGGCGCTGAACGCCGCCTTGATTTCAAAGGTGCGGGTATTGATCAGGCTGAAGTCGGCCACCAGATCGAGTGTCAGATTCGCAGTGGTCGATGACCCCATTGCCAGCTGCATGCTTTCCTGGCGGAAATCGATATTGCTGACGGTGCCGAACAAGACGTAATCCGCGCCCGGGTACAGGCCTTGTTTGATGCGGGCGATGATGTCGTAAATCTTGTCGGTCGGTTTGCCGACATAGGGACGGGCCTGCACCAGACGCACGCCGCCGCCTTTCAACAGCGCGCCTTTCAGGTCCGACGTGTAGGTGCGCAATTCGCCGCGATCGATGTAGGTGAAGGTGCCTTCGGCCTCAAAGTAACTGCTTTCCGATTTGGCGCTGACGCGACCGCGGGCCGAATAACCGTGGTCGGTTTCACGTTCGCTGCCGCTGGCGTTCAAGCTGCTCTTGCTGCTGGCGGAAACGACGCGGAAATATTCGCTGACTTTCTCTTCATAGGTCAGGTCGGTGACGGCGATTTTCGGCTCGGCCGCCATTGCTGTACCGATGCTGGCGGCAAATGCCAGGCCGATCACAAGCTGCGCTTTTTTAAGCATGATGGATTTCTCGATATATACCGGCGCCTGACGAGAACGTCAGGACGCCTGCCAGAATTAAAGTTTGGATGTTTTGCGAATTTCTTTTTCATCCTGCCATTCGATGGAGCCTTCTTCGACGTCATACAGCTTCAGCGTCATCTTGTAGAACACATCCTTGGTGCCGGCATTCTGCTTGACGATAGAAGTGATTTCGCCTTCGAGTGTGTATTTGGCTGCGCTCATTTTGCCGATTTTGGCCTTGCCCTGGCTCTTGTAGAGGCCGCTCTGATTTTGCCGCTGCAGTTCGTCGACACCGGCCTGCATTTCATCATTACTGCGGGTGAACTTGACCTTGCGGCTCTTGACCATCGCGGTTTGAATCGAGTTCATGATCGACTTGGTGTCGATGTATTCGCTGGTTTTGTTGCGCACGGCCGCCAGCGTCATCGTCGGACGGTTCGCCAGGATCGGATCTTCCAGCAATGAGCCCACCATTTTTTCCGCGATCATCTGCAGATCGGTGGAGCCGAATTCATTGGTGACCGTTTCGACTGCCTTGCTGTCGCCGTAGCTGACTTGGCGCGAGAAGCTCACGCTCGGCTGCGACAGGCTCGGGCAGCCGGTCAAAGTTAAAGTGGCAAGCGCGACCGCGCACAACGTAAGCGACAAGGAAAACGAGCGTTTCATGTAAAACCTTTAAATAAAATTGAATGTGGTTGCGGTTATGGATGGCCTTGACGGCGCAAAAATCAGCGCGGTTCGGAACTCATCTCGATACGGAAATCGGTCGCCTGCGGACCGTAGGCGGTGCCCTTGAGGTACTGACTCTGCTTGCCCAAAAATACCAGCGGCTTCCAGACTTCGCCATCGCCGACCTGCATGCCGCCAGCGTCGAGCCAGCGGAAGCGGTAGTACAAGCGCAAATCCCTGGATTCGAGATTGATCACTTCGGCCTGCACTACCAGCATGTCGTTGCGGCGCTGTGAACGCATATCGACGGCCTGCAAACCGTGCAAATCACCGCGCACCATCAGCTTGGCAGCGATGCCGCTCGATATCGCAGGCGGCGTCTGACCCTGCGTTTGGGCGGCAACCCCGGCCAATGCAATGCTGCATGCAACGGCAATGTGTTTCATGGAAATAGTCATGCTGGTCCTGTCGAAAAATGAATATGCGATTGCTGCGCGTCGGTTTTCATCTGGCAGCGGACTTTATTGCACGTCTCTTGGTCAACGCAGTTTTTTTTGAATTTTCCACAACCACCGGCACCAGTGCCGCGATCACACCGGCCGAGCCGAACTGTACCGGCTCACCAAAGTACGTCTTGTTGCGAAACACCCGCACCGGCACCACCATGTAACGGCCGTCGACGGTAATTTTTTTAACGCCGTCAGCCTGGCCGGGAATGTGCAAATCGTATTCGCCCGGCGTCACGAATGCACGTGCGATGAAAACGCGCCCGGGCAGAGTGCGCCACAGGCGGTCATCGGCCTCCGGCTCTGTCGCTGCCGCCAACACGTTGCCAATCAGGCCGCCCAATGGGCCTAGCTGTTTGTTGGCCTGGTCTTGCAGCAGGCCTTTGCCGATCGCACGGACTGCGGAGCGCAATTGGATGCCCGGCAATTCATCTTTCAGCGACTTGCGCGCCATCACGTTGAAGTCGGTAATCAATGCGGTTGGCATAGACATGCTGCCTAGATTGATCCGATCTATGTTCTGGGCGTCCTTGTCCGGATAGATGACCGGAAAGGCGAGTCCAACCGTGATCAGGCCGCGACCTGTTGGTACAGGAAATAGAATTTTTTGTGATTTGCGGGCCGGCGCATTGCCCGACTCCACCACGAACAGCACGTCGGTCGCACCCTTCTGGCGGCGGAAGCCGGTGCGCTTGTCCAATCCACGCAAACCTTCTTCGAGCACCGGCAGGTCGGGACGCAATTCGATTGCCTTGCGATAGCCAGGGGCGGCCATGCTGGGTTCATTCAGCGCTTCGTACACGAAGCCGGCCATGTAGTGGCTCCATGCGTTTTGAAAACCATTTTTCAGTTTCAGGACTTCAGGGTCGTTGAGGGTTTCGACCGGATAGCCATCCAGTTCCTTGCCGGCAGGTTTGACGCCTTTTGCCTTCGCTTCTTCTTCTGCGGCGGCGGTTTCCTTGGCGCGAAATTCCGCGATGACGGCTTCGCGTTCATGCGTGCGCTTGATATCGACACGTGCCGTATCAAGGTCGCCCAAGCTGATGCGGTCCATCGCCATGCGGGTAGTCAGCATGACTTTTTCATAGTCCTGGCCTTCGTAATCACGCGCGTTGTCACCCATCAGAACCGCGCCGATCTGCCCCATCAGCTTGCTCGGATTGCTCTTGGCGATTGCTTCCCACGCGCTGACCTTGACGTCGGCGACTTCAAATGCAGCGAGACTTTCCTGGTAACGCGAACCGATGCGCATCAGTTCGCCTTTTTCAAGATGCAACAGAAAATCGCCTTTATTAGCGCCTTCGGTCTGTATTTCGAGTTGCTTGATGGCTCCGTTGACATCGCCTTGACTGGTCGCGGTCAAGGTGCCGGCTAGCTTGCTATCGTGCGAGGGGCCAGTGGCGCAGGCAGTCAAAACAAGCACTGCAGCGGCAGGAAGAAGATATAAGCGCATAAAGGAATGCCGGTTGAGAAGAACGTGAATAAAGTGAAAAAATGCAACATTAGTTGCAATTAAACCACTTTAGTTGCCTGAAGTAAAATTAATTATATTGTTCAGGTGAACTATTTTCTCAACATTAAGTCTAAATCGCGCCAAAAACTCGTTAAATAAAAGTATTTTCTAATGTGCAATGAATGGTCTGCGCCCGGATACACCATCAAGGTCAGATTGGCTTTGCGATGCAGCGCGAATTGATCGCGCAGATAGAGGGCGGAGGCAACGGGTACGGCCTGATCGGCATCGCCCATCGCCATCCAGA
>JBDSCZ010000324.1:0-10449 GCA_039920865.1 Burkholderiaceae bacterium
TGATCCAATTGGGCTTTCATTTTCTGGATCAGTTCTTCACGGTTATGCATTTTTTCCTCCTGAAGAGATTTCATGCAAATGATCATTCACCCATCTTCGGGACAAAACCATTACCCGTTGCTATAACAAAATGTATGCATAAACAAATTCCCACGATGACCTATCAGTGCAATTTACCCCACCCTGCAGATATTCTATTGATACGCATCAGTCATCGCCGAATTCGCACCGACTCCGCGGTGAAATATAAAATACATTGAGTATGTCTTTAAATACGGCATTTAACGCATGTGTTAATTAGATATTAAATAATACATAATGCAGTATATATCCGGCATAACGGCTGGCCACTAGCCCATCCCGGGCATGTGCGAGCGCCGACTCACACAATTTTCAGCTTGGCATAATCCGGATTGGCTGGTGGGTAGCGCAACTGCAATTTGTCCAGAACATCCGTCACGATGCTGGCGATGGCCAGGTTGCGGTGGGTTTTGCTATCGGCCGGAATAACATACCAGGGTGCATGATCGGTATCGGTTTCCTGGATCGCCTGCTGGTAGGCTTGCTGGTAATCGTCCCAGTGCTGGCGCTCCTGCAAGTCCTGGGGATCGAACTTCCAGTGCTTATCAGGATCATCGATGCGTGCCTGAAGACGCTGCTTTTGCTCTTCTTTAGAAATATGCAAGAAAAATTTTAGCAACACCGTCCCACTCTCGACCAACATGCGTTCAAAATCGCGGATCTGGGCATAGCGGCGCAGGCATTCCTTGTCATCGATCCAGCCGTGCACGCGGGTAATCAGCACATCTTCATAATGGCTGCGATTGAAAATCACTATCTCGCCCTGCCCCGGTACCTGCTGGTGGATGCGCCACAGGTAATCGTGCTCGCGCTCATTCTGAGTCGGCGCCTTGAACGCGACGCTGCGTATCCCGAGCGGATCGATCAGCCCAAACACACCGCGCACCGTGCCATCCTTGCCCGAAGTATCCATGCCTTGCAGCACTACCATCAATTTGTGCTGCCGGGCCGCATAAAACACATCCTGATAGCCGGAGATCCGTTCTGCCAGCGCGATTACTCGCAGCTTGTCATCGGCCTTGTTGTCATTTTTTCCCGATAACGCCAAGGGCTTGCTGGCCGCATCGCCGTCATCCAAACTTAATTTTTTCTTGGCTCGAAACAATTCACAGACGTTCATCACGGCATCCTATTCAAAAACAATGCCGCGTCAAGTTTGATGCAGCGGTCCATCACCACCTGGAGTCCGGCTGCACGCGCCTTGGTCGCTGCCAACTGGTTGACAATCCCCATCTGCATCCATAACACGCGGGCGCCGATGGCGATGGCTTCCTCTGCGATCGGGGCAATATCAGCCGATTTGCGGAAACAGTTAACGATATCGATTTCGACTCCGTCTGTCCGCAACGCAGTTGCCGCCTCGGTCAGCGTCGGGTAACAATGCTCTCCTAGTATGTAAGTACCTGCCAACATAGGATTCACCGGAATAATCCGGTAGCCGTAAGCCTGCATCGCACGAGCCACTTCGTGGCTGGGGCGGTCAGTTTTGGCGGACAACCCGACTACAGCAATGGTACGGTTTCGGGCGAAAAGTTGCTGGTAATCGATTGCTGGTATTGCTGGCTCAGGAACATGCATAGCGGTAATTCCTCTACAGGCGCGCGCGGGGTCTGGTCACAAAAGTCTGTCAGATAAGATAAAAGGCAGCTCAAGGCTGCCTTTTATTGTACTGCTAGAGTGACCGGTCACGAGACCGGCGACAATTAACGCTTGTGTCGCAATTTCTGGATTGCTGCCAACTGTGCAATTGCAGTGGCGAGTTCAATCTGGGCTTTTGCGTAGTCAATTTTGGACTCTCTATTGACCAGCGCTTCTTCTGCCAGTTTCTTCGCTTCCACTGCCTTGGCTTCATCCAGATCGGCACCCCGAATTGCGGTATCGGCCAGTACCGTCACCGTATTCGGTTGCACTTCCAGAATGCCGCCGGCCACGAAGACGAATACTTCTTCAGTTTGGCCAGCCACCTTGATGCGTACCGCACCCGGCTTGATGCGGGTAATCAGCGGAGTATGTTTGGGATAAATGCCCAACTCACCCGCTTCGCCCGGCAACGCGACGAATTCTGCTTCACCGGAGAAGATCGACTCTTCGGCGGAAACAACGTCAACGTGAATTGTATGTGCCATGTTTGAACCTTCTCATTCATCAAAGACTGAAAGATGGCAGGCGGACTGTGTGTCTAACGCTACTTCGGTCACAGATACCGCACTGCCAGGCGATTAGTTCATCTTTTTCGCTTTTTCGATCGCTTCTTCGATTGTGCCAACCATGTAGAACGCTTGTTCCGGCAGGTGATCGAGTTCACCGGATGCGATCATCTTGAAGCCTTTGATCGTATCTTTGAGCGAAACATACTTGCCCGGGGAACCGGTAAACACTTCGGCGACGTGGAACGGCTGCGACAGGAAACGCTGCATTTTACGTGCGCGCGCCACCAATTGCTTGTCTTCCGGTGCCAGTTCGTCCATCCCCAGAATCGCGATGATGTCGCGCAATTCCTTGTAGCGCTGCAAGGTGCCTTGCACTGCACGGGCGGTATCGTAATGTTCCTGACCAACCACCAGCGGTGACAGTTGACGCGAGGTCGAATCGAGTGGGTCAACCGCTGGATAAATACCCAGCGATGCGATATCACGCGACAGCACTACGGTCGAATCCAGATGGGCAAAAGTGGTTGCAGGAGAAGGATCGGTCAAATCATCGGCAGGCACATACACGGCCTGGATAGATGTGATCGAACCTGTCTTGGTCGATGTAATGCGCTCTTGCAGACGGCCCATTTCTTCAGCCAGTGTCGGCTGGTAACCCACCGCGGACGGCATACGACCCAGCAGCGCGGATACTTCAGTACCGGCCAGTGTGTAGCGATAGATGTTATCGACGAAAAACAGCACATCCTTGCCTTCATCGCGGAAGCCTTCGGCGATGGTCAGGCCGGTCAAAGCGACGCGCAGACGGTTGCCTGGCGGTTCATTCATCTGACCGTACACCATAGCCACTTTGGAGAGTTCCGGATGCTCCAGATCAACTACCTTGGCATCAGCCATCTCGTGGTAAAAGTCATTACCCTCGCGAGTACGCTCACCAACGCCGGCAAACACGGACAAGCCGCTATGCGCTTTTGCGATGTTGTTGATCAGTTCCATCATGTTGACGGTTTTGCCTACGCCGGCGCCGCCGAACAGGCCAACTTTACCGCCCTTGGCGAACGGACAGACCAGATCGATCACCTTGATGCCGGTTTCGAGCAAGTCTTGCGATGGAGACAATTCATCGTAGGCAGGTGCCTTGCGATGGATCGATGCAGTTTTTTCCCGACTCACCGGACCGCATTCATCGATCGGGTTGCCAAGCACATCCATGATGCGGCCCAGAGTTGCCACACCAACCGGCACCATAATCGGCTTGCCAGTGTTTTGCACCATCATGCCGCGACGCAGGCCGTCGGAAGTTCCCAGTGCAATGGTACGGACAATGCCGTCGCCAAGCTGCTGCTGCACTTCCAGAGTCAGTGCAGTGCCTGCCATTGTCAAGGCGTCATAAATCTTGGGCATCGCGTTGCGTGGAAACTCTACGTCTACCACCGCGCCGATACACTGAACGATTTTGCCATCAGCCATTTTCGTTCCTTCAAATAGTTAAATTCGTTTCACGCTTGCGCGCTATTAAACCGCAGCCGCACCGGCGACGATCTCGGAGAGTTCTTTGGTAATTGCCGCCTGGCGGGTCTTGTTGTAGACCAGTTTCAGCTCGCCAATCACGTTACCTGCGTTGTCGCTGGCCGACTTCATCGCCACCATCCGGGCCGATTGCTCGGAAGCGATGTTTTCAGCTACCGCCTGATAAATCAGCGCCTCGACATAACGCACCAGCAATTCATCGATCACTGTCTGGGCGTCCGGCTCGTAAATGTAATCCCACGAGAGGGCATCCTTATCGCTTTCGAGTTTGTCAGCAGATAATGGCAACAATTGCTCGATCGTCGGCTCCTGCTTCATCGTGTTGATGAACTTGGTGTAGCACAGGTAGACCGCATCGAGGTTGCCGTCCTGGTAAGCATCGAGCAACACCTTGACCGGGCCAATCAGCTTTTCCAGATGCGGCGTATCGCCGAGCTGCACCGCGTGTGATACCACTTTGGTGCCGATGCGGTTAAGGAAACCAAAACCCTTGTTACCGATTGCCGTGGCCTCGACACTGATACCCTGTGTCTCGAGCTCCTTGAGCTTGGTGGTGACCGCGCGCAGTATGTTGGTGTTCAATCCGCCACACAAGCCCTTGTCGGTACTAACCACGATGAAGCCAACCTTGCGGGTGGCATCGGTCTTGATCAGGAACGGGTGCGTGTATTCAGGATTCGCTTGAGACATATTAGCGGCGATATTACGAATCTTGTCACTATAGGGACGGGCCGACCGCATCCGGTCCTGCGCTTTGCGCATTTTGGAAGCGGCGACCATTTCCATCGCCTTGGTGATCTTTTTCGTATTTTCTACGCTTTGGATCTTGCCACGTATCTCTTTACTTGAGGCCATGAGTTCAGCTCCAGTTAAGGTCAGTACGCGCCAGATTTTTTGAAATCAGCAACTGCGGCAGTCAGCGCAGCTTCGGCATCCTTGTCGAGTTGCTTGGTTTCTTCAATCTTGGCGAGCAGCGCTGCATGGCTGGTCTTCATGAAGTTATGCAGACCAGATTCAAATGGCAATACTTTCTTGACTTCGACGTCATCAAGGTAACCCTTGTTGACTGCGAATAAGGTTACTGCCATCAGGGAAATCGGCTGCGGCGAATACTGCGCCTGCTTCAACAGTTCGGTCACGCGGGCACCGCGATCGAGTTGTTTGCGTGTAGTTTCGTCGAGATCGGAAGCAAACTGCGCAAATGCGGCCAATTCGCGGTACTGCGCCAAATCGGTACGGATACCGCCGGACAGGCTCTTGATGACCTTGGTTTGCGCCGCACCACCAACCCGCGACACCGAAATACCGGCGTTAATCGCTGGACGGATACCGGCGTTGAACAATGAAGTTTCCAGGAATATTTGACCGTCGGTGATCGAAATTACGTTGGTCGGCACGAAGGCGGAAACGTCACCGGCCTGGGTTTCAATGATCGGCAAGGCGGTCAGCGAACCAGTTTTGCCGGTGACGGCGCCATTGGTAAACTTCTCGACGTAATTGATATTCACGCGTGCTGCACGCTCAAGCAAGCGGGAGTGCAGGTAGAACACGTCGCCAGGATATGCCTCACGGCCTGGCGGACGGCGCAACAGCAAGGATACCTGACGGTACGCTACTGCCTGCTTGGACAGGTCATCGTAGACAATCAGTGCATCTTCACCACGGTCGCGGAAATATTCACCCATCGCGCAGCCGGAATATGCCGACACGTATTGCATTGCGGCGGATTCGGATGCGGAGGCTGCAACCACGATAGTGTATTCCATCGCGCCGTGCTCTTCCAGCGAGCGCACGATGTTCTTGATCGACGAGGCTTTTTGCCCGATCGCCACATAGATGCAGGTAACGCCCTGACCTTTTTGGTTGATGATGGCATCAATCGCGACTGCAGTTTTACCGGTTTGACGATCGCCAATGATCAGTTCGCGTTGACCGCGACCGATCGGCACCATCGAGTCGATCGATTTCAGGCCTGTTTGCATCGGCTGTGAAACGGATTGACGCGCAATAACGCCCGGCGCAATTTTTTCGATTGGCGCTGTAAGTTTCGCGTTAATCGGTCCTTTGCCATCGATCGGCTGACCGAGAGCATTGACTACGCGACCCTTAAGCTCCGGGCCGATCGGCACTTCCAGGATACGGCCGGTACATTTGACGGTATCGCCCTCGGAGATATGCTCGAAATCGCCCAGGATTACTGAGCCGACCGAGTCACGCTCGAGGTTCAACGCCAGGCCGAAGGTATTGCCGGGGAATTCCAGCATCTCGCCTTGCATCGCGTCAGACAGACCGTGAATGCGGCAGATACCGTCGCTGACGGAAATAACTGTGCCTTGATTGCGAATTTCAGCGCTATCGCCAAGCCCTTGAATACGGCTCTTGATCAGTTCGCTGATTTCAGACGGGTTGAGTTGCATACTAACTCCTAATTATGTTCTTGCTGCGTAGTTGCGGCGGACTCTCTGGCGCAAGCCGCGCTCAGGCGGTCAAGGCGATTTGCATCTGCTGCAGCTTTGCGCGTACCGATGTGTCCAGCACTTCATCTCCGACCATTACCCGCACGCCGCCGATCAACGATGAATCCACCGTGACGGTCGGGTGCAGCTTGCGGCCAAATTTCTTCTCCAGCGTCGCGGTCAACTCCTGCACCTGGACATCCGTTAGTTCGAATGCACTGGTGATTTCGACGTCGGCCGTGCCTTCATTGGCATTTTTGAGGTCGTGGAACTGGGCTGCGATCTCTGGCAACAGAGCCAGGCGACCGTTATCGGTCAATGCACCGATAAAATTTGTGGCTTCCTGGTTGACGGGAGATTTCAGTACGGACAAAAATGTGGCAGCGATTTTTTTTGCTGACACATTCGGGTTATGCGCAAGAGCCTGAACATCCGCGAGAGCTGCAACTTGCGCCATTTCGGAAACGAGTTCCGACCAGGTCGACAGATTGCCGTCTTTCGCGACGCGAAACAGCGCCACTGCATAAGGACGAGCGATGGTTGCGAGTTCAGCCATGATTACAGCTCGGTTTTCAATAGATTCAACAGATCAGCGTGTGCTGAGGCATTTACCTCGCGCTTGAGGATTTGCTCGGCACCTTGGACCGCAAGGGTCGCAACCTGGCCGCGCAATTCTTCACGTGCTTTTGTGGCTTGCTGTTCAGCATCGGCCTTGGCTGCGGCGATAATCCGTGCAGCTTCTTCAGAGGCGACTTTCTTGGCGTCTTCGATGATCAGTTGAGCGCGTTTTTCTGCTTCCGAAATGCGTTTTTGGCCTTCATCACGTGCAGCAGAAAGCTCTACCTGCACATGCTTTTCTGCCGCTTGCATCTCAGCTCTGCCACGCTCGGCGGCTGCCAAGCCGTCCGCAATTTTCTTTGCGCGCTCGTCGAGCGCTTTCATCAGTGGCGGCCACACGAATTTCATCGTGAAGAACGACAGGATGAAGAAAACCACGAACTGAGCAAACAATGTTGCATTAATGTTCACGGTTAATCCCTTATCTAAATGATTCTTTCCGGCAGCAAGTTGCTGCCGGCAGGAAAAGGACGTCGCTTATTTAACGAACGGATTTGCGAAAGCGAACAACATGGCGATACCAACACCGATCAGGAACGCAGCATCGATAAGACCAGCGAGCAGGAACATTTTGGTTTGCAGGGTATTCATCAGTTCAGGTTGACGAGCTGATGCTTCCAAATATTTACCACCCATGATTGCAATGCCGATACAGGCGCCGATAGCACCCAAACCAATGATAATACCGCAAGCCAGTGCAACGAAAGCGACGTCTGTCATGACAATTCCTTCAAAGTTAAAGTTAATTCAAAATTTTCAAAGCGTGAAAACGGACCTACCTACTACAACAATCTTAATGCCCTTCATGCGCCTGACCGATGTACACCAGTGTCAGCATCATGAAAATGAAAGCCTGCAACAGAACAATCAAAATATGGAAGATTGCCCACATTGAACCGGCAATCACGTGGCCGACGAAGCCGAACGCAGTCGCCATCGAACCCAGCAACGCAATCAGCAGGAACAGCAGTTCGCCAGCATACATGTTTCCGAATAGCCGCATTCCCAGCGATACGGTTTTGGCTGCGAACTCAATCAGATTTAGCAGCAGATTGAACGGCGCCAGCCAAATACCGAATGGCGCAGTAAACAATTCGTGAATGAAACCACCCAAACCCTTGATCTTCAGATTGTAATAAATCATCAGCACCAGTACACCCAGCGCAATGCCCATGGTGCCATTCAGGTCGGCGGTTGGCACCACCCTATGATGAGAGATGACGCCGTCAAGTCCGACTAGCTTGAATAAGCTGGAGAACATGTCAACCGGCAGGAAATCGAGCGAATTCATCAGGAATACCCAGACGAATACCGTCAAGGCCAGCGGCGCAATGAAGGAACGATCTCCATGCACGATACCCTTGGCCTGATCGTCGACCATCTCGACCACCATCTCGACAAAGGCCTGGAACCGTCCCGGCACGCCGGAATGGGCCTTACGTGCAGCCATGTACATGAAAAAGCAACCAACCACACCAGCAAACACGGACCAGAAAATGGTATCCATGTTGATAATTGAAAAATCTACGATCTTGTCCTGGTGCTGCGTGGAGAAGTGACCCAGATGGTGAACGATGTACTCTGATGCGGTAGGCGCATGCCCTGCTTGTTCTGCTACGCTCATGGTCGATGTCTAAATAGTAGGATAAAGTAACTTTTAAGCACCACGATGAAGCCACCTACGAAAGCGGGCCAATTAACATCACGGTACAACCAGGCGACAGCGCCAAACAGCGCCATCGTTGAAGCAATCTTGATAAATTCACCGAAGAAGAACGCCATCGGATCTGTGCCACCGGGTCTGCGTGCCGCCATGAACAGGCGCACTGCGAACAAGCAGTTTGGAACTACACAACAGAGACCACCCAGCAGCGCGGAAACAGCTGCGGTGATACCGCCCAGCAAACCCGCAACCAATGTTACTAATGCTGTTGCCACTATTTGCAGCATCACAACGCGCGCCATATTCAATTAGGTCCTGCCTTCACATTATGCATTTGCCACAATGCCGCAGCAGTAAATTGATTGGCGCAATAGCTTGTTGGTCCCATACATTCCAAAGCCACGAAATTATAAGTGCTACTACGTAGCACGTCAAACTTTGATCGACTGAAATTACAATATGGTTTTATATTAGTTTTATGAATAATGATTTATTCATAAAATAAATATTTAATAAATTTCTCGTTTTTGTATGATTTTCCCGCTTACTCGGTTATTTATTCTTTATTTAATTGACGAATCCCCGCACAGTCATTGCGGATATATTCAAATCCTTTTTGTTAGTTAAAAAAATATGGGGTATACCTAAATATATGATGTTATCCGCACTGATTTACTGCACGTTTATAAATACATACACTAGTATATGAACCCGGATGCATAATGCCAAGAGCGACAAAAGCGATATCCGATTCAGTTACGCAAGCGCGTCAGCAAACTGTCCAGCGCATCCAGGTCGGTAAAATCGATAATAAGCTGACCGTGATTTTTAGCACTGCTCTTGATCGTCACTGCCATCGCCAGCAAGTCGGATAACTCCTCTTCCAACCGGATAATGTCACGCGATTTTTCCCGGCTTTTTCCATTCCCCTGCGGGGCGTCCGATTGTGCCAAGACCGTGCGTTGCACCAATTTTTCCGCTTCCCGCACCGACATGCGCTTGGCTACGATGACGTTTGCCAGCGTAATCTGGGTTGCAGCGTCGACTGCCAGCAATGCACGTGCATGCCCCATGTCGATATCGCCGGCCATCAGCATGGTTTGTGTCGGCTGCGCCAGATTCATCAGACGCAGCAGGTTCGACACCGCACTGCGCGAGCGACCGACCGCTCCTGCTGCCTGCTCATGCGTGAAATCGAATTCGGATATCAGCCGATGAATCCCCTGCGCTTCTTCCAGCGGGTTGAGGTCTTCACGCTGGATGTTTTCAATCAACGCCATGGCGGCGGCGGCCTGATCGTCGACTTCCTTGATCAGGACCGGAATGGTGTCGAGTCCGGCCAACTGGACTGCCCGAAAACGCCGCTCACCGGCGATGATCTCAAATTTTTCCGCACCATTTTCGCGTCCGACCGGACGCACCAGAATCGGCTGCAGCAAGCCCTGCTCCCTGATCGAGGCGGCCAGCTCATCCAGCGCACCCTCGTCGATGCGGGTGCGCGGCTGATATTTTCCAGCCTGCAATTGCGTCACCGATAGCGTGGAAATGACTCCAGTCGCAGAGGATTGCGCATCCGGGTCGTTCAAGCCGCCCAACAGAGCATCCAGCCCGCGCCCAAGGCCTTTTAGTTTTTTCGTCGCCATAATTTCTCTTTACGTTGATTTGATGCGTTCAACCAGCTCGGTGCCAAAAGCGATGTAGGCCTGCGCCCCTTTCGAGGCAGGATCGAAGTTGACCCCGGGCATGCCGTAGGACGGCGCTTCTGCCAGCCGTACGTTGCGCGGAATGATGCTTTTGAAGACCTTGTCGCCGAAATGCTGCTCCAGCTGGGTCGAGACCTGCTGCGACAAGGTCATGCGCGGATCGAACATCACGCGCAGCAAACCGATGATCTTCAGATCGGTGTTCAGGTTGGCATGCACCTTCTTGATGGTGTTGACCAGATCCGACA
>JBDSCZ010000325.1:0-7917 GCA_039920865.1 Burkholderiaceae bacterium
GCTAGTTTACAGCATCTTTTAAACCTTTGCCAGCTTTAAATTTTGGAACTTTTGCGGCCTTGATTTTGATTGCTTCACCGGTGCGCGGATTGCGACCAATTCGTGCCGCACGCTTGCCTACCGAGAATGTACCGAATCCAACGAGAGTGACGGCCCCATTTTTTTTCAACGTAGTTTTTACCGCAACAATCAATGCTTCAAGCGCACGTGTAGCTGCGGCCTTGGAAATGTCTGCTGACTGGGCAATATGCTCGATTAGTTCAGTTTTATTCACTTAATCCCCCTAAAAGGTTGAATTGCGCAATAGTGCTATGCATCGTTTTTTTTCGTGCATCCATTGCGCTACAGAAAACCTGCAACCGGTATTAAAACAAGCCTTAAAGGCCGGTGTCAAGCGCTTTACCACTTAATCAATAGTCGGCAAACATCCAGAAATACCGGCAATTAAGCAATAATTACATGACACCACCATACATACAATAGTGCCTGAGCATAGTGACATTCATTCTCACACTAGGCATGGTTAATGCTTGACAATACCCGTATCAGGTTGAGTGCCTTGGGCGGGAACCGCTGGAATTACAGTTTCCTCATCCGTCAATGGCTGAGGATGCCGCTCGAGTGCAATCTCAAGAACCTTATCAATCCAGCGCACCGGGATAATTTCAAGCTTATTTTTGACGTTATCAGGTATCTCAACCAAATCTTTGACATTCTGCTCTGGGATAAGCACCGTTTTTATCCCACCACGATGGGCCGCAAGCAACTTCTCTTTCAAACCTCCGATCGGCAACACCTCTCCTCGCAAGGTAATTTCACCCGTCATAGCAACGTCCGCACGCACGGGGATTCCCGTAAAAATGGAAACTAGTGCTGTTGCCATTGCAATGCCTGCAGATGGACCATCCTTAGGCGTGGCGCCTTCTGGAACGTGGATATGGATATCTGTCTTTTCGAAAACGTCATTCTTGATACCAAGGCTTTTGGCACGACTACGCATCACAGAACGGGCAGCCTCTATGGACTCTTTCATTACATCGCCAAGTGTGCCAGTACGTATAACGCCGCCCTTACCAGGCATTGCCACCGCCTCAATTGTCAATAACTCACCGCCAACCTCAGTCCAGGCGAGTCCTACCACTTGGCCAATCTGATTATCCTTTTCTGCAACACCATAATCAAATCGACGGACACCAAGGAATTTATCTAAATTCTTAGCAGCAACAACGATTTTTTTATCTTGCTTCTTGAGTAGTAGCATTTTAACTACTTTACGGCAAATTTTCGAAATTTCACGTTCCAGCGAGCGCACCCCTGCTTCCCTAGTGTAGTAACGAATGATGTCGCGAATTGCGGATTCGGCAACACTGATTTCCTCATCTTTCAATCCGTTATTTCTGATTTGTTTGGGTAGCAAATACCGCTGCGCAATACTGGTCTTCTCATCCTCCGTGTAACCAGACAAGCGTATCACTTCCATCCTGTCGAGTAGAGCTGGCGGAATATTATATGAATTCGATGTTGCAACAAACATCACATCTGACAAATCGAAATCGACTTCAACATAGTGATCGGCAAACGTATGATTCTGCTCGGGATCAAGCACTTCAAGCAGTGCTGAAGAGGGATCGCCCCGGAAATCAGATCCCATCTTATCGACTTCGTCAAGCAGGAATAATGGATTACGCACTCCGACCTTGGCCAGGCTTTGCAAAATTTTTCCCGGCATCGAGCCAATATACGTGCGGCGATGCCCGCGTATCTCAGCCTCATCCCTAACCCCGCCCAATGCCATACGAACAAATTTACGGTTCGTCGCACGCGCGATTGATTGTCCGAGCGAAGTCTTACCTACCCCTGGAGGCCCAACAAAACAGAGAATTGGCGCCTTCAATTTATCAACTCGCTGTTGCACGGCCAGATATTCAAGGATTCGCTCTTTAACCTTATCGAGTCCGTAATGATCGTCTTCAAGAATTTTTTCAGCATTGGTCAAATCATTATTTACCTTGGATTTTTTCCTCCACGGCAATCCGACCAGAGTCTCAATAAAAGTACGTACAACCGTAGCTTCGGCTGACATTGGCGACATTAACTTAAGCTTTCTAAGCTCACCTTGGGCCTTTTCACGGGCCTCCTTGGGCATTTTTGCAGCGATGACCTTTTTCTCAAGTTCATCGAAATCTGCGCCCTCTTCACCTTCGCCTAGTTCTTTCTGAATTGCTTTGACTTGCTCGTTCAGATAGTATTCACGCTGGGATTTTTCCATCTGACGCTTTACACGCCCGCGAATTCTCTTTTCCACTTGGAGAATATCAAGCTCACCCTCGAGTTGTCCCAACAAATGTTCAAGGCGCTTTGCGACGTTGAATATCTCAAGAATTACCTGTTTCTGTTCGAGCTTCAAGGGCAAATGCGCAGCAACCGTATCGGCAAGTCGACCAGCATCGTCAATACCTGCCAATGATGTCAGAATTTCAGGAGGAATTTTTTTGTTCAATTTTACATATTGATCAAATTGTTGCACGATCGTACGGCGCATCGCTTCCAGTTCGGAATCATCACCCAACTCAGACTCGATAGGCGTCAGATCAGCAACAAAATGTGTTTCTAACTCACTAATATGGTGGATTCGTGCCCGCTGGGCGCCTTCTACAAGTACTTTGACAGTACCATCGGGCAACTTAAGCATCTGCAATATACTTGCGACGCATCCAATTTCATAAATATCTTCGGGTGATGGCTCGTCCTTTGCAGCGGCCTTTTGTGCTGCGAGCATAATACTCTTGCCCTGCTCCATAGCCGCCTCAAGGGCCTTTATCGATTTAGGCCGACCAACGAACAGCGGAATAACCATATGCGGGAAGACTACAACATCACGCAACGGCAAAAGCGGCAGTTGGCTTTGTTCAGTAAATGTGGGAGTAGTCATGACAAGCCTTTTCAAATAAACCTGTTATTGATGTTGGCGCAAGTGGCCAAAACACAAGCCCAGAAGAAACAAAAATCATCGTCAATAGGAAAAATCCAATGAAAAAAGCCACACACGAGACTCTTCCCGGGTGGCTTTGCGATTGAAGCCGTAAAATTTTAATTGCGTTAAGTTGCAACGCATTTAGATAAAGCCCAAACTGACTCGATACCGAATTTATTATTTAGACGCGCCCGATGTCTTAGGTTGCTCATTATAGATAAGCAGTGGTTTAGCACCATTTGTAATGGTATTTTCATCTATGACCACTTTAGCTACATTTTGCTGATTGGGCAAATCGTACATAACATCGAGCAGTGCATGCTCAAGAATTGAACGCAGACCACGTGCCCCTGTTTTGCGGGCAATCGCTTTCTTGGCAATGGCGTGTAAAGCCGCTGGCCTGACTTCCAATTCAGTACCTTCCATTTCGAGCAATTTTGAATATTGCTTGATCAAAGCATTCTTCGGCTCCACCAGAATGCGTATCAGCGCATCTTCATTGAGTTCAGTTAAGGTCGCAACGACCGGAAGACGCCCTACCAATTCTGGAATCAAGCCGAACTTGATCAGATCTTCTGGTTCGGCTTCCAGCAATACTTCACTGGACATTTTCTGATCTTCACTCTTTACTGTTGCAGAAAAGCCAATTCCGCTCTTTATCGCACGATTCGATATAACTTTCGCCAATCCGTCAAATGCGCCGCCACAAATAAACATGATATTTGTAGTGTCGATCTGAACGAAATCCTGGTTTGGATGCTTGCGGCCGCCTTGCGGTGGAACTGAAGCCATGGTGCCTTCGATCAGTTTCAGTAACGCCTGCTGTACGCCTTCTCCGGAAACATCGCGCGTAATAGAAGGGTTATCTGATTTGCGTGAAATTTTGTCGATTTCGTCGATATAGACTATGCCTTTTTGTGCCTTTTCCACTTCATAGTTACAGCTTTGCAATAACTTCTGGATAATATTCTCGACATCTTCACCAACGTAACCGGCTTCAGTCAGCGTTGTTGCGTCCGCCATCACGAAAGGCACATTCAACATACGAGCCAGCGTTTGTGCCAACAATGTTTTTCCAGAACCTGTTGGACCAACAAGCAAAATATTGCTTTTTGCGAGTTCAACATCATCCATTTTGCCCAAATGTTTAAGGCGCTTGTAGTGATTGTAGACAGCCACAGACAAAATACGTTTCGCGGTAGTTTGGCCGATGACGTATTGATCCAGCAGGTCGCTAATTTCTTGTGGCGTAGGCAATGCGGATTTATCGCCACTAATGGATTCAACACTGACTGCTTCATCGTGGATGATGTCATTGCATAAATCGATACATTCATCACAGATGAATACGGAAGGACCTGCTATGAGTTTTTTGACCTCATGCTGGCTCTTGCCGCAGAATGAGCAATAGAGCAATTTTTCGCCGCTGGTGGTTTTTTTATCAGACATGTGGAGTGGTCTATATGAATAGTAGTTTCAGCTTGATATTACCCGTGAATTTAAAAACCGTCATTTTAATCGGGCAATCACTGCATTATCAATGAAAAACGCCCGAACGTCTTATCGTCCGGGCGCTATCCGCGGGACCATACGTCACTCGCGGTTTGTCAGAACTTTGTCAATTAAGCCGTATTCAACTGCAGCATCAGCCGACATGAAGTTATCCCTGTCGGTATCCTTGCCAATTTGCTCAGTAGTTTTTCCTGTTTTTTCTGCCAGGATACCGTTCAATCTTTCACGCAGATAAAGAATCTCGCGCGCCTGTATCTCGATATCCGACGCCTGCCCTTGAGCGCCGCCCAGAGGCTGATGGATCATGATACGGGAATTTGGCAGGGAAAAACGCTTCCCCTTGGCGCCAGCAGCAAGCAGGAAAGCTCCCATCGACGCTGCCATCCCGGTACAGAGAGTTGACACATCGGACTTGATGAATTGCATCGTATCGTAGATGGCCATGCCGGCTGACACCGAACCGCCGGGTGAATTAATGTACAAGGAAATGTCCTTGTCCGGATTCTCGCTCTCCAGAAACAATAATTGTGCCACAATCAAATTTGCCATCTGGTCATTGACTGGCCCGACCATGAAAATCACACGTTCCTTCAACAGGCGCGAGTAAATATCGTAGGCACGCTCGCCACGACCGCTTTGCTCAACCACCATCGGTACCATACCGAGCATATCTGTATCAAATGCGGATTTTCTGATTAAGCCTGTCATTTTTGCTCCATATGGAAGACGCTCAAGCATCTGCTTGAGCGGTTTTTGCAGGCAAATTATGCTTGTGCGTTATTGCCCATCAACTCATCAAAGGGAACAGATTTCTCTGTTACTTTAGATCTGCCGAGCACATAGTTCACGACATTTTCTTCCAATACAAGTGCTTCGACCTCGGACAAGCGGCGGCGGTCGCTGAAATAATACTTGACGACCTGCTGCGGGTCTTCGTAACTTTGCGCAAAGTCTTCAACTTGGGCTTTTACCTGATCCGCAGTTGCCTGCAGCGCATTTTCTTTGACTACCTCGGCCAGAATCAGCCCCAAACGCACCCGACGCTCTGCCTGTGCAGCAAACAACTCAGGAGGGAATGGCATATCCTTGGCATTCATACCGCGCTGAGTCATGTCCTGACGCGTCATTTCGACTAGCCGCTCAACATCTTGATCAACCAGTGCTTTAGGAACGTCGAGCTCAGCAATCTTGATGAGCGCATCCATCACGAAATCCTTGTTTTTCGCCTTGAGACGACCAGCTACTTCACGCTCCAGATTGGCCCTGATATCTTCACGCATTTTTTGCATGTCGCCATCAGCCACGCCGAGCGATTTTGCAAACTCGGAATTCAACTCAGGCAAATGCGCCCACTCGAGCTTTTTCAGGGTAATGGTAAATTCTGCAGTCTTGCCGGCAACATCCTTGCCGTGATAGTCGGCTGGAAACGATAGCGGGAAAGATTTCGATTCGCCCACTTTCAAGCCAATCACTGCAGCTTCGAACTCGGGCAGCATGCGGCCTTCACCTAGAACGAATGGATAATCTTCCGCCTTGCCACCGGCAAATTCGACTTCGTCAATTTTGCCAACAAAATCAACAGTTACGCGATTATCGTTGTGCGCGGCCAAGTCTGCACCGCCATCGCCATGCTCGCCCTGTTCGCCCTTAACGTGGAAATGCACACGTTGCTTGCGCAGAATATCGATGGTCTTATCAACTTCCAAGTCCGTTACGGCAGCAGTGATTTTCTCGACTTCAACGCTGGACAGATCACCGATCTTGACTTCCGGATAGACCTCAAAAACAGCATCGAATGCAAGCGAACCCTCAGCCACGCCTTCGCTTGTTTTTGGTTCGATTTTCGGATAGCCAGCGACGCGCAAATTGTTTTCATTCGCAGCCTCACTGAACGCACGGCCGACCTTATCG
Source organism: Burkholderiaceae bacterium (assembly GCA_039920865.1). Lineage (GTDB taxonomy): Bacteria > Pseudomonadota > Gammaproteobacteria > Burkholderiales > Burkholderiaceae_D > AVCC01. Next base: position 6,398 of record JBDSCZ010000325.1, read on the forward strand.
TTTAATACTTCAGTTTCAACTTGGTAGCCGTACTGTGCAGCAACCATTTTCATCGGCACTTTACCTGGACGAAATCCCGGCGCTTTGGCAGAGCGGGCACGGACTTTCAGGCGCTTTTCAACCTCTGCCTGGACTTCAGTCAATGAAAAAGTGATAGTAAGGCGGCGCTCTAATTTACCTAGGGTTTCGACTGCAGTTGCCATGTAAATCATCCAAAAAATTAAAATTCTGTGGTGTGAGCAAATGGGATTGAATCCAGCGTCTTTTTGATCGTGGGCTCAATCCATTGCGCGAGGAATAAAAACAATGTTACAGGCCAGAAAAAATCAAGAGATTAGCTCAGGTGCCTGTTACAAAGATACATTGAAATTACCTGATCTGCTGATTCGTCAGCAATGACCGACATCAATCTTGGTGGGGATAGTCAGACTCGAACTGACACGTCTTTCAACGCTAGAACCTAAATCTAGTGCGTCTACCAATTTCGCCATATCCCCAAAATACCGCAAGCCCTCTATTGTGCAGCAGTATCGACTTCTTATCAACCAGGTTTTTTTACCCGGAACCAGGCTGCATACAAGGCAGGCAAGAATAACAGAGTTAGCGCAGTTGCGATGATCAAGCCTCCCATGATGGCAACCGCCATCGGCCCCCAGAATACTGAGCGCGACAGTGGAATCATTGCCAGCACTGCAGCGGCGGCTGTCAGAACGATGGGGCGGCAGCGCCGCACTGCCGATTCGACAATCGCGTCCCAAGGCGCCGCACCGGCAGCGATATCCTGCTCAATCTGATCGATCAGAATTACAGAATTGCGGATAATCATGCCGAAGAGCGCAATTACCCCGAGTTGCGCGACAAACCCGAACGGACGCTGTAGCAGCAGCAGCGCCATTGCCGCTCCGGCTATGCCCAGCGGACCGGTCAAAAATACCAGCAACGCGCGGGAAAAGCTGTGGAGTTGCAGCATCAGCAAGGTAAAAATTATGAAAATCACCAACGGAATGTTGGCTGCAATCGAAGCTTGCGCTTTGCCGCTGTCGGCTGCAGCGCCGGCCAGCTCTATCTTGTAGCCTGCCGGCAATCCAGCTCGCAGCGTTTCCAGTTTTGGACTGATCTGGCCGGATACAGTTGCGCCCTGGATACCATCAACCACATCTGACTGGACTGTAACCGCCCACTCTCGTCCTTCGCGCCAGACCACGCCGGGCTCCCATGCCATCCGGATGTGCGCCAGATTGGAAAGCGGTACCGACTTGCCGCTTGCGGTCGGTATGTTAGCGGCACTCAACGCGGCCACGGTCGAGCGCTCGAGCACCGGTTGGCGCACCACAATATCGATCAGGCTATTGTCTTCGCGATATTGCCCGACCGTGGTGCCGGTCAAAATGGTATTGGCAGCACGCATCACGATTTGCGAACTGACGCCCAGCGCACGCAATTTATCCTGATCCAGATCGATACGCACTATCTTGATCGACTCATTCCAGTTGTCGTTGACACCGACCGTATTTGGATTG
>JBDSCZ010000326.1:0-3300 GCA_039920865.1 Burkholderiaceae bacterium
CTGGTGTGGGATAACGTGCGGGACTTGATTGTGGCGGTGCCGGCAGGTTGTATCGTGTTTGACGACACGATTATCGACAAGGATTTTTCGTACAAGATCGAACTGGTGAGGCGGCAGTACAGTGGTACTGCGCACGGCATCATCAAAGGCATCGGTGTGGTGACGTGTGTGTATGTGAACCCGGATACAAAGGAAGCACAATAGGCGTGTGCCTTGCGCTGGAAGATTGAGCAGTTTCATCGGGAGGCGAAACAGCGCACAGGAATCGAACGCTGCCAATGCCGGAAGGCGCGGATACAACGCAATCACATCGCTTGCGCAATACTTGTTTGGGTTCGCTTGGCGGCTGTTGCAAAGCAAGTAGGTGAGACGATGTACCGCATAAAAAATGGACTACTTGATGAATTCCTGCGGCAGCAGCTGAAAAACCCAAGTATTTCTATGCGTTTGGCATAAGCCCGATTTGTTATAAAAATACGCTTTTTGCGTAAGTCCTATATTAGAGAAAAAGCCCTATTGCGAGGCCGTTTTATGCAACAGACGATGGCTGCGGCATCGGTAAGGTGAGACTTTATAGGGAATGAATGATTGTCTTTTAAATAAGCTGGAAATTGGGAGGCCGCATCAGATTGCGCCCCGCTGTATTGTCCACCGTCGATTTCCTCCATCCTGCGCCAACCGATGCCGATGCAGCCCAATCCGGAAGGGCTTCAGGAGCGACTCACCAGGGTCTTGCCGATACAAACACCATGCCTTATACTTGTACAGCTTATCGTACAAATATAAAATTATCTAACTCAAGTAAAACTATTAAGCGAGCCTATTTCAAGCAAAAAACCAGTCAGAAAGGAGTAAAAAAATGCGTATCGTAAATTTTTCCGATGCCCGTAACAGCCTCAAAAATGTGATTGACCAGGTGGTCGAAGATGCCGACGTGACAGTGATCGCGCGCCGCGACGCGCCGGATGCTGTCGTCATGTCGTTCGACTATTACAGCAGCCTCATGGAAACCGTGCATCTGCTGGGTTCGCCGGCAAATGCCGCGCACCTGGCGCGCTCCATATCGCAGCTGCGTGCAGGCCAGGCCCATTCCCGGGAACTGATTGACGTATCAGAGGAAGGCCGCGATGCGGAACATCCTCTTCACCACTGAAGCCTGGGAAGACTATCTGTACTGGCAAGGCCAGGACAAAAAGACCCTCAAGCGGATCAACGAACTGATCAAGTCCGCACAGCGCACTCCGTTCGAAGGCATCGGCAAGCCGGAAGGGTTGCGGGAAAGCCTGTCCGGCTTCTGGTCGCGCCGAATCGACGATAAAAACCGCTTGGTGTATGGGGCCACGGGCACCGAAATTGACATTATTTCCTGCCGCCATCACTATTGAAGGCGCACCTGCGGTGGCACCAAAATCCCTGATCTGGAAAAGAAAAAAACCGATGCAGCTGGATCCAGCCCAATGTGTATGACTCAAGCCAATCGGCCGAGCGGATAACTCACAGCTTTTTCCGACGCACCACCGCGCGCAGCTTGCCGGCCCCGAATCGTCTCAAGCCCGCTGTCCCGGTCGCTGCTGACGTCGCGTTCGCGGCAGCCAGCGACGCTTCAAGGTTTCGGCAGCGCTGCTGTGCCGCCGCCAACGCTTCCTCGACTGCACCCAAGCGCCCGCGCGCCGCCGCCAGCGCGTTATCCAGGATCGCCGCTTTCTGCCGGTACTGTACGACCGTCGACTTGTTTTCTCCATCGACCCGCTCGAACTCGGCTTTCCACAGCCGCGCTTCGGCCCGCGCCTGGTCGATTTGCAGCAGGCTGTGTCGGCGCAAGCCATCGAGCTCGGCCAGACCGGCTGCATAGTCCGCCGATTTGCGTGCCAGTTCCGCCGACAGTCCCGCGATGCGCTCGTCCTTGGCCTGCACGGTGGCGCGGATTTCCGCTTGCGTTTGTTCGAGCCGCGCGATGGCGTCGTCGCGCCCGGTCAGCGTTTCTGCGGCGAGCGCCAGCCTGTTTTTCAGTTCATTGGCGATGGCCAGCGCCGCCACCGTATCCTCCTGCGCCAGGTCGATCAGCTTTCCCGCTTCGGCCTGTTCGGCGGCCAGGGTCGCGTGTGCGCCGGCCAACGCACCGTCGGCGGCGTCGACCGCCAGCCGCCAGAAATCACGAGCCAGTGCACCGACCGCGTCGGGCAGGCCGGCCATGGCCTTGTCGCGTTTGAGTTTCAACAAGTCCGCGAACCAGTCGTGGATGTCTTTCTGGACATCGCCGTCGGAACCCTTCCTGGCGCCGGTGGCGGCGATGGTCCAGGCGCGCACCAGCCCGATGCTGGGCTTCTTGCCTTCGGCGGCCAGCGTGTCGCAGGCCAGCCGGGTCAGGTCACTGCGGCTCAGTTGCTGCAGCGCGGGCTGCTCCGGGACATGCGCGGTGGATTGCGGCGACATGGCGACTCCTTTGTTGGTTGACGTCTGGCAGCTCCGGTGGATTTGCAGCAGTGGACGCTGCCGTCAGCCGAATACCAGGACTGTGGTCGGGACAGTGATGATAGCTTTTTTGGCCGCGAAAGGCATTTTAATTACGTAATTAAAACGTAAATATAAATACACAATGCTGCATCTAATCGAGATTAGGTCAATAATCTCGATTAGTGTCTGGTGCGTGGTAAACTGGGTATCTTTCTGTGCCTAGCGCCGTGGAACATGCATGCCCCATTTCCCCCTGATCGACCTGGAGCCCAGTGCCGGCGCGACTTCCAGCCCGTCCGGGCCGATGCCTGACAAAATTAAATTGTTCCACGACGGCGATGACGTGCCGCTGGTGGCCGCGCAAACCGACTCCGAGATCGCGCGCGCGTTCCTGCATCACGCAGGTCTGGCGCCCCCGACCCTGAAGTCCACCAAAACCGAGCTCGGACGTTTCCTGCTGTGGTGTCAGGCGCACAACCGCACGCTGCGCCAGTTGCGGGTCGAGGACCTGAGCGGATACAAGGCGTTCCTGCAGGACCCGCAGCCGGCTGCCGACTGGGTGTCGGCGACGCGCTGGCCGCGCAGCGACGCGCGCTGGCGGCCGTTCTCCGGTGCGCTGTCGGATGCCAGCAGCCGCCAGGCGTTCCGGGTGGTCAAGTCACTGATGACGTTCGCGACCCATGCCGGCTATCTGCGCAGGAATGCCAGCAGCCTGGTCAAGAACATCAAGACGCCGGCGGCGGCGCGCGTGACCCGTTATCTGAGCGAGACCGCGATCAATTACGTGTACGCGGCGATCGACGTACTGTCCGCCGGCACGCCGGCGGCGTTCCGGGCCAGGATGCG
>JBDSCZ010000327.1:0-3196 GCA_039920865.1 Burkholderiaceae bacterium
AAGACAGCGCCTGCGCTTATTCAAATACAGACCCGTGTATAATTTAACCCGCAATGAAAATATGCGGTAATGACTGCATTTATACACATACTCCACATAATTTTGATTCCAGCGTAACTATTTTGCCGGGATGCCAATCAAGGGCCAAGTGTGGCGGTTCTGTAGGAGCGCGCCCGGGTGCGCTCCTACAAAAACAAAAGACTGCTGCTTGGAAGTTTCTTATATGGGGCTGAACAGCAACATTCCAGCCGGGTAACGACTGGAATGCCTAGGTTTCCAGCAAGATTTCCGGCTCGGCTGCCGCAACACGCCCAGCCACATGGATCGCTGCTGCAGGACGGCTGATGTGGTAGCCCTGCGCGTAATCGATGCCGAGCGCGCTGACGGCCGCCAGAATGTCAGCGTCCTCGACAAACTCGGCGATGGTCTTGATTTTCAACTCCTTGGCCAGCGTCACGATGCTCTTGATGAACGCCAGATAGACTTCATCGTGCAGCATGTTGCGGATGAACTCGCCTTCGATCTTGATGTAATCGACCGGGAAGCGCTTGATGTACTGGAACGACGAATAGCCGGAGCCGAAATCGTCGATCGCGAAGCTGAATCCCTGCAGCTTGACATCGAGCACGAATTTTTCTAGCAGGCTCAGGTTGCTGACGGTCTCGCGCTCGGTAATTTCAAACACGATGCGGCTCGGCGCGATGCCGAATTCTTTCGCCAGCTGGCTCACCCGCGCCACGAATTCGCCGACGATCAGCGCCTTCGGCGACAGGTTGACGAACAGCATGCCGTCATAGCCCTGCTCCCGGATCTGGGTGAAGGCCTTCTCGATCAGCTGGTAATCCATCTTGTGGGCGATGCCCATGCTCTCGGCCTGCTCGATGAAATCGTTGGCCGCCACGATCTGGTCACCGAGCTGGATCCGCATTAGCAATTCATGGATCACGATCTCGCCGCTGGCAGCGTTACAAATCGGCTGGAAGTACGGCACGATGTTGCCCTGATCCAGCGCATTCTGGATCATGATGCTTTTTTCCCCGGCCTGCCTGAACACTTCGGCCATTTCATCTTCGCTTGGAATCGCGATCGCGTTCTTGCCCGATTTCTTGGCCTTGTACATCATGTTGTCGGCCACCAGGAACAGGTCCTTCGGGTTGTCGCCGTGATTCGGACTGATCGCGATGCCGATCGAGGTGGTGGCCTTGATCTTGTGTCCATCCGGTGCTTCCATCGAGAAAGTCTCGAGCAGCTCGGTGATCCGCTGCGAGACCATGTGCGCCTGGGTGTCGGCCGCTTCCGGCAGGATGATGCAGAATTCGTCGCCGCCGTAACGCGCCACCAAATCGCCATCCCTGACTGCGCTGTGCAGCAGCTTGGCGAATGCCTGCAGGAACGCATCGCCGACATGATGGCCGAAACGGTCGTTGATGGCCTTGAAGTTGTCCAGATCAAGCATCAGCACCGCAAACTGCTGCTTGTGGCGTTTCGCGCGGCCGACCTCGTAGCCGAGCAGCTCCCAGAACATGCGCTGGTTATACAGGTCGGTCAGCGGATCGCGGGTCGCGTAGTGCTCCAGGTCCTTGGTGTATTTGTAGATCGCCTTGACCGAGCCCACCAGATTGAGCAGCGTGGTCAGGATGCTGCCGATGACCATGTGACGCACGTTATCCTGCGCCATCATCGACTGCACGCCGATCCCGACGATACCGCCGATGCGCGGCGTTTCCAGCAACAGGGTTTTGGTTTGCAGCTCGATATCCTCGAAGCTCAGCTCCGGCAATGCGCCTTCTTCATCGGCGATATTGTGGGCAATCTGCACCAGCGTCGAGCCATGGAAAAACGGATGGTCATGCAACTGCTTGCGCAGGATTTTCTCGAACTGATGCGTGGTTCGATCAGAGGGCTGATTGCGCCAGAAAATCTCGCATTCATATGCTTCTTCCTCGACCCGGAAAATAGTGACCAGTGCATAAGCATCGATGATCTGGTTGATGTCGAGCAGCAGCGTCTTGATGAACTCGCGCCAGTCACGCACCACGTTCGAGGTAATGATGAATTTCTCCAGCAGCTTGATTTCGAATTCAAGCACACCCTTGTCGACCGCGACCCCCTTGATTTTCTCCACCAGCACGGCGACATTGTCGAAGGTCTGGTTGAATTCATCGAAGCCGAAATCGACCTTGCTGATATCGAGCTGGTCGAAATCCTTGATGCCGTTGAATGCATCGACCTTGCTGCGAAACAGATCGACCGAACGATTCAGTTTCCTGGCCACGAAACCGGTCAGGGCTGCCGCCAGCACCAATACCAGCAAGCCCAGGATCAGGAACAGCGCAACATAATAGAGGCGCGCGGTAGCCTTCACCGTCGGCAAATTGTGATCAATTGCGACCACCCCCAGCACTTCGCCGACTTTGGCATTGGCATGGCACTGCAGGCAGAACTGTTGCGCGGCAACCGGATACAGATAGCGCAGATGGCTGCTGGTCTTCTGCACCGCCGGCTTGCCGCCGGTCATTGCCTGCTGCATCGCCAGCTGCGCTTCGGCAGGCAGCGGCGCTTGCTGCCATTGCCCGTACTGGTCTTGCAGCGCCTGGCCCGGATACACCTCGATCTGCTCCAGCGTACTGGAAAAAGCGCCGATGCTGTCGGCTACAACTTCGTCGAGTTGCTGGCGCGATCCGCCCTGGCGAAAGACTTGATAAATAGTGTTGAAATTCTGTTGCGCGATTTCCCTCGAAGTTTCCAGGCTGCGCTCTTCCAGCAGTTTTTCATACAGCAGCGAAGAGGCCAGGGTCGCTCCAAGAAAGACCAGTGCGGCAACACCAACTGTGGCGATAAATACAAATCCCCTGAGCGTCTTGTGCATTCTGAAAACATATTTGACCATGCTGCGCATTTCCTGGGCCTCTGGCTGGTAATTGAAAAAATAAGCGTGTACTACGGCAATCCGAATTTCGCATCGATCGCCCGCGCAAAACGCACTCGCATCCTGCATGCTTGACTTGGAAACGGCACTGCAGGGTTTATGGCAGCGCCCCCAGCAGGCTGGGGCAGCAGGAATTTCACGCGCCAATTATAGTGAAAATTTCCCATGGAAAACATAATTCATCAGAATTTGGCACCGTATTGCGATGCAATATCCATCGAATCATATCAAAACAGCATGTGAAAAAAACGGCCTGTAAATATACTA
>JBDSCZ010000328.1:0-3264 GCA_039920865.1 Burkholderiaceae bacterium
ACCTGAAATGGCAAAAAAATTTCCGTTGAATCCAAAGAACCCCGAGCGCAACTGCTGGGGATGCGACCAGTATTGTCCCGCCAATTCGATGAGTTGCGGCAACGGCTCGGATCGCACGCAACACCCGATCGAGCTGTTCGGAGAAGGCTGGTCCGACTGGGGTATCGACGCCGCAGCGAAACCGGCACAGACCGAGGACCACTGACGTGCACCCGAAGATGCCGGAAGCCGCTGGCTTCCCCTACTCGAATTACTCGAAACCCGCGGAGGTGAACGGCCTTACGCCGGCCAGTGCTTTTTGATGATGGCGGCCAGCGTGTCGAAGGCGGGTGCGATATGCGCGTTCGGCACGCAGGCGTAACCCAGCATCAGGCCGCGCCGGGCGTTGTCGGACTGCATGTAATAGCCCGATAGCGGGCGGGTGATGATGCCGGCTGCCAGCGCTTCGCGGCTGATGGTGCGGTCGTCGCAATCGGGCGGCAGATGCAGCGCCAGATGCAGCCCGGCGTCGCCGTCGGAAAAATCAATGGCGTCGCCGAAGTGGCGCTCAATCGATTGTTGCAGCAGGCGCAGGCGCTCGCCGTACAGCACCCGCATGCGCCGGATGTGCGAGGCAAAATACCCTTCCGTCATGAAGTCGGCCAGGATCGCCTGGGTAAATGCCTGGCCGCCGCGATACAGCTCCGAGTGGCCGGTGGCGAAGGCTTGCGACAGTGCTTCCGGCACCACCAGAAAGCCGATCCGCAAGCCGGGAAAGGTGGTCTTGCTGAAGGTGCCCATGTACAGCACGCGCGCGTGCGTATCGAGGCCCTGCAGCGACGCCAGCGGCCGGCTGCCGTAGCGGAATTCGCTGTCGTAATCGTCTTCCATGATCCACGCGTTGTGTGCCGCCGCATACTCCAGCAGCAGGCGGCGGCGCGACAGGCTCATCACGGTGCCGAGCGGATATTGATGCGACGGCGTGACGAAGATGAAGCGCGGTGCCGGCGCCGGATGCGGCACATCGGTCTGGTCCACCTGCATCCCTTCGGCATCGACCGGGATCGGCACCGGTTCGATGCCGAGCGAATGGCAGACGCTGCGGGTGCCCCAGTAGCAGGGTTCCTCGACCCAGGCGCGGTCGCCGTGTTCGCCGAGCAGCTTGGCGGCCAGATCGATCGACTGGTGGATGCCGGTGGTAATGATGATCTGGCCGGTGCGGCAATTGACCGAGCGCGCTACCCGCAGGTATTCGGCAATCGCTTCCCGCAACGGCAGGTAGCCGCCGCCCTGGTCATAGCTCAACAATTCGGCGCGTGAACGGCGCCAGTGCTTGTTCTGCAAGCGGCTCCATACCTTGCTGGGAAATTGCGTGACATCCGGCACGCCCGGCATGAACGCGCCCCACTGCAGGGTGCCGACGCCGGCGCGCTGGATCAGTTGCGTGCCGCGTACCGACAAGCCGACATGGCCGGCCGGCGCGCTGTCGCTGCGGCTGTTCGTGCTGTCCTCTACTATCTGGTCCGGCATCGTATCGGCGATAAAAGTGCCGGCGCCGGCGCGGGTTTCCAGATAGCCCTCGGCGATCAATTGTTCGTAGGCGTGGGTGACAGTATTGCGCGACATCGCCAATTCGCGCGCCAGTTCGCGCGAGGAAGGCAATTGCAGGCCGGCCGGCAACTGGTGCGACAGGATGGCTGCGCGCAGCAGCTGATAGATCTGGCGGTTGACCGGTTGGCCGGTGGTGCGGTCGATGCGCTGCAGTACAAAATCCGGTAACGAGGCTATCCGCAAAGTGGCTCCATCAAATAATTCAAATTGGCTCTAAAGTATAACGCCAAAATCCTATTAATATAGCTCCACACAATGACATGCGGAATCGATCAGAGATTGGCATCCAGCCGGCGATCTGCTCCGATGATTTGTTGGATGCATGGGGTATGCTTAAAAACACCATGTTTCCCGCATAATTGTTGTGCGGTAATTAAAAATACATTGCACAGTATATTTCTGTTGAAAATACCTATAACGGGCGCTGGCGGCGCCGGTGGCTGGCGCCACAGTCAAAAATACCATTTCGGAGACATTATGGAATTAAGCAACCAATCCCTGCAGCAGCGTAAAGAAGCCGCCACCGTGCGCGGCGTCGGCGTGATGACCCAGATCTATGTCGATCACGCGAAAAATTCCGAGGTGTGGGATGTCGAAGGCAAGCGCTACATCGACTTCACCGGCGGCATCGGCGTGCTCAATACCGGCCATTGCCATCCGAAAATCGTCGCTGCAGTGGAAGCCCAGTTGCACAAATTCACCCATACCTGCTTCCAGGTGTTTCCGTATCAGGGCTATGTCGAGCTGGCCGAAAAGCTCAACCAGATCACGCCCGGCAGCCATGCCAAGCGTACCGCGCTATTCTCGACCGGTGCCGAAGCGGCCGAAAATGCGGTCAAGATTGCCCGGGTCGCCACCGGCCGCAGCGGCATCATCGCCTTCTCCGGCGCGTTTCACGGTCGCACCATGATGGGCATGGCGCTGACCGGTAAAGTAGTGCCGTACAAGGTGGGTTTCGGCCCGTTCCCGTCCGATGTCTATCACGTACCGTTTCCGGTGGCGCTGCATGGCGTGACGGTGGACGATTCGCTGCAGGCGCTGGACCGATTGTTCAAGGCCGACATCGATCCGAAGCGGGTCGCTGCAATCTTTATCGAGCCGGTCCAGGGCGAGGGCGGTTTCTATCCGACGCCGCCGGATTTCATGCGCCAGTTGCGCGCGATCTGCGACCTGCACGGCATCCTGCTGGTGGTCGATGAAGTACAGAGCGGTTTTGCGCGGACCGGCAAGATGTTTGCCATCGAACATTACGACGTGGTGCCTGACATGCTGATGATGGCCAAAAGCCTGGCCGGCGGCTTCCCGCTGTCGGCGCTGACCGGCCGCGCTGAAATAATGGATGCGGCCAATCCGGGCGGTCTGGGCGGCACTTATGCCGGCAATCCGCTGGCAGTGGCGGCAGCGCTGGCGGTGCTCGACGTGATCGAAGAAGAAGGCCTGATAGCCCGTGCCAACCAGTTGGGCGAGCAATTGCGCAACACGCTGGACGGCTTGCGTGCCGAAGTGCCGGAAATCGCCGATGTGCGCGGCCTGGGCGCGATGGTCGCAGTAGAATTCAATCTCCCCGGTACCAAGCAGCCGAATCCAGACTTCGCCAAAAAAGTCCAGGCCAAGGCGCTGGAACAAGGCCTGGTATTGCTGACCTGCGGGATTTATTTCAACGTCATCCGTTTC
>JBDSCZ010000329.1:0-6372 GCA_039920865.1 Burkholderiaceae bacterium
TGTCTGCGTCGCATTTTGCTTTGGCCACCGCATAGTTGCCATCTGCTGCGGCAATGCGTGCGTTCATATGCTCTTTGGGGGTATTTTTGTACTCGGCTTCGGCTTCTGCCTTGCTGCGTTTTTCGGCCGCCTTGGCTTCAGCGACGCAGACATCCTTCGGGTTGCCTTTCATGGCATCGCATTGGGTGCGTGCCGCTGTATAGGTTTTGGCAGCACTGTCTTTGGCAGTCTTATAGGCGGCTTTTGCGTCATCGGTGGCGGCCGCTGCAACGGTGGCAAAACCGAGCGCGACGGCACAGAGAAATAGCTTGGCGAATATTTTTTTCATTTTCGTTCCTTTGGATTATTATTTTTTATTCTGCACAAGGCGGACTATCGAAACGTCCGCCTTGTGCCACGCCTTTTATCCGGCTTATGGACGGTAATCCTTGTTGCGCTCTTCGAAATCCTTGATCTGCTTTTCAGCCTCGTCCTTGCCGACGCCATAGGTTTCCTGAATTTTTCCAGAAAGCTGATCACGCTTGCCCTCGATCCGATCGATGTGGTCATCGGTGAGCTTGCCCCATTGTTCCTTGATCTTGCCCTTGAATTGTTTCCAGTTTCCTTCGATTAGATCCCAATTCATTTCAGCCTCCGGCAGTAATATGATTATCGATAGGCACATTGATCGCCTGAGTTCATCTAGTTACTATTGGCATTTGCAGAAGCGTGCGGTGGCGATCAATGAGTAATATGATTGATCCAATTGGTATGACAATTCAGATGACCCGATCATCCGAATAAGGCTGGGTACCATAATAAGTATGGATTTCACTGCTCCATTCCGGGCTGGCCATATCCGGCCAATGGTCGGGATCGAATCCCGGCGCATCCTTGAACCGTTTTTTATCGATTTTCAGGATGAAGCGCTTGTTGAAGGTATCGAGCGTCAATGCATTCCACGGCACCGCAAACAGTTTTTCGCCCATCCCGAGAAAGCGGTCGAAAGACAGTACCGCATAACTTACCTTGCCGGTGCGCATGTCCAGCATGATTTCCTGGATGTCACCCAGATCCTCGTCCTCGTCGTTATACACACCGTTCCCGATTAGCGTGTCTGCGCCCATCAACTCAGGTCCGGGTCCCTTGCCTGTATCGTTCTTGTACATGCCAAACGGATCGCGATCTTCATCTTCATAGCTCATGTTCTTCTCCTTGCACTACCCAATTCGATGGATATGACTTAATACAACGGATATTCGAAACCAGTTTAGGATAGTTTTGGTACACGTTTTTGACGCAAGTCATCCAAAGTGCAGGCTTACTGAGAATAATGAAGAGCGCCTCCGACATGTCGAAATTCCTACGCCCCAAATCACTCTGCGTGGACGCGATGCACCAGGTATCGATGCCTGACCGGAACACACACAGGCAATTCGGTTATGTCACAGTCAGGCAGATTGGTTGGATCACGGTATGCTTCGAATCTTTCAAATATTCGATAATGTGACTATGCGCAATATTAAAGGGATGCGATTTGGCGGTGGTGGGTGTTGGCGCCGAAGCATTTTTGACCCAGGCTGCCGGAGATCTCTGACCCACCCCAATCGTTGCAAACGCTGGCCTGGTGCGGGATTGCGCAGCTTGTAGGTGGGGTCAGTTAAAATCGGCGCCCTGGGTCAATTCGGCATCTGCGCCAACAATGAATTTACCTAAAGCCCTGATTTATCAGTTTTTTTTATTTCAAATAGCGGGAAAAGTGTAAATATTTCTTTGTGAGTCAGATAACGTATAGGTCAACATATTCATGCACCGGTATCGCTTCCAGTGCGGCCTGGTCGAGCGATATGTCGAGGATGGTTTTTTGTTGCTTGGTCGGGAACTGGCGTGCCAGGTTGGCCTTGAACTTGGCTTCCAGCAGCGGGATGCCATCGGCACGGCGACGGGCATGGCCGATCGGGTATTCGACGATGACTTCATTAAACTTGCTGCCGTCGTTGAATTCGACCGTTAACGCATTGGCGATCGAACGCTTTTCAGGATTGTGATAATCGGCGGTAAATGCCGGATCTTCGACGCAGACGATCTTGTCGCGCAATGCGTCGATGCGCGGATCGGCGGCGACAGCGTCTTCGTAGTCGGAGGCGGTCAAACGACCGAAAATCATCGGCATCGCAACCATGTACTGGATGCAATGGTCGCGATCGGCAGGATTGTCGAGCGGACCTCTCTTGTCGATGATGCGGATGCAGGCTTCGTGGGTGCGAATTGTGACCTGCTTGATGTCCGCTACCGATTTGCCTGCTGCCTTGAGCTGTGCGTGCAATGTCATGCCGGCTTCGACTGCGGTTTGGGAGTGGAACTCGGCCGGGAACGCAATCTTGAACAGCACGTTTTCCATCACGTAGCAGCCGTATGGGCGCTGGAACTTGAACTTGTTGCCGCCAAACAGCACATCGTAGAAACCCCAGGTCTTGGCAGTCAACACCGACGGATACCCCATTTCGCCGGTTTTTGCCATCAATGCCAGACGTACTGCACGCGATGTCGCATCGCCGGCAGCCCATGACTTGCGGGAGCCGGTGTTGGGTGAATGGCGGTAAGTGCGCAGCGACTGACCGTCGACCCATGCCAGAGATACCGCATTCAGGATCTCGTCACGGGTAAGTCCCATCATTTCTGAAACCACAGCGGTCGAGGCAACCTTAACCAACACCACGTGATCCAGGCCGACCTTGTTGAAGGAGTTTTCCAGCGCGATGCAGCCCTGGATTTCGTGCGCTTTGATCATGGCGGTCAACACTGCCTTCATGGTCAGCGGCTTCTTGCCGGCGGCTACTGCATTGCGTGACAGCCAGTCGGCTGTTGCCAGAATCCCGCCCAGGTTGTCCGATGGATGGCCCCATTCGGCTGCCAGCCAAGTGTCGTTGAAATCGAGCCAGCGTATCATCGCGCCGATGTTGAACGCGGCTTGCACCGGATCGAGCTGGAACTGGGTGCCCGGCACTTTCGCGCCGTTCGGCACGAAAGTGCCGGGCACGATAGGCCCCATCAGTTTCTTGCAGGCTGGATATTCCAGTGCTTCGAGGCCGCAGCCGAGCGTGTCGATCAGGCAGTTGCGTGCAGTTGCATACGCAATGCTGGAATCGATCTTGTAGTTGATTGCGTAATCAACGATATCGATGATTTCCTGGTCAAACTCGGTACGAACATTTGAAATAGGGGTGGACATGATAATTCCTGTTCATGAAAAATTAATCGGGCCTAACATTCAACGGCAAGCAACTGGTCTGCCTTGGATCTCAGTAAACGGTGTCTCTACCGTCTGCCGCGATACTGGCAAATTGAGGGTTTATTTTGCGCGTATTTTTGTACGTATTTTCGTACGTATAATTTTTTTTTGTTGATGCCAATCCACTGATCCTATTGCAGGAATTGCATTGCCCCACACAGACAGATCAATAGCCCGAACATAAAGCTGTAACAATGCCGAAATATTTCCATGCGAAGATTCTCAAATGGAAAAAACAGTCGAAAAAGCGTATCGCCTAGCGCACAAAAAAGATGTTACAGCCGCAACGGCATTGGCATGACTATGCGACAGGTCCGCTCGATTTTCCTGTCCGACATACACTTGGGTACCAAAGCTTGCCAAGCGCACCACCTGCTTGAGTTCCTGAAAGAATATTCTTCCGAATATATATTCCTGCTGGGCGACATCGTTGATTTATGGTCAATGAGTCGCGGTGGAGTGCATTGGTCTCTGGCGCAGAATACGTTCGTGCAGAAGATGCTGCGACGTGCCCGGCACGGCGACAAAGTCATCTTCATTCCCGGCAATCATGACGAGGCAATCCGTGAATATGTCGGCACCTCCTTCGGCGACATCATGGTGGCGAATGAATACATTCACACCGCAGCAGATGGTCTCCGGTATTTGTTGATACACGGGGATGAATTCGATCAAGTCACACGCCATCACCGATGGATTGCCATTTTGGGAGACCAGTCCTACAACCTCCTGGTCAATCTGAATATCTACTTATCCTGGCTGCGCCGGACACTCAAACGTCCAGGTTACTGGTCGTTGGCCGGGTACGCCAAACGCAAAGTGAAGACGGCTGTCAACTTCATTTTCAACTTTGAAGATTCCATCATCCGCCATGCGCGTGATCTCGGTGTGGACGGTGCAATTTGCGGCCATATCCATTGGCCAATTATCAAGGACGTTGATGGCATGAAGTACATCAATTGCGGCGACTGGGTCGATAGCTGCACGGCCATCGTCGAACACCTGGATGGCCGCATGGAGTTGATTTCATGGAACGCAGTTCCAGAAGCCCGCCCCGCGCAAGCTGTAGTCATTTGAGAAATACATAATGGAAAGTCCGCACAAAGGAAAAACAGGTGTTGGCCGCTTACTGAATGCCTTCAAGTATTCATGTGCCGGCCTACAAGAAGCCTATCGCAATGAAGATGCTTTTCGTCAAGAGATGCTGCTCGCACTAATTCTAGTGCCACTGGCATTTATTCTGGAGCATGAAATGGTCGGCCGGGCGTTGATGATTAGCTGCGTGCTGTTGCTGCTTATCGTCGAGTTGCTCAATTCAGCAATCGAAGCAACGGTAGATCGCATCTCTCTCGAAGACCACCGGCTCGCCAAGCGCGCAAAAGATATCGGCAGCGCTGCAGTTCTGATCAGCCTGATCAATCTTGGCGTCGTTTGGGTATTGGTTTTGCTGAACTAAATCAAGCAGGGATGGCTGCCATCTGTTTCAGTACTTGAAGTAAATAGTGTAAATAGCGCAAAAATTCTCCCACCCAGACTGACTGAAAAATAGTCATTTTCCGGAAATCATTCACTATGAAAATCCTGTTTATCTCCGATGTCTATTTCCCGCGCATCAACGGCGTCTCCACCTCGATTGCAACCTTTCGCCGCAACTTGCATGCACTTGGACACACCGTCCATTTAATCGCGCCGGACTATGGCACGCCCAGCGCCGACGAAACCGACATCATGCGCGTACCTGCGCGCCAATTGCCGTTCGATCCGGAAGACCGGCTGATGCGTTACAAGTGGGTAATGCAGCATCTCAACCAATTGCGCGGCGAACAATACGACATCATCCATATACAGACGCCGTTCGTCGCGCACTACCTGGGCATCAGGCTGTCGCGCTTGCTTGGCATCTGTAGCGTAGAGACTTACCACACTTTTTTTGAGGAATATCTGCACCACTACATTCCTTTGGTGCCAAGAAATGTGACGCGCTTTGTCGCCAAGCGCTTCTCGCGTCATCAGGGAAATAGTCTGGATGGCATGGTTGTGCCGTCAAATCCGATGCTGGATATATTAAAAAGCTACGGCATCTCGACCCAAACAGAGGTGATTCCGACTGGCATCGATCCGGAGAGTTTTGTATTCGGAAACCGCGCTGCGTTTCGCGAAAAATACGATATTCCACAGGACCGGCCGGTATTGCTTTTTGTAGGACGTGTTGCGCATGAAAAGAACATCGGGTTCCTGATCGAGGCCGTTAATCACGTCAGAAAAGAAATTCCTGACGTGCTCTTTATCATCGCGGGTGAAGGTCCGGCGCAAGATAGCCTGAAACTGGAAGTCAAGGAACTGGGGCTTGACGAGAACATTATGTTCATCGGCTACCTGGATCGCCATACGGAATTGAACAGTTGCTATCGCGCCGCAGACATTTTTATATTCGCATCACGAACAGAAACACAGGGACTGGTTTTGCTGGAGGCGATGGCGCAAGGCACGCCTGTCGTATCCACTGCAGAGCTGGGAACCCGCGATGTATTGCAAGAAGGTGCAGGCGTCCGGATTGCACAGGAAGATGTGGCGGATTTTTCTGCCAAGGTGGTCAATATGTTGAACGATGCCGCGCAGCGCAAAGCGCTGGCAGACGCAGGCCGTGACTATGCGCGTGAATGGTCGGCCAGCAAGCAGGCACAACGCATGCTGCTTTTCTATCAGGCGATTCTTCAAGTCTCTGCAGTGCAGCAAGGCGGCGCTAAAGCCTGTGCTGAGTAGCGCGACGTATCGGCAGCGTTGCCGCAATTAACCGTCCTTCGATGCGTTGCGCTAGCCAAACCGGCCCGCGAATGATGTAACCGGCGGGCCAGTTTGACGGAATTTTCAACAATTAACAACGAAGATTGATTAAGGCAAGGAGTATAGTCATTTTCATGGTATTTTCCGCATACCTTTATTGCATCAGTTAAATATACTGAGGTAATGTATGCCTGATTAGCTACATACCTCAGAAACAGCGTTACACGTTCAAAAAAACCCGTCGTCCCCGCGAAAGCGGGGATCCATACACCGGTGATTCAGCGTGCGATGTATGGTTTCCCGCCTTCGCGGGAATG
>JBDSCZ010000330.1:0-9721 GCA_039920865.1 Burkholderiaceae bacterium
CCTTACCCAATTCCATCAGTGCTATTGCGCCGCTGGTTGGGCAGATTTTGATCGAGATGGAAACGCAGCGTGAACAGGGCGAGATCGCGCAAGTTTACCTGTTCTATAACCGCCCCATGTCCGGCTCAGTTTATGCGCCTGTGAGTCAACGACTGTTACCGTTGGATGACGTATGGCGGCGTGATCTTGCTGCAATTGACTGGCCCACCAAAAATTTACCTGAAGTCATGAATCATAAAGAAGAGACAGTGTTGGCATTCGTTCGCGAATATCTCTTTGTCTCGCTTTTCAGGGCTTGCGCTGAATCCCTGGCCAGCGAAAATGCAAGCCGTCTGGCTGCGATGCAACGAGCTGAAAAAAATATCGATGAACTGCTGGAAGACCTGAACCGGACCTTTCACCACCTGCGCCAGAGCGGCATCGACGAGGAATTGTTCGACGTTGTCTCCGGCTTCGAGGCTCTGACAAAATCTTAGCGAAGTGCGAAAGGAATACGATGAAAATCAATACCGAGGATTTCCAGGTGCAGGAAGGCAGTACGGTCAGTCTTAAAAAGTGGCCGACGCTTGTGAAGCCGGTCTACAAGTCGAAGAAGAAGTATCAGGAACTCCTTGCCGAGCAAGTAGCGGCGTTAAGCAAGTTCCAACAGCTTCAATATGCGTCCAACAGCTACGCAGTGCTGCTGATTTTCCAGGCGATGGATGCGGCCGGCAAGGATGGCGCCATCCGCCACGTGATGTCCGGCATCAACCCGCAAGGCTGCCAGGTGTTCAGCTTCAAACATCCCAGTGCAATGGAGTTGGAGCATGATTTTCTGTGGCGCACCTCACAGTGTTTGCCGGAGCGTGGCCGGATCGGCATCTTCAATCGCTCCTATTATGAGGAGGTGCTGATCGTTCGTGTGCATCCGGAGATTCTCCGCAGTCAGGGGCTTCCGGATGGGCTGCTTGACGAGAAAACTATCTGGCAGGAGCGCTATCGTTCCATCCTGGATTTGGAGAGCCATCTCCATCGTAACGGCACGCGGATCATCAAGTTCTTCCTCCATCTTTCAGAAGAAGAGCAGCGCAAGCGCTTTCTCGACCGCATCGACGAACCCGATAAAAACTGGAAATTCAGCCTCGACGACATTATAGAGAGGAAATTCTGGACACAGTATATGCAGGCCTATGAAGAGTGCCTGAGTGCAACCAGCACAAAAATTGCGCCTTGGTACGTGGTGCCCGCCGATGACAAGGAGAACGCTCGGCTGATTATTTCCGAAATTATTCTCGATACTTTCAAGTCCCTCAAAATGCACTATCCCGAAACCGATGCAAAACGCCAGCAAGAATTGCTATCGATACGGCAACAGCTAATGATGGAAGAACCCAGCCGCAACTGAGCTCTGTAAAACCCGGAAGAAAAATCAGCTATGTTCGACGTCGCCGTTTCATGCCTTGTGTTGACTGCATTACTGTCCTATCTGAACCATCGGTTTATCGGTTTGCCGACCACGATCGGCGTCATGGGCATTGCCTTATTGTTTTCGCTGGCGCTGTTCGGACTCGACAAACTCGGCTTTGGCACCCTGCGCGAATATGAAGTGTCACTGCTCTCGTCGGTTGACTTTTCCGAACTACTGATGCAGGGAATGCTGTCACTATTGCTGTTTGCCGCTGCGCTGCATGTTGATTTGAGCGAATTGAAATCGCATAAATGGCAGGTCGGCATATTGGCAATTTTTGGTACGCTGGCATCGACTGCGCTGGTCGGCTTTGGCCTGTGGGCAATCCTGCCATACACCGGTGTCGCACTGCCGCTGTCCTATTGCCTGATCTTCGGCGCACTGATTTCCCCCACTGATCCGATTGCCGTCATGGGCATTCTGAAGTCGGCCGGCGCGCCGAAGAGCCTGGAAATCGTCATCGCCGGCGAATCGCTGTTCAATGATGGTGTCGGCGTAGTGCTGTTTTCGCTGATGCTGGCGATGGTGACCAGCGGCGAAGCGCCGACTGCGGCGCATGGCGCCATGCTGCTGCTGGCAGAAGCGGGTGGCGGCATCGCGTTCGGCTTGGCACTCGGATATCTGACCTATTACATGCTTAAGAGCATCGACAGCTACCAGGAAGAGGTGTTAATAACGCTGGCCGCAGTGCTTGGCGGATATGCACTGGCAAGCCGCTTGCACGTATCTGGTCCGCTGGCGATGGTGGTAGCCGGACTGATCATCGGCAATCACGGCCGTGCACTGGCGATGTCGGACAAGACGCGCCAAAATGTGGATATGTTCTGGGAACTGCTCGATTCGATGCTCAATGCAGTGTTGTTCGTGCTGATCGGACTGGAAGTGATCCTGATCGAATTTTCGACTGGCCTGGCGCTGGCGGCGGTAGCCGTTATTGCACTTACCTTGACTGCACGGCTGTTATCGGTCGGGGTGCCAATCAGCCTGTTGAGCCGGGTGTTCCAATTGCCGCAGGGTGCTTTGCGGGTGCTCACCTGGGGTGGATTGCGCGGCGGCATTTCGGTCGCACTGGCACTCTCGCTGCCGGCCGGCCCGCCGCGCGATCTGGTGCTGGCACTGACATACGCGGTCGTGGTGTTTTCGATTCTGGTTCAGGGCCTTAGCATCGGCAAGGTGGTGCGTGTTGTGGGTGCATCTGATAACCTGAACTTGAATCAATCGCAGGCATCCGCTCTATCACACTCCAACGAAAGCGAATCTTGACTATTTCTGCCAATGTTACTCACCAACCCCGCCAGGAACATAGCGTTCCGTGGTTCTGGCCCTTGGCCGCCGCAATCGAATTCGGCGAGGATGGCATGCAGCTGTTTCAAAATAACCTGCGTTACGTTGCACAAGCAGAAAATATCACTACACCACCTGAGCCGGACTGGACAACATCGAACCGTATCCTGTTGGATCTCGATACCATGCGGCTGCGGGATTTTTCAGCACTTGGCGGCAAGCATACGCAGACACCGGTTTTGATCGACGCGCCCTATGCAGGCCACAGCTCGACTATCGCCGACTACGCGATCGGCCAGAGTCTGGTCGAAACATTGCAGGCGAACGGCCTCGAGCAGGTGCTGGTAACAGACTGGAAGAGCGCCACCGACGCGATGAAAAATTTCGACATCGACAAGTACCTTGCGGAAATCAATGTCGCCGTCGATCATCTCGGGGGCGTCGTCGATCTCATCGGCCTCTGTCAGGGTGGCTGGATGAGCGCGATGTACGCTGCGCGTTTCCCCGCAAAGGTACGCACTCTGGTGCTGGCCGGCGCTCCCATCGATACCGATGCCGGCGATGGTCCAATCAAGAAACTTGCCCATACCCTACCTCTGGGCCTGTACGAAGAAATGGTGGCCGCGGGCGGCGGCTGCATGCGCGGGAAAACGATGCTCGCCGGATGGAAAAGCATGAATCCAGAAGAACAATACCTGGGAAAATTCCTCGAACTATATCAGCACATCGAGGACAAAAACTACATCAAGCGCACGGAGAAATTTGAACGCTGGTATGAAAATCCGATAGATCTTCCCGGCGCATATTACTTACAGGCAATTCAGCAAATATTCAAGGAAAACCGTTTGGCGAAAGGACAATTCATCGGTCTTGGCCAGTTCCTGTCATTGAAAGATATCGTCTGTCCCGCATATTTGCTAGCAGGGTCGGAAGACGACATCACAACCAGGGAACAGGTATTCGACGCAGAAAAATATCTCGGCACGCCAAGGACAGAAATTGTCAAGCGGCTCGCCTCTGGTGGGCACATTGGACTGTTCATGGGTGCAAAGACTTTGATCGAGTGCTGGCCCGATATTGCACGCTGGATCCAGTCCGGCGGCAAGAATGCTGCCTGACCACAACCTGAATTTTTAACACTCCAGATTGCCAGCTGCCTGCAAGGGGGCCGTTAAAACTGGTCCTCGCTATCATCGATAGGCGTGCGATGAGAGTCAGAGGTGGCTCCGCTTAATAGGGCAAGCGCGGCGCATGACTTCCGAATCGGCTGATACCGATTCAATGAAAAAGACGGGCTTGCCCGTCTTTTTTTGCTGTAAAACAGTCCGAATGCCTTATATCGGACTCATGCCAGCTTGCCGTGGCACTGCTTGTACTTCCTGCCACTGCCGCAAGGACACGGTTCGTTGCGACCGACCTTAACTACGTCATTCGCATTGAATCGCTGCGCGCCTGTCTCGGCGAACGCTGTGGGCGCGAGCAAGTCTTCCGGTTCCGCATCGGCATCGAAATCCGCATGCTGGTAATGCACGTTCTCGACATGCGATTGTGCCAAATCCTGCTCCGCCGCATCGATCTCTTCACGCGTCTGGATGTGCACCGTCATGATGATTTTGGTGACATCGTTCTTGATCAGATCGAGCATCTGGCCGAACAGCTCGAAGGCTTCGCGTTTGTATTCCTGCTTCGGATTTTTTTGCGCATAACCGCGTAAGTGGATACCTTGGCGCAGGTGATCGAGCGCAGCCAGATGTTCACGCCAGTGCGAGTCGACGCTTTGCAGCATCACGCTGCGCTCGAAACCGGCAAACGATTCCCGGCCGACGATGGCGATCTTGGCCTCGTAGGCGGCCGTGGCCGCCTCCAGGGTGCGCTGCAACAATACTTCGTCGGTCAGGTTCGGCTCTGCTTCCAGCATTTGCGCCAGCGGCACGTCGAGTTGCCACTCATCGGCCAGCACCGCCTGTAGCGTCTTGATGTCCCACTGCTCTTCCATCGACTCGGCCGGAACAAAGGCACGGAACAGGTCGGTAAATACGCCGTTGCGCAGCGATGCTATCAAATCCGATACATTGTCGGACTCCAGCAGTTCGTTGCGCTGGGTGTAAATTACCTTGCGCTGATCGTTGGAGACGTCGTCGTATTCCAGCAATTGCTTGCGGATGTCGAAATTGCGAGCTTCGACCTTGCGCTGCGCCGACTCGATCGAGCGCGACACGATGCCGGCCTCGATCGGCTCGCCTTCCGGCATTTTCAGGCGGTCCATGATCGAGCGCACCCGGTCGCCGGCAAAAATGCGCAGCAACGCGTCATCCAGTGACAGGTAGAAGCGCGAAGAACCGGGATCGCCCTGACGCGCGGCACGACCGCGCAACTGATTGTCGACCCGCCGCGATTCGTGGCGCTCGGTGCCGATGATGTGCAAGCCGCCAGCCGCCAGTACCTGGTTGTGCAGTGCCTGCCAACCGCTGCGCAACGCCAGCGACTGCGCCTGTTTGTCGATCTCCGAGATGCTGTCGTCGGCTTCGATAATCTGAATCGCATTTTCAACAAAGCCGCCCAGCACGATATCGGTGCCCCGGCCGGCCATGTTGGTGGCAATCGTGATCGCTTTCGGGCTACCGGCCTGGGCAATGATCTCGGCTTCGCGCGCATGCTGCTTGGCGTTCAGCACGTTGTGCGGCAACTTGGCCTGATCCAGAATTCCGGATAGCAATTCGGAATTTTCAATCGACGTGGTGCCGACCAGTACCGGTTGGCCGCGCTCATAACAATCCTGAATGTCCTTCAGCATCGCCTGATATTTTTCTTCCGAAGTCTTGTAGACCTGATCCTGCCGATCCTTGCGCTGATTCGGCTTGTTTTGCGGAATTACCACTGTTTCCAGCGAGTAAATCGACTGGAATTCGTAGGCTTCGGTATCTGCGGTACCGGTCATGCCGGCCAGTTTTCCGTACATACGGAAGTAATTCTGGAACGTGATCGATGCCAGGGTCTGGTTTTCATTCTGGATCTTGACGCCTTCCTTGGCTTCCACCGCCTGGTGCAAGCCGTCGGACCAGCGCCGACCGGTCATCATGCGACCGGTGAATTCATCGACGATGACGACTTCGCCGTTTTGCACCACGTAATGCTGATCTTTGAAGTACAGCGCATGGGCGCGTAACGCCGCATACAGATGATGCACCAGAGAAATATGGGTCGCATCATAGAGCGATCCGCCTTCGGCCAGTAGTCCCATTTCGGTCAGGATCCGTTCGGCCTTCTCGTGTCCAGCTTCGGTCAGCAGCACCTGATGCGCCTTCTCGTCCTTGGTGTAATCGCCCGGCACTTCCACCTTGCCTTTGCCGTCCGGCGTTTCTTCGCCGATCTGCAGGGTCAGGAGTTTGGGCAATTCATTGATTTTGTAATACAGGTCGGTGTGGTTTTCGGCTTGGCCCGAGATGATCAGCGGGGTGCGCGCCTCATCGATCAGGATCGAATCGACTTCATCGACGATGGCGAAGTGCAGGCCGCGCTGGACCCGGTCTGCCAAATCGAACACCATGTTGTCGCGCAGATAGTCGAAACCGAACTCGTTATTGGTACCGTAGGTGATGTCTGCCGCATAAGCTGCCTGCTTGCTGGCATGCTCCATCTGCGACAAATTCACGCCGGTCGTCAGGCCAAGCCAGCCGTACAACCGGCCCATGCCTTCGGCGTCACGTTGCGCCAGATAATCGTTGACGGTCACGATGTGCACGCCGTTGCCGGTCAGACCATTGAGGTAAGACGCCAGGGTCGCCATCAGGGTTTTGCCTTCGCCGGTGCCCATTTCTGCAATCTTGCCTTGGTGAATCACCATGCCGCCGATTAACTGGACATCGAAATGGCGCATCTTGAGCACGCGTTTGCTGGCTTCGCGGCAGACCGCAAACGCTTCCGGCAACAGATCGTCGAGTTTTTCGCCATTCGCAATGCGCTCCTTGAAAGCCGGGGTCTTGGCTTGCAACTGCGCATCCGAGAGTTTTTCTATCTCCGCTTCAAGCGCATTGATCTCACGGACGGTTTTTTGGTATTGCTTGAGCAGACGCTGGTTGCGACTGCCGAAAATCTGGGTCAGTATTGACATACTTGGATTCTAAAAAAGCACCGAAAAAAAAGACTCGAGCCATCTGCAATGCACATCTGCGCTCGGGCCGGACTATGTCTAACATTGGATTTTAGCATGCGATTTTTTGTATATTGGGCCGACTGGTGCGGAAACAATGGTCAGCGCCCCTGCCGAAAGGAAAGCCAACGCCAAAAACTCATTTTCCGCGTAGCGCCACCGCTTTCGCCAGATCGGCTCCGGCCGCCAGAAATTTGTTCGGATCCTGCGCCACGCCCTTGACCCGTACCTCGAAGTGCAGATGCGCGCCGGTCGAGCGGCCGGTCGATCCGATGTCGGCCACATGCTGGCCGCGCTTGACGATGTCGCCAACATGCACCAACAAGCGCGACGCATGTGCATAACGGGTGACAATATCGTTGCCATGGTCGATCTCCACCATATTGCCGTAATCGCTATGCAACTCTGCAGCGATAACTACGCCGCCTGCCGCAGCCACGATCGGCGTACCAGTCGGAGATGGAAAGTCGATTCCTTCATGAAAGCTACTACGCCCGTTAAACGGATCAAAGCGCACCCCGAAACCGGAGGCAATATAATTTACCTTGACCGGCTGGATAGTAGGCAGTAATTTTGCCTGAATCTTGTCGGCCATCAGGGTCGACTCCAATACATTCATGTAATCGGCCCGATGCTCGACGTCATTGGACATCGCATCGAGTAATTTCTGAAACTCAGTCAGGCTCAGTTCCGGCCTGCTCTGCAGCTCCAGGCTGGACGGTGCCGCACCGCCGCGACCAGGCAATGCCTTGAAATTAAAATCTTCCGGTTTGACGCCGGCCAAACCCTGTACCCGCTCGCCGAGCGCATCAAGTCGCACTAACTGGGCTTGCATCTGGCCCAGCCGTGCCGCCATGACAGCCAGGTTCTGCTTCAGAAATTTGTCTTGCCGGGTAGCCGGATCGTAATCTGCTTGCGCCGCCCAGCCAAGTAAAAATGGTGACGAAATATCCGCTGCAAAACGCTGCGTCAGCGCATGCAGCAAAACGGCACCGGCTGTAACTGCCGCCAGTAAGCCCAGGACCGCCAGCAGCAAATGCTTGTTGGTCAGGGTGATGGATTTGGCCTGGGTCAGGCGCGGGTGCAACAGAATGACTTGCATATCGATCCTCTATGGTGGGCCGGATATGGTAAGGTTCAGCGGATGCGTTCACCTTCCTATACTCCTTACCAGCGCAGCACCCGTCAATCGCACTCAGCGCGCACGCCGCAAGATGCGATGGAATTTTTACGGGTGAACGACAAGATGTCCGCTCTGATGCCGACCGTCACCAAAATGGCGGCACTGCAAGCAGATTGTGCCTCGGCACTACCCGCGATGTTCGAAGCCTGCGCGATCCTGCAATGCGAATCCGGCCAACTGGTGCTTTCGACGCCGAATGCCGCATTGGCCGCCAAACTCAAGCATCAGTTGCCTAAACTGCAGGATTTTTTACTAAAGCGGGGCTGGCAGGTTACCGCGATACGGCTCAAAGTGCAAGTTGCCGCCAGCCTGGAGAAGGCCATCCCGGTCAAGCAATTGTCGCTGCCCGAGCCGGCACGCTCGGCGCTGGCGGTGCTGGCCGATACACTGGAAGTTTCGCCCCGCAACGCGGCGCTGATAGCTGCCATCGAAGCTATGGTGCGCCGCAACCGCGACTGATCGCCGCCGCAATCATTTGAAATTATGACGGGTATGCCGAAAAACACGCTAATTACCGCAGGTTTTCATTGGCAAGGATAAAATACAGCTTTCAGTATGCATCACCAGCGCAGCGCGCACTGGCGATTTGAAGCCTTACCAGATCCAGAACATCAGCACCCAGTTGGCATCGATCAAGGCCAGCGCCAGCCCGAATACGCCCAGCGCCACCAGCCGCTGCGATGCGCTAGCTGCATACTGACGGGTAATGCCTACCGCCAGCCAAAGCGACCACAGGCTGGCGCCGATCAGCAGCATCAGCCGCAGGTCACTGACCCAGAACACCGGCACGCCATCGTTCTTGAGCAAATTAACGGTCAGCCCCGACAGGCCGAGAAACACGCCGCAACCGGCCAGCGGAATCAGCGCCTGGCTGAAATGATAAAAACGCTGGCGCTGCCACGGCCCCAGAAGGCGGCTGGCCAGACCGACGATGGCGCTCAAAGCGCACCCCATCAGCACGCCCATGCCCAGAATGTAGCCGGTCACCAGCGCGCCATCAAGCCAGGAAAATACATCGCGTTGCGCCGGATAATTGGTCAGCAGCCACCACGGCGCGTTCTCGGCGAATGGCCACAGAATGTCGCGCTCGATCAGCCATTCGGCAATTAATTGCTTGACTTCGATGAAATGCGGATTGACCGTCCACTGGAATGCGCCGAGCGCAATGCCCAACAGGCCGAACAGGATCAGCACACTTTGCCAGCCGGTCGCAAACTTTGCGCCCAGCTTGACCACTTCGTGATTCGGCGTACGGGCAGTCAGCGCAATGGCGTCGCGATGACCGCTGCAACGTCCACACGCATGGCAATCGCTGGTGCCTTGCATCTGGCGCATCGCCACCAGCGGCGCGCAATTGACCGGCACAATTCGGGTCACGCTATGGTAGGAACTGCGCCAGGCTTCCGCATCGACCTTGTAATGCATCGGCGCTAACTTGCTCATCAAGCCGAACACGCCATTTACCGGGCACAGGTATTTGCACCAGACCCGTTTTTCACGACCGTAAAAATAGCCGATGATGATGGCCGCCGCAGTGGAGCCGCCCAGCACCAGCAAAACCGCTTTCGGATATTGATAGACGCTGACCAACTGACCGTACAGCGTAGTCATGCTGAACGCCACAAACGGCCAGCCGCCCCAGCGCATCCAGCGTGGA